>DASZGA010000048.1:0-31265 GCA_035939295.1 Candidatus Elarobacter sp. | reverse complement strand
GCCGAGCCAGAAGAGCGGCATCCGCATCGCGGGCGCGAGTCGCAGACCCATCGTCGATGCGATGGCGACATAGAAGCCGGGCACCATTCCGACGATCACGCCGATCCCCAAGTCGCCGCCGCGCTGCGCGAACGCGGCGAGTCCCGCGCCGGCGGCGAGCGCACCGGCCGCGGCGAGCGCAGTGATCGCCGGCGCGACACGGCGCGAGAACGTCAGCATGTCGGTCCAGACCAGCGCGAACGCGCCGCGAAACGGCGAGCTGTTGCTGTGAAAACGCGCGATGCGCACGCGCGCCGGTGCGGCTTCGTTTGCGGCGGCGGCCGGGTCGCGACGGTTGCGCCACCGCGTTCGCCACTCGAAGTGCGCCAGCGAGATCGCGTAGAGCTCCGGATACGCATCGCGCGCCGCGAGCACGAACGCGACGGTCGCGCCGATCGCAACCGCGAGCGGGATCGCGATCGGCCACAGGTCGCCGTGGATCAGCACGTTCAGCACGAAGCCCGGATGAACCGGCTGGAAGCGGCGCAGCAGCGGCTCGGCTTCCACGATGTGCAGCAGGCGCGCGGTGTCGGCGAGGATCGGCAGCGCGGCGACGATCGCGATCGCGGTGCCGGCGATCATCGCAACGATTCGCGACGCGCCGCGCGCAAGCGCGCGCGGGAGCGCGATGCTCGCGACCGCGGCGCCGCCGGCGGCGAAGAAGACGACCTGCGCGGCCAGCGCGTGCCACGTCGTCGCGGCCGGGATCCCGAACAAAATCAAATACGCGAAGCGCCCGATCCCTTGCGCCAGCGTGGTGAGGACGGCCCGCATTTGCAAGTACGCGGCGACCGCGAGCGGCGGCGCCGCGGCGCGCGTCAAGAGCAGCGCCTCGGTGCGCGAGGAGAAGACGCCGAGCGTCCGCGACGTCCCGCTCGCAAGCACGACGCCGAACGCGACGACGAACCCGCACGCCCAAAAATCCCAGATCGCGACCCGCCAGTCGTCGGGCGGCGCCGCGGTGCTCGCCGGCGTCAGCACTTTCGCGAACACGATCCCGACGATGCCGAGCGCGTACAGCGACCACAGCACCAGGCGGCCGGGGTGTTTGCGCAATTCGCGCAGCGTGTTGATCAGGACGCGGCGGTCGCCGTACGAAAGCGCCGCGAGGACGTTCACGAGCGCGTCACGTCGAGGAAGACGTCCTCGATCGAGCCGTCGCCGCGCCGCGCACGCAGCTCTTCGATCGTTCCGCTCGCGACCAGCTTCCCGCGGTCGATGACGAGCATCCGGTCGCACATCGCCGCCGCGCTCTCCAGCAAGTGGGAGCTAACCAGCACGACGTGCCCCTCCGCGCGCAAGTCGGCGACGATCGCCCGCAGCTCGCGCTGGCCGAGCGGGTCGAGGCCGATCATCGGCTCGTCGAGCAGCAGCGCCGGCGCGCCGCCCAGGACGGTCGCCGCGATCAGCGTCTTCTGGCGCATACCCTTCGAGAGCGCGCTGCCGAGCGTGTCGCGCTCGGGCGCCATCGCAAGCCGCTCGAGCAACGACTCCGCGCGTGCTTCCCACCCCGCAGGCTGTTTCGTGAGCGCCGCGACGAACGCCAGATGCTCCCACACAGAGAGCATCGGATAGACGTCGGGCGTCTCAGGGATCAGCGCGACGGTGCGGCCGCGCTCGGGGCCGAGCAACTCGCCGTCGAACGCGATCGTCCCCGCGTCGGGGCGCAGCAGTCCCGCCAGACACAGGAACGTCGTCGACTTCCCCGCGCCGTTCGGGCCCGCGACCGCGACTACTTCGCCGCGCGCGACCTCGAACGAGAGATCGTCGACCGCCGTCTTGCCGTCGAACCGTCTCGTCAGCCCGCGAACCGCAAGGCCCACGCGCGTTTCTATGTCCCGACGGCTTCGGTTACGGCGCGGTCGCGGAACTGCTTCCAGTAGAGCCGCGCGTAGGCGCCGTTGCGCGCGAGCAGCTCGGCGTGCGTTCCGTGCTCGGTGATCCGGCCGTGCTCGACGACGAAGATCACGTCGGCGTTCAGGATCGTCGAGAGGCGGTGCGCGATCACCAAGCTCGTGCGGCCTTCCATCAGCGGGACCAGCGCGGCTTGGATCGCCGCCTCGTTCGCCGAGTCGAGCGCGCTGGTCGCTTCATCGAGGATCAGGATTCGCGGGTTCTTCAACAGGACGCGCGCGATCGCGAGCCGCTGGCGCTCGCCTCCCGAAAGCTTGTGCCCGCGCTCGCCGACGACGGTCTGGTAGCCGTCGGGGAGCGAGGCGACGAACTCGTGGATGTTGGCGGCGCGCGCGGCCGCGACCAGCTGCGCCTCGGTCGCGTCCGGGCGCGCGTAGCGCAGATTCGCCGCGATCGTATCGTGGAAGAGGTACGTCTCCTGCGTGACGATCCCGATGTTCTCGCGCAGCGATGCGAGCGTCGCGTCGCGGACGTCGACGCCGTCGACGCGCACCGCGCCCGACTGCGGGTCGTAGAAGCGCGGAACGAGCTGCGTGATCGTCGTCTTTCCGGCGCCGGAGGGACCGACGAACGCCGCCATCTGCCCCGGCGCGATCGTGAACGTCACGCCGTTCAGCGCGCTGCGCTCCGGCGTGTACGAGAACTCGACGTCGTCGAATGCGACCCCGCCGCGCACGTCGCGGAGCGCGATCGCGTCGGGCTTCTCAGCGCCCTCCGGTTCCATGTCGAGATATTCGAAGATCCGCTCGAAGACCGCGAACGCCGAAACGATCTGCACCTGCACGCCGGCCAGCGCGGAAGCGGGACCGTAGAGCCGCCCGAGGTACGCGACGAACGCGACGATCGTTCCGACCGTGACCGCGCCGTAGATCGCGAGCCAGCCGCCGACGAGCCAAACGATCGCCGGACCAAGGATCACCATCGCCGTGATCGCGGCCAGGAACCAGCGGCCGACCATCGTCAGCTTGATCTCGAGCTTCATCAGCTCGGTCCCGACCGTGTAGAAGCGCGACCGCTCGTACCGCTCTCGCACGAACGATTTGATCAGCGTGATCCCGGAGATCGAGAGCGTCTCCTGGGTGATCGACTCGATCTCGTCGCGCTTCTCGCGGGTCCGCTTGCGAATGTCGTACATCTTGCGGCCGACCGGCGAGAGCGGCAGGATCATCAGCGGGATGATCGCCATCGCGACCAGCGCGAGCCGCCAGTCGAGGATGAAGATCGTCACCACCGTCGTGAACATCGTGAAGAAGTTGGTGACGATCGAGATCATCGTCCCGGTGACGACGTTGTCGATGTTGTCGACGTCGCTCGAGACGCGGTTCATGATCTCGCCGGTCTTCGTTCCGGTGAAGAACGAGAGCGGCATCTTGTGCAGGTGCGCGACCAGGCTGGTGCGGATGTCGCGCATGATCCCTTCGCCGACCAGCGAGTTCAGATAGCCCTGGTAGACGCCGATCACCCCGGCCACCACCGCGACCCCGACCATCCCGCCGACGTCGATCCACACGCCGTGCATGTCGTGCGCCGGGATCGCGCCGTCGATCAGCCACTTCGTGAACAGGGGCGGAAGCAGCCCGAGCAGCGAGACGACGAAGATGCAGACGAGCACCAGCGCTTGCTGCACCGTGTACGGCCGGAAGAACGCGAGGATGCGGCGCAGGTCGACCCGCCTCGTCATCTTCGGACGATCGGGGTTGAACATGCTGGACCACATCAAGTGGACCGGGGGGCCGCCGCCTAACATCTCTTCATAGAACCCGTTCGGAGCGGCAAGGTTCCCCCCTCGTCGCGTCGCCGCACAGTTTGCGGCGCTTCACTCGATCGGATCGATGATCGGGGCCGGCAATCCGCGACAGCCGCTCGCCGCCGAGGGCTGTCCGCTCGCGACGCGATAGCGGACGAGCCGCCGCATCGCGGAGGTCCACTCCGGAAAGAAGCGGCGCATCTGCGACCGCGTCCAGACGGCCGTCGAGAACGCACGATACCACGTCTTGCGCGCATCGTACCAGTGTCGGCACGCCGCGTAGGCGTCGCCTTCGAGCAGCGCGATCGCGATGACGCGGTCGGGGTGCTCTGAGCTCGCCGACGCCTTCCGCAACCGCCGGACGACCTCGTTCCAGCGCGCCGCCCGCGCGAGTGCGATCGTCGTGCGCATGTCCTCGCCGGCGTACACTGCGAACGCAGCGGAGCGGTCGCCGCTGAAAAACGGCGGGTCGGCCCGCGGCTCCGAAGCGCCGGCGAAAAGCTCGTCCACCCGCGCCAGCTCGCGCCGCAGCTCGACGTCGCGGCCCGCGATCCAGAGCCAGTTCAGCAAGCCGCCGTAGTGGATGACGCGATCCCGGCTCCCCCGCGGCGCGTGCCGCAGCGCAGCTGCGTCCTCGGCGATCCAGCGGCCGACCTGTGCTGCCGACGGCCCGGGGTGCGGATCGGACTCGGCGGCGTACGCGCTCCCGCACCACGCCGCGAGCGGCGCGGCCGATGCGATGAATGAGACGAACGCGACCCGGACGCGCTGCACCGCTACACCCGAACGACGATTTTCCCGACGTTCGCGTTGGGCTGCAGCAGCTGCATCAGCGCGCGCGGCGCGTTCTCGAGCCCGTCGACGAACGTCGTCGGCGCCTTCAGCTCGCCGGCGGCGATCAGCGGCGCGACCTCGGCGGCGAACTCGCGGAAGCGCGCGAGGTGATCGCTCACGATGAAGCCTTGCAGCCGCAAGCGGCGGCCGATCGCGAGGTACAGGTTGCGCGGCCCCGAGGGCGGGTGCGCGTCGTTGTAGCGCGAGATCGCCCCGCACATCACGATTCGCGCGAAGTCGCGCGTCGCGCCGATCGCGGCTTCCAGCTGTTCGCCGCCGACGTTGTCGAAGTACACGTCGATCCCGTGCGGCGCGAGCTCGCGCAGCTGCTTCGCCGGATCGTCGTGATAGTCGAACGAAGCGTCGGCGCCGAGCTCCTCGCGCACGAAGCGCGCTTTCTCCGGCGCGCTCGCCGAACCGATTACGCGCAATCCCCAGCGCTTCGCGAGCTGCACCGCCATCGAGCCGACGGCGCCCGCCGCCGCCGAGACGAACACTGTCTCGCCTGGTCTCGCATCGGCGATGATTCGCAATCCGACCCACGCCGTGAAACCGGTCGTGCCGAGCGCGCCCAGATACGTCTCCGCCGGAACGGTCCGCGTGTCGACGACGCGGGCGCTCTTCGCCGGGACGACGGCGTGCTCGCGCCAGCCGCGGTCGTGCAGCACGGTCGCGCCGAACGGGATCTCGGGGTTGCGCGAAGCGACCACGGTCCCGACGGCGGCGCCGCTCAGCGGCTCGCCGATCTGAAACGGCGGGACGTACGACTTCGTATCGTTCATCCGCCCGCGCATGTACGGCTCGACCGAGATCAGCGAGTTGCGCACCAGCACCTCGCCCTCGCCGGGCGGCCCGATCTCGGCGGTGGCGAGCGCGAAGTCTTCGTCCTTCGGCTCGCCCTGCGGCCGCGACGCCAGCCGGACCTCGCGGCTTCTGACGGTCTCGTTCTGCGCGTTGCTCATGCGGCGAGCAACCTCCGTTCTATTTCTTGCCGTTGCGGATGACGGACAGCTCGCGGAAGAGCTTCTGCTCTTTGTCGGTGAGGTTCGTCGGGAGCTGTCCGATCAAACGGACGTACTCGTCGCCGTAGCCGCCGTCCTTGAGCTTCGGCATCCCTTTCCCGGAAAGCCGCAGCATCTTGTTGTTCTGCGTTCCGGCCGGGATCGTCATCGTCACGTCGCCGGTCATCGTCGGGACGCGGACGTCGCCGCCGAGGATCAGCTCGTAGATGCTCACGGGAAGGTCGAGGTAGAGATCGTCGCCTTTGCGCTCGTAGTGGTTGTCGCTCGCCAGGTGGACGACCAGGTAGAGGTCGCCGCGCGGGCCGCCGCCGGGGCCGCTCGCGCCTTGTCCGGCGAGCCGGATCCGCTGTCCGTCGCGGACCCCGCGCGGGATCGTGACGTCGAACCGCTTCGTCTCGCGCACGCGCCCGGTGCCGTGGCACTGCGGGCAGATGCGGTTGCGGTCGGTTCCCGTGCCGTGACAGCGCGGGCAGACGTCCTCGACTTGCAGCGTGATGGATTTCTTGCCGCCTTCGAACGCGTCGTGCAACGAGAGCTCGATCGTCGACTCCAAGTCTTCACCTCGCTGCCGCGACTGCCCGAACCCCGCCGAACCGGCCGTCCGCTGACGGCCGATCCCGGAGAAGAACATGTCGAAGAAATCGGAGAAGCCGCTCGCGCCGCCCGGCGATCCGGCGCCGGCGTTCCCGAAGCCGCTGAAGTCGCCGAAGTCGGCGCCCTGCGCTTGGCGGTACGAGCGCGCCGAATCGGCCTCGCGCGCCGCGCGCTGCCAATCCGAACCCAGAAAGTCGTACTTCTTGCGCTTCTCGGGATCGCCGAGAACTTCGTACGCCTCCTGGATGTCCTTGAACTTCTCTTCCGCCTCGCGCGCGTTGTCGGGGTTCGCGTCGGGGTGCCACTTGCGGGCGAGCTTCCGGTACGCGCTCTTGACGTCTTTCTCGGCGGCCGACTTCGGCACGCCGAGAATGGAATAGTAGTCCTTGTAGTTCACGGATTCTTGGCGACGACCACTTGCGCCGGGCGCAGCACCTCGTCGCCGATCGTGTAGGCCTTGTGGGCTTCGTCGAGGACGGTGCCCTCGTCGACCCCTTCGGGCGCCGTCTGCGTCGCGATCGCTTCGGCGAGACGCGGATCGAACGGCAATCCCTTGAGCGAGATTCCCTTCACGCCTTCGCCCGACAGCGCATTTTCGAACATCCGCAGCGTCGCCTGCAGCCCGTCGCGCAACCCTTCGGAATCCTCGAACGCGACCGCGCGCTCGAGGTTGTCGAGCACGGGGAGCACTTTGGTGAGGACCGACTTCTTGCCGGCGAGCGCGATCTCGGCGAGCTGCCGTTCGATGCGCTTCTTGTAGTTCTCGAAATCCGCCATCGCGTAGAGGAACTTGTTGTAGTTCTCCTCCGCTTTGGCGCGCGCCGCGGTGAGCTCGGCGGCGAGATCGCTCTCGCCGCCCTGCTGCTCCGCCGCGCCGTTCTGCGCGGTAGCCGTTTCGCCGGCCGCCGCGCCCGTCGCGGTGTCGTCGTTCACGGCAGCGTTACTTCGCTTCCTTGAACTCGGCGTCGATCACGTCGTCGCCCGCTGCGTGCGCACCGTTCGCCGCCGTCTCTTCGTGCGGAGCACCAGCACCGTTCGTCGAAGAAGCGGCACCGTCGGCCGACGCGCCCGTCGACTTGTAGAGCAGCTCCGCCATCTTGTACGAGGCCTGCTGCAGCTTCTCGGTCGCGGCTTTCACCTCGTCGACGCTGCCGTTCTCCGAGATCGTCTTGAGCTCGGTGAGCGCGCTCTCGACCTCGCCCTTGACGGTCGGATCGGCCTTGTCGCCGACTTCCTTCAACGACTTCTCGGTCGAGTAGATGAGCGAGGACGCGGTGTTGCGGATCTCGGCCTCTTCCTTCTTGGCCTTGTCCTGCGCCGCGAACGCTTCGGCGTCGCGCACCATCCGGTCGACTTCGTCCTTGTTGAGGTTGGTCGACGCGGTGATCTGGATCTGCTGCTCCTTGCCGGTCCCCAGGTCTTTCGCCGAGACGTTCACGATGCCGTTGGCGTCGATGTTGAACGTCACTTCGACCTGCGGGACGCCACGCGGTGCGGCGGGGATCCCCTCGAGCCGGAAGCGCCCGAGCTCCTTGTTGTCGTTCGCCATCTCGCGTTCGCCTTGCAGCACGCGGATGTCGACCGAGGTCTGACCGTCTTCCGCCGTCGTGAAGACCTGCGTCTTGCGCGTCGGGATTGTGGTGTTGCGCTCGATCAGCTTCGTGTTCACGCCGCCGAGGGTCTCCAGACCCAGCGAGAGCGGGGTCACGTCGAGCAGCACGACGTCGCGGACTTCGCCCGCCAGAACGCCGGCTTGGATCGCAGCGCCGACCGCGACGACTTCGTCGGGGTTGACGGACTGGTTCAGCTCTTTGCCGGTCAGCTTCTTGACCAGCTCCTGGATCACGGGCATGCGCGTGCTGCCGCCGACCATCACGACTTCGTCGATCTGGGAGACGTCGAGCTTCGCGTCGGCGATCGCGTTCTTGAACGGCTGGACGCAGCGATCGGTGAGATCTTGCGTCAACCGCTCGAAGTCGGAGCGCGTCAGCGTGATATCGAGGTGCTTGGGACCGTTCTGATCGGCCGTGATGAACGGCAGGTTGATCGTCGTCTGCACCGTGCCGGAGAGCTCGATCTTCGCCTTCTCAGCCGCTTCGGTGAGCCGCTGCAGCGCCTGGCGGTCGCCGCTCAGGTCGATCCCCTGGTCCTTGCGGAACTCGCCGACGAGCCAGTCGACGATGCGCTTGTCGTAGTCGTCGCCGCCGAGGTGCGTGTCGCCGTTGGTCGACTTCACTTCGAAGACGCCGTCGCCGACCTCGAGGATCGACACGTCGAACGTGCCGCCGCCGAGATCCCACACGAGGATCGTCTCGCTGGCCTTCTTGTCGAGTCCGTACGCCAATGCGGCGGCCGTCGGCTCGTTGATGATGCGCAGGACTTCGAGCCCCGCGATCTTGCCCGCGTCCTTCGTCGCTTGACGCTGCGCGTCGTTGAAATACGCCGGGACGGTGATGACTGCTTTGGTGACCCGCTCGCCGAGATACGAAGAAGCGTCGTTGACGAGCTTCTGCAGGATCATCGAGCTGATCTCTTGCGGCGTGTAGTCCTTGCCGTCGATCTTGACCTTATGATCGGTCCCCATGTACCGCTTGATCGAGGAGATCGTGCGGTCCGGGTTGGTGACGGCCTGGCGCTTCGCAAGCTGGCCGACGAGTCGTTCGCCGGTCTTCGTGAACGCCACGACCGAAGGAGTCGTTCTCGATCCTTCGGAGTTGGCGATGACGGTCGGGGACTGCCCTTCCATCACGGCGACGACCGAATTGGTCGTGCCGAGGTCGATTCCGACCACTTTTGCCATGTAGTTCTGTTCTCGCTTTCCGAGCCGCGTGGACCAGCCGTCAGGGATCGCTCCCATTCGGGCCTTGCCGCTTACCGCAGCTCAAGGGGTGTGAGAGAAGACTTCGCCCGCGGGCGACCACCGCCTATGATACGAGGTCCAGGCGGTCTTGTTCCACTCCCTAGCTGTGACAGAAATTTTGGCACGTGGGTTGCGCCGGAACTGCGAGCAGCCGGCTGCAAGGGGTACGGCCGGAGGCACCGTCCCCCCAGGCGGTATTGCGGATTCACCGTAATCCCACCTAATGGGACTCCGTCGCATTCTGCCTCTCGCCGCTTCCTTTGCTTGTCTTGCTTTGGCGGCGTGCGGCGGGGGCGGCGGCGGGTCGAATCCGCCGCCGGTGCCGACGCCGACCCCGAGCGGCCGGACGGTCCCGGTTTCGATCTCGATCGTGATCCCGGCGTCGTTCGGTACGTCGGCGCACCGCAAGGTGCCGAAGTACGTCTCGCCCGCGACGTCGACCGTGCGCATCGTCGTCAACGGCGGCGCGCCTCAGAACTTTTCTGTCAGCGGGGCCGCGACGTGTCCCTCGCCGCCGATCTCGGGAACGTGCACCGTCTACAACGTCGACGCGCCGGTCGGAACCGACACGTTCACGATCACGCTGCTCGACGCGTCGAACAACGTTCTCTCGCAAGGCACGGCGCAAGCTACCATCGTGCTCGACGCCTCGAACGTCGTGAACGTCACGTTCAACGCCGTGATCGCGGGGCTGCACGTCACGCTCGGCAACGCTTCGCCGCCGACCGGCAGCGTCGCGATCGTTCCGGTTACCCTGCTGCCGCTCGATGCTGCCGGCTACACGGTCGTCGGCGCCCCCGGCGTGCTGCCGGCGATCGCGGTGAGCGATTCCGACTCGTCCGGAGCGACGGGGCTCTATCTTGCCGGAAGCGACGGCACGTGCAACACGCAGGCGGCGCCTCCCGCCGGCTCGGTAACGACGAATCAGTCGGGCAATCAGTATCAGCCGGTCTGCTTGAGCTACAGTGGCGCGGCGCTGAGCAGCGCGACGATCACCGCGTCGATCTCGGGCGGGCCGACCGGCAGCGCGACGTTCACGCCGAGCCAGTCGGTGGGCGTCTCGGGTTTCTGGCTCCTCGTCGCACAGGGAAGCACGTTCGCCCCGCCTCTTACGCTGGAACGTGTGGATGCCGCGACGCTGCAGCCCAGCCTCGCAATCGCCGGCTCGAACACGAACCTGAACTCTGCCGGTTCGCTGGCGGTCGACTCGGCGGGCAATCCGTATACGCTCACCGGTTCCTACGCCCCAGGTCCAACAATGGTGATCCAGAAATTCTCCGGAACGACGGGCGGTAACGTTCCGCCTCTTCAGACGACGACGTTTCCGGTACCGCCTGTCGGCGACTTCGCCTACTACCTCGCGCTGGACGGTCACGGAAGCGCGTACTTCGAATTCGAACAGCCGAGCGGTCTGTTTTGGACGATCTATCGCGTTGCGCTCGTCAACGGGACGTCGTCGGCGGTCAAGGTTCCGCTTCCGCAAGGGGTCCAAGGCTCGGGCGTCAGCGCGCTCTACTTTCGAGATGCGGATCAGTGCTTTTACCTTGCCGTGCACCAGCCGCTGAACATACACGGGACCGTCTGGTACGAGATGATCTACCGCCTCCTGTTGAACGGCGACGGCTCACTGACGCTCGTATCGGCGATCTCGGACTACCCGAACCCGTTGACAATCCTCGGCTTCGACGCATCCGGAAATTTGATCGCGTTGCAGCCCTACACGCCGGAGATCCGGATTTACGCGTCCTCCTCGTTCGTGCCGGGACGCAGCACGTCGGTGACCCCGATCGCTACCTTCCCGTTGGCCGCTGACCTCGGCGCGGTAGACCCGAGCGGCAACATCGTGTTTCGCAACCAGCCTACCGTGGTGGGATTCGGAGTAGTGCCGGCCGGGAGCCACTCGCCGAATAGCGCGCACGGTACGCAAGCGCTGTTCGCCGCGGCGGGAGCGAGAACGCCGGCCACCGGCTCACCCGGATCGCTGTCGGCGCAGCCGAATCGTGCCGAGCTTTCGGCGCAGTCCAACTCGGTTCCGATCACGGTAACGGAAAACGGCTACACCGGTCCGATCAGCGAGACGAACGGGTGCGGCGCGATCGCGAACGTACAGCCGCAGAGCGGAACCGGACCGCAGGCGGCCTTTACGATCTCGGGCGGAACGACGGGAGGGACGTGCACGATCACCTTCGGTGATGCGGGCAACGTCCACACCGCGAGCGTGCAGGTCGGGAACACGACGACGACGATCAACGGTCAGGCCGCGCGGCGCAGGCCGTAGTCGCGTCCGCGACTACGGATTCTGCTGCTCTTGCTGCTGCTGCAGGTAGAGGTCGGCCGGTTGCTCGCCCAACGCGACTTGCACGTTGCGCTTGACGCCGTGCTGCCAGACGCGCAGCGTGACCTTGTCGCCGGGCTTCATCGCTCCGATCGTGGAGACGAAGGACGTCGACGTGTCGACCGGTCTGCCGTTGACCGTCTGGATGACGTCGCCCGGCTCGCCCAGCGTTCGCCGCTGGCGCGCGTCCGGCACGATCGTGATCGCCTTTTCGTACTAGCCGCATAGCGCCTGCTTGTATGCTGCGAGCCGACCGAGATCTGAGTCGCTACCAGCGGCTAGCGAGCAGGCTGCTGCTTGATGGCCAGGGGTCGCTCCGGCAGGCGAGGCAACAATCGGGTGCCACGGACTGGCCTTCGAGTCGAGGGCCATGGCACTATCTGCTTTCGAAAGGGAAATCAAATGAGAGTTCGGGTTTTTCTCATTGGCGGCGTGGCGCTAGCCTTAGCCGGCTGCGGCGGGGGGATGACAACGACGGTTGCGCCTCCCCATGTTCAGAAGAACGCGGCTGTAGATCAAGCAAGAGCAGTCGCGCGTGTGATGGCGTTGCTGCCCGCGAAATTCCAGATTCGGCCGGACGCGCGAGTGTACAAGGGTACGGCGATCGGGATCATCGACGGTAACCGCTACGGAACGTTCATCGGATCGTCGGCCGTGACGCACACGCCGGCCGGCGTGACCGTCGTCGATGCAGCGACCGGCCAGACATTTCACTTCTCGGTGAATGCGACGGTTCAATCATTACCCGGAGCGACCACCATCGCGATCCCGCCCAACGGCAAGTTGCCGTCGTGGGCGGCGCGAGCCGGTGCGGTGCCACAGTGAAACGCACGATCGTCCGCACCCTACGTCATACCGTCTTGGTCGCCGGGATGCTCCTTGCGACAGCCCTGCCGGCGCTCTCGCTTGAGGTGCGGCAGTGGGTTCCGGCGGGCGCCATCTCAGTCACCGTCGTTACCATCGTCGCCTTCCCGAACGGGAATGTGATCAGCGACACCGCCAGTTACTGTCCAGCTGGATCCTGGATCTACATCAATCTGCCCGATGGCGGCCCAGGTTCGAGTTCGGTGGCGTCGGGGATGTTCTTCGACGCCTGGGGCAACGAAATTGGCGGCTTTGCGGTCGACCCTAGTCAATTCGTCGACGACCCGAGCCTTGGCACTGGCTCAGACGTCTTCACTGTTTGAGCGCGGAGCGCAGGAGCATTTCAGACGCGGCGCTGCGTGCCCGCCGCGTCTGAAATGCCCGGCCCTGTTAGCGGTTCTGCTGCTGCTGAAGGTAGAGGTCGGCCGGTTGCTCGCCAACTTTGACTTGAACGAGCTTCTTGACACCTTGCGCCCAGACGCGCATCGTGACTTGCTGGCCTGGTTTCGTCGCTTTAATCACGCTTGTTACGTCAGCGGGCTGGTTTACGGCTTTCCCGTTCAGCATTTGGATCACGTCGCCCGGCTCCAGCCCCGCTTGGTCGGCAGCTTGGCCGGGATCAACGCGGACGACGACGACACCGCCCTGATCAGGGTAGCTGATCTGCGTGCGGGTATTGTTGTCGATTGGCTGTACGAGCACGCCGAGGTAGCCGATGCCGGTCCCGGTGCCGGTACCGTTGATCGTCTGGCCCTGCGCCTTCGCGAGCGCGACGGCTGTCTGGCTGACCGTGTCTGATGGGATCGCAAAACCGATCCCCTGCGCCGCGGCTGGATTGGCGGTCGACTGGTTCACGCCGATCACCCGGCCGTCGTAGTCGACGAGCGGGCCGCCGGAGTTACCCGGGTTGATCGGGGCCGAAGTCTGGAGGAGGCCCTTGAACAGGTGGACCTGCTGGTCGTCGCCCTGGATCGGCTCGTCACGGTTGAAGCCGGAGACGACGCCGACCGAAACCGAGCGCTGGAGCGCGAGCGGCTCGCCGATCGCGATCGCCCACTGGCCGGACTGCAGCTTCGAGCTGTCGGCGAACTGGACCGGCGGCGGGAGCTTCGCGTAGCCGTCGACTTTCACGAGCGCCAAGTCGATCCCCGGGTTCGACGAGAAGAGGCGGCCCGGTTGCCGGTCGCCGTTGGCGAAGACGACCGTGATCTTCGTCGTCCCCTTCGGAACCACGTGGGCGTTCGTGATGATGAGCCCGTCCCGCGAGTAGACGAAGCCGGATCCGGAAACAGGCTCTCGGACGGTCTGCCGCTGATACGGTGCGGCGCCGTAGAGCTGCGAGAACGGGTCGGTCGGGACAAGGCGCGTTCCGTTCACGATGACCTGGAGCGCGACCACCGAGGGTTCGACGCGCCGGACGGCGTTGACGATGCGGTCCTGGTCGGTGGTGCCGCCGGTGACGATGGGGGCGGCTTGGACTGCGGGTGGCGTGTTGCCGGGGCCGGCGACGCCCGTGAAGTGCGTGCTCGCGTAGAGCATCATCGAGAAGCTCCCGATGATCGCGCCGATCAGCCCGACGACCGCCATTCCGAAGATGCTGGTACGTGATGTCACGATGGTCCGGTTCTCCTTAAGGGGTGGGACGGGGCGATTCTACCGGACGACCGCGCTCGAGGTAACGCTTTGCGCCCTGCTTTTCCCGAGCTTTTAACCTCGAGCGGTCGGCTGGTCGTCGACGATGCTGCCGTCCCGGAGCCTGATGATCCGTCTGGCATGGCTGGCGACGTCCTCGTCGTGCGTCACCATGATGATCGTTCGGCCGCCTTCGTTCAAGTGCTCGAACAAACCCATGATCTCTTCGCTGGTTTGCGAGTCGAGGTTGCCGGTCGGTTCGTCGGCGAGCAGGACGGCCGGATCGTTCACCAGCGCGCGGGCGATCGCGACGCGCTGCTGCTGCCCGCCGGAGAGCTCGTTCGGCTTGTGGTCCATCCGGTCGCCGAGCCCGACCTCGGTAAGCCGCCCCGACGCCTGCTCGTTGCGCGCGCGCGTTCCGACGCCGGCGTAGAAAAGCGGCAGCGCGACGTTCTTCAGCGCGCTCGTTCGCGCCAGCAGGTTGAAGCCTTGGAAGACGAAGCCGAGCTTCTTGAGCCGGATGTGCGCGAGCTGGTCGTCGTCGAGCGTCGAGACGTCGGTTCCGTCGAGCAGGTAGCGTCCGGACGAGGGCCGGTCGAGGCAGCCCAGGACGTTCATCAGCGTCGACTTGCCTGAACCCGACGGCCCCATGATCGCGACGTACTCGCCGCGCGCGATGGTAAACGTCACGCCGCGCAGCGCCTCGACCTTCACGTCGCCGAGCGAATACGTCTTCGTGACGCCGAAGACGTTGATCGCGGTACCGTTGCTATTCATACCGAAGGGCCTCGATGGGATCGAGCGTCGCAGCGCGCCACGCGGGATAGGTGCCGAACGCGAGCGTGACGACGGTGGCGAAGCCGGTCGCGATGACGATGCTGCGCAGCCACGGGATCTGCGGAACGATCCCGGAGATCTTCACCAGGAAGACGCCGTTGACGAGCGCCCCGATCGCGACGCCGAGCGCGAGCCCGACGGCGCAGCCGATCGCCGAGAGCGCGAGCGCCTCGATGAAGAACTGCAGCAGCACCTGCGAGCGCGTCGCGCCGATCGCCTTGCGCAACCCGATCTCGCGCGTCCGCTCGGTGACCGAGACCAGCATGATGTTCAGGATCCCGATCCCGGCGACGACGAGCGAAACCGCGCCGATCACCGCCACGATGAACGTGAGCACGCCGAAGATCCCGTCGATCCCCTTCGAGAGCGCGCGCTTGTCGATCGTGGTGTACTCGACGCGGCCTTTCTTCAGCGTGCGGAACCATTCGGTCATCGCCGACTCGGCGGACGCGAGCCGGCCGACGTCGTCGACGAAGAACGTCGCGCCGAGGATGAAGTCGCCGCGCGCGAGGTCGCGCGCGTAGGTCGTCGAGGGAATCGCGACGTCGCCGCGGCCGAGGTTGATCTGCCGGCCGGCAGGCTTCTGCTGAATCCCGACGATCACGTAGCGCCGGTCACCGATCCGCGCGCTCTGCCCGGTCGGATCGCCGCCGTCGGGGAAGAACCGCTCGTACGCGCGCGCCGACAGCACGGCGACGTGCGCGGCGTCCGCGACGTCTTCCGGCGCGATCCCGCGGCCGTACATCAACGCGGTCGTCTCGTAGCGCGAGTCGACGCCGGCGGCGACCTGCAGCCGCGCGTGATGCCTCCCGACGCGAACCAGTCGCGTGTTCGCGCCGAACGGGATCCCGACCGCGATGTTCGGAACCGCACGTGCGCCGCGAACGACGTCGTCGTACTTGATCCGCGCGCGCTCGAAGTCGCCTTGACGAGTCTGCGGAAGAATCGTGAACGAGCGGTCGCTGAACGAGCCGAGCGTTCCGCCGACCGCGCCGGAGAGCCCGGCGCCGGCGACCTCGATCGCGATCACCGCGGTGACGCCGATGACGAGCCCGATCAGCGTGAGGATCGTGCGCATCGGGTTCGCGCGCAGCATAGCGAGCGCTTCGGCGACGTACGCGATCATGCCGGCATTACGATCGAAGCGCCACGACGGGGTCTAGCCGCGCCGCGCGGTATGCCGGATACGAGCCGAAGACGCAGCCGACCAGCATCGCGAAGCCGACCGCGATCGAGACGATCAGCAGCCACGGGATCGGCGCCGGGCCGACGTACGCCGCGATCGGGCCGTACGCGGCGAGCACCGTCAGCATTCCGAACAGCATCCCGATCCCGCCGCCGATCAGCGAGAGCAGGATCGCTTCCAGCAAGAACTGCAGCAGGATGTCGCGCCGGCTCGCGCCGATCGACTTGCGCAGCCCGATCTCGCGCGTGCGCTCCGCGACCGAGACCAGCATGATGTTCATGATCCCGATCCCGGCGACGAACAGCGAGACGGCGCCGATCGAGGTCAACCCGGTCGCGATGATGCCGAGCACGTTGTTGAACGCGGCAAACTGCGCGTCGGAGTCCTGCACGACATAGAGCGAGTGCTCGCCGTAGATGTGGTGGAGCGCGTGCTGCAGGTCGCCGCTGGCGTCGGCGAACGTCACGCCGCGCCGCGCGTAGCTCTGCAGAAAATCCATCGGTCCCGGCTTGATCTGGTGGAACGTCGTGTACGGGATCTCGATGTAGTCGCCGCCGCCGAGGTTCGCGATCAGGGCAGATTGCAGGTCGTCGTAGACGCCGACGATCGTGAAGCGCGAGCCGCCGATCCGGATCTCGCGCCCGACCGCCGGCTGGTCGTGGAAGAACCGGGTCGCGAGCGGGTGCGAGAGCAGCGCGACGTGCGCGGCGTTCGCGACGTCGTCGTGGTTCATCCGCCGGCCTTCGCGCGTCGTCAGGTTGTCGGTCGCGTAGTCGGTTTGCGAGCTGACCGTCGTCTCGTACGAGACCCCGTTGGCGCGCAAACGGTACGTCGCCTGAAGGAACGGCGTGAGGTCGTGGTTCGTCCCGCTGGTCAGCTCGCTCAAGCGCGGCAGGTCGCGGAACTGGATCTGCGCGCGCTGCGGGTTGTCTTGCTGCCGGTCGACGCTGACCAGGATCCCGGCCTCGCCGAACGAGTTGATCGTGTTGGTGATCCCGCCCGACGCGGCGCGGCTGATCCCCAGCACCGCGATGATCGAGGCGGTGCCGATGATCATGCCGAGCATCGTGAGGATCGAGCGGGTGCGGTTGCGCCAGATCGCCGCGAACGCTTCGGCGATGTACGCGCCGAGACGCGTCACTGGCCGGGCGTCGGGCTCGTCGTCGGCGCGGCGGTCGGCGTCACGTGCATCCCGTCGACGATCCCGGGGTTGCGCTCGGAAACGACGATCTCGCCAACCTTCAGCCCGTTCGAGATGGTCGCTTGCGCGTCGTTGACC
Source organism: Candidatus Elarobacter sp. (assembly GCA_035939295.1). Lineage (GTDB taxonomy): Bacteria > Vulcanimicrobiota > Vulcanimicrobiia > Vulcanimicrobiales > Vulcanimicrobiaceae > Vulcanimicrobium. The sequence goes on along the minus strand of DASZGA010000048.1, from coordinate 14,122 downwards.
GGGCCGAGCCGAACCGAACGTTTCGCGACCTTCCCGTTCGCGAGCACCAAGACGTACGGCTTGTTGGCCGGGTCGCGGCGGATCGCGTCGGACGGCAGCGCGATGACGTGCGGGCGCTCGAGGGTGATGATGTCGACGTCGACCGTCATCCCGTCGCGCAGGAACGGGACGGTCCGCTCGAGCGCGACGGTGGTGATGACTTGGCGCGAGGTGTTCGAGGGATCGTCGCTCTTCTGCGCGACCGCGCCGATCGTCGCGACGTGGCCGGGGAGCGTCTTGCTGCCGAGATCCTCGCCGGAGACGACCGCCTTCTGACCGATGCGCACGTTGGCGACATCTTGTTCGTCGACTTTGGTGCGGACGATGAAGCCGCCCTCGGCCGACATCGTGATCACCGGCTGCCCGGCCGTCACCGGATCGCCGGGCTGCAGCGGACGGAGCGCGTCGCCGCTCTGGGTGGCGATCGTTTGGATCACGCCTGCGTACGGCGCCGCGATCCGCAGCCGCGCGACCTGATCCGACGCGTAGCGCCAATCCTCGTAGGCTTTCTGCACGTCGGCCTGCGCCGATTGCACGTCGCCGCTCTTGTCCTGCGCCGCGTTCGCGCGCGCCGCGGCGAGCGCGGCTTCGGCTTGCGTGACGGCGTCGCGCTGCGCACGGACGCGGTCGGAGAGGACCGGCGACTGGCGCGCGATCGCGGCGTACGTCTCGTTGCGGTCGCGGCGCGCTTGGTCGTAGGCGACCTGCGCCTGCTGCAGCTTCGCAACGTCCGCGTCGAGCGTGTTCTTGGCGATCGCCTTCTGAACGAACAGCTCGCGGTCGGCGTCGGCGATCCGGCGCGCTTCGCGCAGGTCGGTCTCACGCTGCGCGACCGCGGCGTCGGCGGCGGCGCGCTGCTGCGCGGCGGACGTTCCGCCGTAGCCGAGCCCCGACTGTGTCCCCGCGCGCTGGTCTTGGAGCGCCTGGTTGAGGCTGAAGCGCGCGGTCTCCAGATTCGCCTGCGCCTGCACGACCGCGGAGCGGTTCGTCGTCGGTAGCGTCGCGTTCGTCGCCTGCGTCGTGCGCGCGCGGCCCTCCGCCGCGACGTAGGCGGCGTGCGCGGTCGCCTCGGTATCGGCGAGCTGCGGGTTGGAGATCGTCGCGAGGAGTTGGCCGCGCGCGACGTGCTGGCCGGGATGGACGTAGATCTGCTGCACGTTCCCCGGGACGAGCGCGGTGAGCGTTTGCGTCTGCGGCCGCTGCACGATCCCGGTCTCCGGGAGCTTCGTTTGAAAGCGCGTGTACGCGACCGTCGTGACGCGCGCGGTGACGGCACTGTCGTGCGGCCGCGCGGCGAGCGCGCCGAGGACGACGATCGCGACCAGCGCGATCCCGGCGATGATGAGGTTGCGACGACGGTTCACTCAGGCCCCCGGTTCGACGACGGCGAGCGGGTCGGCGACGCCGACCGACGCCCGCAGGCGCACGAGCGCGTTGAGATAGTTGACGCGCGCGACGACGAGGTCGTTCGCGGCCGAGAGCGCGCTCTGCTCCGCGGCGGTCGCGTCGGTCAGCGAGATCAATCCGTTGCGGTACTGCAGCTGCGCGATGCGCGCCGACTCGGTGCCGAGGCGCTGTGCCTCGCGCGAGGTCGCGACGACGGCGTTCGTCGTCTGCACCGCGCGCAGCGCTTGCCGCACGTCGAGCTGCACCAGCGATTCGGTCGATGCAAGCGTCCCCTGTGCGGCGTCCAGCTGCGCGCGCGCGGCGCGGTGCATTGCGCGGCGCGCGCCGTACTCGACGAACGGGACGGTGAAGGTCGAGGTCGCGCCGATCTGCCAGAACCCCGGCCGGTTCACGGTCGTCCCGGGGATCACGCCGAACCCCGGGATCACTTGCGCCGCGGTCGTGCGCGTCGTCGGCGTCTCGGTGTTGCCGAACGAGCCGCTGAGCTGAATTTGCGGGCGGCGGTCCGATTCGATCGCCGCGTCGGCCAGCCGCGCGACCGCGACCTGCGCGCGCGCGCTCGCGACGTCGGCGCGCGCGCCCAGCGCGGCGGCGACCAGCGCGTCGAGCGGTGCCTGCGGAAGCGGCGGCTCGGGGAGCTCGACCGGAAGCGCGAACGCGGTGTCGGGCGGCGCGCCGATCCGCTGCGCCAGCGCCTCGCGCGCGTTCGCTTCGGTCGCGCGCGCGGTGATCAGGTTCGTTTCGCTGCGCAGCTCGTTGACTTGCGCGCGCAGCACGTCGACGCCCGCGGCGCGCCCGACCCGCTCCTGCACGCGCGCCGCGTCGAGCAGCTGTTGCTGGTACGCGCGGTCGCCGTCGTTCAGGCGCACCGCTTCGCGGGTCTCCACTGCGTTGTACCACGCCGCGGCGACGTCGCTCGCGAGCTGCTGCTCGGCGCGCCGCAGGTCGTAGCGCGACGCTTCGACTTGCCGCTTCGCTTCTTGCGCTTGGATCTGCGTGAGCGAGCCGGTGTAGAGGTTCCAGGTCGAGCCGATCTGCGCGACGTTTTGCGAGAACACTTGCGCTTGCGAGAGCCCGAACTGCGAGAACGAGCCGCCGTTGTTCCCGTTCGTCTTCAGCATCTGGTTCTGCAGCGTTCCGGCCAGCGTCGGAAACTCGGCGGCGTGGTCTTTGGCGAACGTCGCTTCGTTCTGCGCCAGCGTCGCGCGCCGGTTCAGCACCGCCGGATCGTGGTCGAGCGCGTAGCGAACCGCGGCGCGCAGGTCGAGCGGCACCTGAACCGTTGCTGCATCGGCGAGCGCGGGCGCGGCGAACACGGCGGCCGCGGCGAGCACGGCGCCGGCGAGAAGAAACCGCACGATCAGCCGTTGCGCGCGCCGTAGGCCGCGAAGCAGGCCGTGATCAGCAGCAGCAGGACGGCGACCGCCCATGCGACGGGCGGGCTGACCCGTCCGACGCGTATCATGCCGAGCGCAAGCAGCGCCGTTGCCCACAAGTAGAAGATGTTCAGCGCGCCGAGAAAACCGGCCCAAGCCCCCTTCAGCCCCGGCGCGAGCAGCGCCAAGCTCGGCAGCGCGGCCTGCACGGCGGCCGGCGTCTCGAACGAGCTCGCGCCGCGCAGCGTCACGATGATCCCGAGCGCGAGCGAGCCGATCCCGGTCCCGACGACCGCGACCGTCATGCTGAGCGCGTAGTATTTCTTGAACGAGCCGTCGCCGCCGCCCATCGCGTTGGCGACCGTCATGAAGAGCGCCTGGATCAGCGCGATCAGCAGCAGGATGACCGGGATGAACAGCCAGCTGAACTGCGTGATGACTTTGGTGACGGAGAGCGCGCGCTGGATCGCCTGCTGTTGCTGATCGGGCGGAAGCTTCGCGATCCTCGGATCCGCGGCGAGCTGCGCCGGGAGGCTCAGCTGCAGCGCGTGCTGCGTCGCCGGCGCGGACATGAGCGTTCCGGCGACCCCGAGCAGCGCTGCGACGAGAAACGCCCACCCCCAGGTGGGGACGATGCGCAGCCGCTCGAACGCCGCGTTCGGCGCGATGATGATGTCGACGACGTTGGCAAGACCGCTGCGGCGGTCGACGGTAACCTCGGACGTGCTCATGCCCTCTCCCGATGAAAACACGCGAATGACACCCGTTGCTACCGGGCGGAAGGTGGTGGTGTTTCGCCGAGCAGGGCGCCGATCCCGAGCTTTCGCTCGACCACTTTGCGGGCGCGCTCCAGGTCGGCCTCCCGCATCTCGAGGAGCTTGAGCCGCAGGTAGGACTGAACCAGCCGCCGCGAGCGCCGGGCGTAGAGCGAGCTCGCGGTGAGCCGGTGGACGTAGGGGCGCGGGGGCGCGGGGGTGGGCGAAGCCGAACGCTGCCGGGCTGGAACCGACCGGGCCCCGCCCGGGGTCGCGAGCGTCGAACAGAAAAGCAACAGCGCGGCGCCGGGATAGAGTGCATATCTCACGCCCGTCGATCCCACCTCGCCCGCCTCCCGACTAGGACCCTCTTTGAACCCCGACACCTTCGTGATCCCGGCTCCGCCGAGCGAGCCCTACCTGCGCATCGTCCCGCTCGGCGGCTGCGGCGAGATCGGCCGCAACATGACGGTCATCGAGACCAACGACGAGCTGATCGTCGTCGACTGCGGCTTGATGTTCCCCGACGAGGAGATGTTCGGGGTCGACATCGTCATCAACGACTTCACCTACCTGCGCGAGCGGCAGGACAAGTTTCGCGCGCTGCTCGTCACCCATGGGCACGAAGACCACATCGGCGGGATCCCCTACCTGCTGCGCGAGTTTCCGAAGATTCCGGTGGTCGGGACGCCGCTCTCGCTGGCGCTGATCCGCGCGAAGCTCAAAGAGCACAAGCCGGGCGAGTGGAACGCGCGCGAGGTCGAGCCGGGCGACCGCGTGCAGTACGGCGCGATCGAAGCGCAGTTCATTCACATCAACCATTCGCTCGCGGGCGCGTGCTCGCTCGCGATTCGCACGCCGTTGGGGACGGTGTTCCACACCGGCGACTTCAAGTTCGACCAGACGCCGATCGACGGCGACCCGGCCGACTTCGCTTCGATCGCGAAGGTCGGTGACGAAGGCGTGCTGGTGATGCTCTCCGACTCGACGAACGCCGAGCGCCCGGGCCACACCCTTTCGGAGCGAATCGTCGGCGAAGCGTTCTCGAACATCTTCGCGCGCGCCAAGGGACGGCTGATCGTCACCTCGTTCGCCTCGAACGTGCCGCGGATCCAACAGGTCGTCGACCAGTCGAAGCGCTATGGCCGCAAGGTCGCGTTCCTCGGGCGCTCGCTGCAGAACGTCGTGCAGTACGCGCGGCAGCTCGGCTATCTCGACATCCCCGAAGGGCTCGTGATCCGGCTCGAAGACGTCGACGAGCATCCGCCCGAGCAGGTGTGCGTGATGACGACCGGCTCGCAAGGCGAGCCGATGTCGGCGCTCACGCGGCTTTCCGTGCGCGACCACAAACACTTCAAGATCGTGCCGGGCGACACGGTCGTCATCTCGGCGACGCCGATCCCGGGGAACGAGAAAGCGGTCTCGCGGACGATCAACAACCTCTTCCGTTTAGGCGCCAACGTGATCCACGGCAGCAGCGGAAACGCGCACGTGAGCGGGCACGCCTCGCAAGAAGAGCTGCTGCTGATGCTCAACCTGGTGCGGCCGCGCTACTTCATCCCGGTGCACGGCGAATACCGGATGCTGGTCACGCACGGCCGGTTGGCGACGCAGACCGGCGTCGCCGGCGACAACGTCTTCGTCGCCGAGAACGGCGACGTCCTCGAGTTCACCAAGGAGAGCGCCGAGAAAGTCGGCCGCACCTACGGCGGAAACGTGATGGTCGACGGCAGCGGCGTCGGCGACGTCGGCGAAGCGGTGCTGCGCGACCGCAGGCACCTCGCCGGCGACGGGATCATGATGGTCGTCGTCACCGTCGATGCGGAAGAAGCGCGCGTCGTCGCCGGCCCCGACCTGATCTCGCGCGGCGTCTTCTATCTCCCCGAGTCCGGCGAGCTCGTCGACGAGCTCAAAGCGAAGCTGACCGCGATCCTGGCAGACTGCAGCGTCGAGGGCATCCGCGACATCGGCAACGTGAAGGAGCACATCAAATCCGGGCTTTCGAAGGCGGTCTTCGAAAAGTCGCGCCGCAGGCCGATCGTGATCCCCGTCGTCATGGAAGTGTAGCGCCGCTTCGGCGCGAGCCGCCGCAGTGAGGTATTGCCGAGCCGGACCATAGTCGTGATAGGCTCGGCGTGAAGCCATGTCCATCCACGAGATCGTCCTCCCCGAAACGAAGCCGGAAACCGAGTGGGTCCGCGGCCGGGCGCTGCAAAAAGTGAGCCCGACCTACGACCATTCGGCGCTGCAGATCGAGCTTGGCATCGCGCTGCGCACGTGGGCCACCGCGGGCGGGCACGGGCGCGTCGGACCCGAATGGCGTTTCCGCGTCGCGCCGCCGGGTGCCATCGTTCGCCCGCTCGTGCCGGACGTCGCATTCCTCTCGTATGACGTCTTGCCGCCCGCGGCGCGCGATGAGGCGCAGGTCCCGCTCGGCGCGCCGACCGTCGCCTGCGAAGTGCTTTCACCGCGCAATCGTCGCCGCGACGTCGAGGACAAGATTGCGACGTATCTTGCGGCCGGCACCGCCGCCGTGATCATCGTCGATCCGCGCAAGGTCACGGTCACCGTTCACGACCGCGACGGTGCGCGCGTTCTGCACCGTGGCGACACGCTGACGCATCCCGCTCTGCCCGGATTCTCGCTCGACCTCAACGCATTGTTCGAGCGCGCGATTCTCTGAGGGATCGAGCCTGCCCGGTGTCTACAGGTTGAATCCGCCGCTGACGTAGCCGCCGAGGTCGAGGGTGACGTAGCGGTAGCCGGCGGCGCGGACGCCTTCGACGATCTTTGCGCGGCGCTCGGGGTCGGCGGCGGCGGCGATGTCCTCGGGCGGCACTTCGATGCGGGCGATCTCGCCGTGGTGGCGGACGCGGCAGGCGCGCAGGCCGGCGTCGTGCACCGCTTGTTCAGCGCGATCGACTTGGCGCAGGAGCTCCAGCGTGATCGGCGTGCCGTACGGGAAGCGCGAGGAGAGACATGCCAGCGCGGGTTTGTCCCAGACCGCCAGCCCGAGCTTGTGTGCGAGCGCGCGGACGTCGGCCTTGCGCATCTCCGCATCGTAGAGCGGGGAGCGGACGGCGTGCTCGCGCGCGGCCTTGCGCCCCGGGCGCCAGTCGCCTTCGTCGTCGCGGTTGTAGCCGTCGACGATGTGCGGAATCCCGCGCTCGCGCGCGATCTCGGCAAGCCGGCCATAGAGCTCGCTCTTGCAGAAGTAGCAGCGGTTTACGGGATTCGCCGCGTACGAAGGGTCGTGCAGCTCGCGCGTCTCGATCACCTCGTGGCGCGCGTCGACCGTGTTCGCGAACGCGACCGCGCCGGCGTACTCGCGCTCGGCCAACGACTCGCTGCGCGCGGTGATCCCGACGGCGCGCTCGCCGAGCTCCTGCGCCGCAACGTGCAGCACGAGCGCGGAGTCGACGCCGCCCGAGAACGCGACGATACAGCTTCCCAGCTCGCGAAAGATCGCGCGCAGCTTCGCTTCTTTGACGTCGAGCGAATCGGCGGTCTGCTCGATCACGGTGATCCCTCGCGTTCGATCGCGGCGTCGATGGCGCGAGCGATCTCCGGGAGCGGGAGGCGGGTTTCGCGGGCGATTCGCAGGAGGTCGTCGTATTCGGCGCGCGTTCGCGAGCGGCCGTCTGAACCGGCGCGCTTGACGCGCACGGGTCCGTACGGCGTTTCGACCGTCGCGTTCGAGCGCGGCAAGACGTGGCGGCGCTCGCGGCGCGCGCGCACGCCGATCGTCGTCGTTTCGCCGAGCATCGCGTTGGCGACGGCTGCTTCGTCGATCGGGCGCGTGATTGCGGAGAGCGTGATCGCGGGGCGGCCTTTCTTCATCACGATCGGCGTCAGCCATACGTCGAGCGCGCCCGCGGCGAAGATGCGCTCCATTGCGAGCTCGAAGTGTTGCGGCAGCATGTCGTCGATGTTCGTCTCGAGGACGACGACTTCGTCCCAGCCGAGCGGGACGTACTCGCCGTGCCAGGCCGCAGGCTCCGCGGTTCCGACGACGACGCGCGTCACGTTCGGAATCGAGAAGTCGCTGCGCCCCGCGCCGTAACCGATCCGTTCGGACGTCATATCGGTCCGGCCCGGTTTCGCCAGCGTCGTGAGGATCGCGGCAGCCGTCGGCGTGACGAGCTCGCCGGCGACGTCGACCGCGCGCGTCGGCCAGCCGAGCAGCAAGTACGCCGTCGCGGGCGGCGGGTTCGGATACACGCCGTGCTCCATCCCGATCGTGCCGTGTCCGATCGGGAACGGCGAACAGCGCAGCTCGTCGATCTCGAGCAAGTCCAGCGCGACGCAGGTCGCTGCCACGTCGAGGATCGCGTCGATCTGTCCGATCTCGTGAAAGCGAATCGCATCCGGCGTCGTTCCGTGCGTGTGCGCCTCGGCTTCGGCGAGCCGCCGGTACACCGCGCTCGCGCGCTCGCGCGCGCGTTCCGTCAAGCCGCTGCGGCCGACGATATCGAGCACGTCGGCCAACGTCCGCGTCCCGCCGCTCGCTGTTTGCGGTTGATCGTGCGTATGTGCGCCGTCGGCCTGCTCGTGTGGGTGCGCGTGCTCGTGCGCATCGTCGTCATGATGGTGGTGTTCGATGTCGCCGTCTTCGCCGGGGACGACGAGGCCGGCGAAGGTCGCGGCGATTCCGCGCTTCACCACGCGCGACGGTTCGAGCGACCAGCCGTGTGCGACGACGGTGCGGAGCGCGCGCTCCAGCGCTTCGCGGTCGAGGCCGGCGTCGAGAAACGCCGCGAGCAGCATGTCGCCCGCGGCGCCGCCGATCATGTCGACGTACGCGATCCTCACCGCATCTCGGCCGACATGACGATCTTGTGCGCGAGCGCGGCCGCGCCGAACCCGTTGTCGATGTTCACCACGCCGATCCCCGGCGCGCACGACGTCAGCATCCCGAGCAGCGCCGCCATCCCCTCGAACGCCGCGCCGTAACCGACGCTGGTCGGAACGGCGATCACCGGCGCGCGCACCAGCCCCGCGACGACGCTCGGCAACGCGCCTTCCATCCCCGCGACGACGATCACGGCGCGGCAGCTCGCCACGTCGTCGAGCGCGTCGAAGAGCCGGTGGATCCCGGCGACGCCGACGTCGGTCGCGCGAACCGCGTCGTGGCCGAGCGCGTCGAGCGAGAACGCGGCCTCTTCCGCGACCGGCAGATCCGACGTCCCCGCGCAGACGACCGCGACGCGCTTGCCGGTGCGCGGCAGCGCGCCGCGCCGGAGCGTCCCCGAGAGCGGCTCGATCGCCGCGTCCGGGTACGCCGCCGCCAGCGCCGCGCGCTGGTCGTGCGGAATCCGCGTCGCCAGCGCGAACCCGGTGCGCGCGTAGAGCGCACCGACGAGGGCAACGTTTTGCTCGAGCGTCTTCCCGGCGGCGAAGATTGCCTCCGGAACGCCGGTGCGGTCGCGGCGGCCGTCGTCGAGCCGGGCGACGGAGGTGTCCATGCGTTCGATGGTACCCCGCCGCAGGTACCCGCCGCCTTCCAAAGAGACCGCGTCGCGAGAGGTGTCGGCAGCATGCTGAGCGTTTAACCGTCCGAGTATGGCAGACCGACGTTCGTTCCTCGGCGCCGCCGTTTCCGGCGTGGCGGCCTCCGTGCTGCTAGCAGCGAAAGCCGGCGCGCAAGCCGGTGCGCCGGAGCCGCCTCCGGCGACCTCACCGCGCCCGCCGGCGTCGCCGTCGCCGGCGCCGAGCGCCACGCCAAAACCGCCGAGCGCGCTCGCGCTCGCGACGGCGACCGCGATGCGCCGCTTCGACGCGAGCCTCTCCGACAAAGACCTCGACACGATCGCGCACGGAATCGACGACAACCGTCGCGGCGCCGCGCGCCTCAACCCGAACAAAGCGACCGCGCTCAAGAACGGCGACGAGCCGGTGACGCGCTTTGCCGTCGCGAGATCGCCGCGATGACGCACGACGATCTCGCCTTCGCCGACGCGACCGAACTGCAGCGGCTGCTCACCGCGAAATCCGTCTCCTCGGTCGAGCTCACCGAGCTGTACCTCAAACGGCTGGAGACGTACGGTCCGGTCTACAACGCGGTGGTGACGATTCTGCACGACCGCGCGCGCCGTGAGGCGAAGCGCGCCGACCGCGAGCGCGCGCGCGGCGCCGTCCGCGGACCGCTGCACGGAATTCCGTACGGCGTGAAGGATCTGCTCGCAACCCCCGACGCGCCGACGACGTGGGGCGCGCAGCCGTATCGCGCGCAGCGCTTCGCATACGACGCGACGGTGGTGAAGAAGCTGACGAGCGCCGGCGCCGTGCTGCTCGCGAAGCTCGCGATGGTGGAGCTCGCCGGCGGGTTCGGCTACGGCGACGCCGACGCGTCGTTCACCGGCCCCGGCCGCACGCCGTGGAACGCGAAGTTCTGGAGCGGCGGGTCCTCTAGCGGCTCGGGGATCGCGGTCTCCGCGGGGTTGGTCGGGTTCGCGATCGGCTCCGAGACCTCGGGCTCGATCCTCTTCCCGGCGACGGCGTGCGGGATCACCGGCCTGCGGCCGACCTACGGCCGCGTTTCGCGGAACGGTGCGATGGCGCTCTGCTGGACGCTCGACAAGCTCGGCCCGATGGCGCGCAGCGCGCGCGACGCCGAGACGATCCTGGCCGTCATCGCCGGCGCGGACCCGAACGATCCGACAGCCGTCGACGCGCCGTACGCGCCGCCGCGCCGGCGGCTCCGCGTCGCGGTTCTCAAGAACGCGACCAAGGGCGCGATGCCGGAGGTCGCCGCGAACTTCCGCGCTTCGCTCAAGGTGCTGGCAGGGTTCGCCGACTTGGCCGGCGAGGTCGCGCTCCCCAAAGGCCCGTGGGGCCCGGTGGTCGGTACGATCGTCGACGCCGAGGGCGCCGCGGCGTTCCGCGACCTGATCGAGTCGGGCCGCTCGCGCGAGCTCCGCAACGCCGACGACAAGCTCGGCGGCTACGTTGCCTACGCTACGCCGGCGGTCGACTACATCGACGCGCTCCGCCAGCGCGCCAAGCTGAACGCCGCCTTGGAGAAAGCGCTCGACGGCTATGACGCCGTCGTCTCGCCGACGCTCTCGACGGTCACCTATCCGGTCGGGCTCGGCTTCGACAAGGCCTATCCGAAGTTTCCGGGCGGGCCCTCGCTGATCGCGCCGGGCAACTTGGCCGGGCTCCCTGCGCTCGCGATGCCGAACGGAACCGGCCCGAACGGGCTCCCGACCTCGTTCGCGCTGCTCGGCCGCGCCTGGGGCGAGCCCGCCCTTACCGCACTGGGCGCTCGTTACCAAAAGGAAACGGCCTTCCACACCCGGCGGCCGCCCCTAATCAGCAAGCTTTTGTCGTAGAGCCGCGGCCCGAACGAACGCATCCGGGGTGGCCTGGGTTACCAGAGCTTAATAAACCCTTGCTCATTTGCGTCCGGACTGCCAGGGGATTTTAAGCTTCTAATGAAGCCCTAATTGCCGGGGTCGCGGAGTCTCTCAGCGACAGCTTCCCCGGCATTCGTGCGACCGAGCCGCGCAGGGTTCGAGCGCTCTTTCTCGTCCTGCTTTATCTCGCGCTGCAACGAAAGGGAACGATCGTATGCGCCTCCTCTCCAGCGGTCGAGCGACCGCCCTGCGACTTTTTGTCGCGGTCGCTCTTCTCGCGAGCACCGTTACCGGGGTACGTGCTCCCGCTCTCGCCGTCGGCGGCACCTCCGGTACGCTCACCGGAACGGTCACCGACGCGACGACCCACGCGCCCATCGCGGGCGTCGCGATCGCCGCGATTTCACCGACGGCGTCGGCGAAGGGCACGACCGACGCGAAGGGCTTCTTCAGCCTCGTCGGCTTGCCGGTCGACACCTATTCGATCACGTACACGGTCGCCGGGTACGAGCCGCTAACGCAGCAGGGGATCACCGTTCAGGGCGACCAGTCGGTCACCGTCAACGGGCTCCTCACCAAATCCCTGACCCGGATCGGCCGAACGCAGTCGCGTGCGGCGTCGGCGGCGTTCCAGCCGAAGCAAACCACCGACTCGTATCAGGTCACGGGCCAGCAAGTGCAGACCGCGCTCGGCCGCGCCGGCAACATCAGCCAGACGCAGTTGCAGTCGTCGGTCCCCTCGATCACGACGACGTTCTACGGATCGTCCTCGATCCGCGGCTCGACCCGTACCGAGATCTCGTACCAGTTCGACGGGATCGACTACACCGATCCGCTCTCTTCGCAGTTCCAGAACTCGCTCGGCCTCAACGGCCTCCAGGCGCTGCAGGTCAACCCCGGCGCCGGCGACGCTTCGCAAGGGAACGCGGGCGCGGGCGCCGTCAACATCGTCGTGAAGCGCGGCGCGCGTCCGGCGTTCGGCGATCTCTACCTCGAGAACGACGGCCAGCCGCGCGGCAACTACGGCAGCGCCGAGTGGGGCTGGGCGACGCCGAACGGGCGGATCTCGAACTACACCTCGTACGTCAACCAGTACATCTACAGCCAGTACGGCCACCTGGGCTCGGACCAGCTGCTCGCCGGCGCCTTCCTGGCGACCGACTACAGCAAGACGAGCGACTTGATCAACAACTTCGTCTATAAGTTCGGGCACGACAACTCGCGCTCGATCCAGTTCCTGTACCAGACCCGTTATTCCGACTTCATCATCAACCACGGCGGAATTGCGAACCTGTGCTACAAGACCTGCGATCCGAACATCGCGGCGCAGCTTTCGTCCACCAGCTTCTTTGCCGGCGGGACCGCCGCGACGCGCTTGGCCGACATGCAGCGCATCATCGGGCTGCTGCCGGGGCAGAGCGACGTCAACCAGATGCTCTACTACCAGGGCTTCAACCACCAGCCGGTCGACGTCATGAAGTTCGAGTACTCGCAGCAGGTCGATCCGCGGACGTTCTGGACGAACCGCCTCTATCGCGTCATCGGCAACTCGGTCTTCGACCGGCCGTACGACACGCAGACGACCTCGTCGCGCGTCAACGAAGGACAAGGCGGCGCGCGCAACGGTCTGAACGGCGACATCCTGCACCAGTTCGGCGACAAGCATCTCGTCGACCTGAGCTACACGTACCAGGCCGACCAGTCGATGTTCGACAGCGTCAGCAACACGATCTCGTACCGCTCGCTGACGAACGTCAACTCCGGCTCGACCGCGCACAGCTACGAGCTCGTCGACTTCCTGCCCTCGAGCGGGTTCACGTGCCCGGCGACCGATCCGTTCGGCCTGCCGCTGGCGATCAACGCGTTCAACGGCTCGCGCTGCGGCTACCTCGCCCAGTTCTTCCCGGGCGGGATCCCGCGCGTTCCGAACAACGACTTCATCTCACCGGGCTACCAGCATCTGTGGGGCTTCGGCATCCGCGATCAGTTCACGGTGAGCCCGAAGCTGAAGCTAGACTACGGGATCCGACAGGACGGCTCCGACTATCAGATCGTCAACAGCCAAGGCTATGGGATCACGAACGCGACCAAGCACCCGCGCGTGACCGAGCCGCGCTTTGCGTTCGCGTACCAGTTCGGGACGAACGACGCGGTGCGGTTCTCGTACGGCCGCTCGGTGCAGTTCACGCCGGCCGGGATCTTGAACGCCCCGATCGCGTACTTCCCGCAGTTCTACGGGGTTCCGTCGCGCGACTCGCGCACCGGCGCTCCCGCTATGACGTGCGGCGCGCCGCTGTTCGTCTCGCTGTGCCCGAACTACGCGCAGCAGGTCCACGACGAGATCGTGAACGATCTCGCCGGCCTCGAGGCGTTCAACGTTCAACCGGCGACGTACAACAACTTCGACTTCTCGTACTCGCACCAGTTCAAGGGGAACGTCGGCCTCAAGGTGACGCCGTTCTTCAAGCGCGGCTACAACGTCAACGTCTTTGCGACGCCGATCCTCGGCGCCGACCCGGTCTCCGGGCTGGCGATCTTCGGCGCGCCGTCGCTGACCAGCCTCGGTATCGACAAGACGACCGGCGTGGAGCTGCTGCTCACCAAGGAGCGCCCGATCGGGCTCTCCGGATTCCTCGCGATGACCTACGTGAACCGGCTGCAGAACGTGCCGCCGCTCTACGCGGGGCAGACGGAGGACTTCTACCCGTCGATCCCGCCGGCGGCGCTCGCGCTCGGCAACCTCTACCGCGCGGGATATCTCTCGCCGCTGAACGTTCGTCTCGGGGTCAACTACAAAGACAAGGGCGGCTTCCGCGTCAACCCGATCGTCTCGTACGACCGCGGCTTCCCGCAGGTCGGCGCCGGGCTGCTCGCCGCGGCGTTCGTCAACAACAAGCCATCGATCGTCGCAAACACCAACATCTCGATCCCGGGCAACGGGACCGTCGCGAACGGCGGCGCGCCCTCGGTCGTGACCCAGTACGTCTCCCCGACGAATCCGGGCAACGTGTTCAACCCGAACATCGCGGCGACGCGCGGCACGCCTGAGACGGCGCTCGCCGGCGGTATCCTCTCGAAGGCGCGGATGAACACCGACCTCGACTTCGAGTTCTCCAAGCCCGGCACGCACAACACGATCGGGTTGTACATCAGCAACCTGTTCAACCAGATCTACGCCGAGCCGTCG
>DASZGA010000047.1:0-1830 GCA_035939295.1 Candidatus Elarobacter sp. | reverse complement strand
GTGGTACGCCGACCACATGTGGTTGGTGACGCTGAGGTACTTCTGCACTTCGTACAGGCGCGCGGTGTCGATGATCGCGTACGGGTTCTCTTGCCCGTCGAAGACTTTGGTCTGCAGCGCCGTGTAGACTTCGTTGAAGTTCAGCGGCGCCGGCGCCGCGCCGAGCGAGCGGAACAGATCGACCCACAGCTCGCCGGGCGGCGTGCGAATCTTGAATCCGGAGAGATCGCCGGCGTTGCGGATCGGCCTGACTCCCGAGGTGATCTGGCGCATTCCGTTCTCCCACATCTTGGGATGAACGTACAGCCCCGCGCCGCGGATCGCATCGCGCACGTGATCGCCGAGCGGACCGTCGAGCGCGCGGAAGGCTTCGCCCGAGTCCTTGAACGCGAAGCCGACGCCTTGGATCGCCGCGACCGGGACGACCGACTGCAAGATCCCGCCGTCGAGCGTGAAGAACTGCAGCGCGCCCGAGCGCAGTTGCTGCAGCGCTTGCGTGTCGCCGCCGAGCTGGTTGTTCGGGAAGATCTGAACGTCGAGCCGGCCCTTCGTCTCTTTGCTCACCGCGTTCCAGCACTCGCGCATCCGCACGTTGAGCGGGTGGTCGACGGAGACGTTGCTCGCGTACTTGTAGCTCCACTGCGCCGCCCGGGCCGGCGACTTGATCACGGCGATCGACGCGAGCGCCGCCCCGGTTGCGGCGACGAAGCGTCCGCGTGAGATTCGATCGGTCATGATGCTGTTCTCCTGGCTCAATCGAGCATGAGTCCGCCGTCGACCGTCAGGGTCTCGCCGGCGACGTAGGACGAGCGGGGCGAGAGGAGCCACGCAATCGCCTCGGCGATCTCGCTCGGCTCCCCGGATCGTCCGAGCAGCGTCATCGCTTCGACGCGCTGACGGTGCTCGGTGTTGCTGAACGGTTCGTCCAGCATCGGCGTGAGCGTCGGCCCCGGCGCGACGCAGTTGACGGCGATTCCATCCGGCGCAAGGGCGCGCGCGGCGCTACGCGTGAGCGCGAGGACGCCGCCTTTGCTCGCGGCGTACGCGGCCGTCCCCGACAAACCGCCGCCGCGCTTCCCCGCGACGCTCGCGACGGTCACGATGCGGCCGCCCGGGCGCATCCGTTTCGCCGCCTCGCGGATGCACAGAAACGTTCCGACGACGTTGATGTCGTTGACGCGCCGGAATTTCTCGGCGGTCAAGTCCATGAACGGTGTCGTCTCAGCGATGCCCGCCGGCGTCGCCAGCGCGTCGAGCGTCCCGCCGAACACCGCGAGCGCCCCATCGAACAGCGCGATCACCGAAGCTTCATCGGCGACGTCCACTTCGAACGCATGCCCGTCGATGTGGTGCGCGACCTCTTCAGCGCCTTTCTTGTCGCGATCGGCGACCGCAACACGATACCCATCGCGCGAAAGAATCTCGCAAAGAGCGCGGCCGATGCCACTCGCGCCGCCGGTCACGATCGCAGTAGGCGGATTCTCACCAAACCATTCCATCTACAGAAGTACTCCCGGATCGGCACACGCGTTTGCGAATGCGGCGAGGAAACGTGCGGCGGGGGCGCCGTCGATGAAGCGGTGGTCGAACGAGACGACGCACGTCAGCATCCACGCGGGGACGAGCGCTCCTTCGACGACGGCAGGGCGAAGTGTTGCGGCGCCGATTCCGAGGATCGCGGTTTGCGGCGGGTCGGGGAGCGGGGCAACGCGCTCGATCCGCTGCGGGCCGACGTTGGAGATCGAGAAGCATGCGCCGCCGACGTCGTTCGCACCGAGCGCGCCGTCGCGCGCAACTGCGGCGAGGCGAACGATCTCGCGCTGAATCTCC
>DASZGA010000046.1:0-21433 GCA_035939295.1 Candidatus Elarobacter sp. | reverse complement strand
ATGTGCATTTGCTGTCTCCCCACCGGGGATCGGCGAGCTTCGGCATGAGCTAGCGCGCTTCGCGCACAGCATCCGTGCAGAGCCCTCGCCGATCCGGCGGGGGCTCTTCTTTTACCGCTTCTCCCATCTCACCAGGAGGCGTTCCATGGCAAAGCTTTCCCGTTCCGATTTCCTCGCCGCCGCCGGCGCCGCCGGGCTCACGGCGGCGCTTCCGCTACGCGCGCGCGCCGCGGGGCTCGACCGCATCGGGGTCGACTACGCGTACTACAACCCGCCGAGCCTCGTCCTCAAATCGAAGGGCTGGCTCGACGAGGCGCTCGCGAAGCGCGGAACCGCGGTCGACTGGGTGCTCTCGCTCGGGTCGAACAAGGCGAACGGATTTCTTGCCGCGGGCGCGGTGCAGTTCGGCTCGACCGCCGGGAGCGCGGCGCTGTTGGCGCGCGCGAACGGCTCGCCGATCAAGACGGTGTTCCTGTACTCGCGGCCCGAATGGACGGCGCTCGTCGTTCCGAAGGACTCGCCGTTCAAGAGCGTCCGCGATCTGAAAGGAAAGAAAGTCGCCGCGACGCGCGGGACCGATCCGTGGTTCTTTCTGCTGCGCTCGCTGCAAGGCGCGGGATTGCAGCCCGGCGACGTGCAGCTCGTCGATCTGCAGCATCCCGACGGGCGCACCGCACTGGAGCGCGGACAAGTCGATGCGTGGGCGGGGCTGGATCCGCACATGGCCGCTTCGCAGCTCGACGCCGGTTCGCGGCTGCTCTACCGCAACGTCGCGTTCAATACGTGGGGTGCGCTCAACGCGCGCGAAGACTTCGTTGCGCAGCATCCGGACGTCGCGACCATTGTATTGAGCGCGTACGACCGTGCTCGGAAGTACGCCGCCTCACACGTCGAAGAGACCGCCGCGCTGCTCTCGGACGCATCGCACACCGAGAAGCGTGTCGCCGAGCTGCAGCTCCGCGAGCGCACGACGTATCCGGGAAACGGGACGCCGGGGAACGACTACCACGACGCGATCGCCGGCGTCGTCCCGCTGATCCGCGCCGACAAGCTCGCGAAGCCGGACGCCGATCTCGAAGGCGCGCTGGCATCGTTGATCGACGCGCGCCTCGCGGCGACGGCGCTCCGTGGGTAGGTTCGCAGTCCCGCTCGCGCTGCTCGCCGCGTGGTGGGCGGCGACGGCGAGCGGCTGGATCAAGTCGTATCAGCTCGCTTCGCCGCGCGACGTCGTGCGCGAGCTCGCCGATCTGGCGCAGTCCGGACTGCTGTGGCGCGATCTCGGCGCGAGCGTCGAGCGTGTTGCACTGGGGTTCGCGATCGCGCTCGCCGTTGCGCTGGTGCTCGGCTCGCTGGTCGGCGGCTCGCGCGTCGCGGAGCGCGCGCTCGACCCGACGCTGCAAGGGATTCGCGCGGTTCCGTCACTCGCGTGGGTTCCGCTGATTCTGTTGTGGCTGGGGATCGGCGAGACCGCGAAGATCACGCTGGTGGCGATCGGCGCGTTCTTTCCGATCTACGTCGCGCTGGTCAGCGGGATCCACGGCGTCGATCGCAAGCTGGTCGAGGTGGGGACGATCTTCGGGCTCTCGAGGATTGCGCTGATCGTGCGGGTGCTCGTGCCGGCGACGCTGCCGCAACTGCTCGTCGGCGCGCGGATCGGGCTCACGCAGGCGTGGCTGTTCCTCGTCGCGGCCGAACTGCTGGCGGCGACGAACGGGCTCGGGTTTCTGCTGACCGACGGGCAGCAGACATCGCGCACCGATGAGATTCTCGTCGCGATCCTACTCTTCGCGGCGTGTGGGAAGCTGTCGGAGAGCGGGATGCGGTGGCTCGAACGACGGCTCGTCGGGTGGACCGACACGGTGCCGGCATGAAGTCGCAGCGTCACGGCGCAAGCGGCGAAAGCCCCGCGGCCCGCATCCGCGGGTTGCGCAAGGCGTACGGCACGAACCTCGTCTTCGACGGGATCGACTTGGACGTCGCGCGCGGCGAACGCGTCGCGATCCTCGGCGCGAGCGGGTGCGGGAAGTCGACGCTGCTGCGCTGCATCGCGGGGCTCGAGCTCGCCGACGCGGGAACGGTCGTTACCGCCGGCGAGATCGGGCTGATCTTTCAGGAGCCGCGGCTCTTTCCCTGGCTCGATGTCCGGCGCAACGTCGCGTTTCCGGCACGCAACGACGACGAACGCGCACGGGTGGACAACGTGCTGGCGCTGGTCGGACTGGCGCACGCCGCGCAACGGCTTCCGAAGGAGCTCTCCGGCGGAATGGCGCAGCGCGCCGCGCTTGCCCGCGCGCTGGTGCGCGATCCGCATCTGCTGCTGCTCGACGAGCCGTTCGCGGCGCTCGACGCGCTGCGGCGGATCGAGCTGCGCGCGGCGGTGCGTGAGATCCTGGAGTTCACCCGCGCCTCGGCGATTCTGGTGACGCACGACGTCGACGACGCGCTCGCGCTCGCCGACCGCGTCGTCGTGCTCGCCGGATCGCCGGCCGAGATCGCGTTCACCGGCGTCGTCGGCGAAACGGCCACGCGCGGTGCGATCCTCGATGCGCTCGGCGTCCTCAGTTCAGAGCCGGGGCACAGCGCTCGCGCGCGCACAGCCAGTTGACGACTGCGGCGCTGAAGCGTTCGTCGTACTTCACGGGTGTGCTGCCGGGCTTGGTGACGCGGTCGAATGAGGCGCGCTGCGTCCCGGCGGCGACCAAGTAGTGATCCATCCCGTCGATCAGCTCGAGCTTTCCGTTGCCGGGATGAACGCCGTTGACGATGTCGACGATGCGCCGGTGATCGGACTCGTCGGTGATGAAATCGGCGGTGCCGTAGATCGCCAGCACCGGGATCGACAACTTCGACCACGGCTCCGCCATGTTGAACCCGACGAGTTGCTGAAAGTACGCCGGCGGCGCGGGGTACTGCACGTAGTCCTTGCAGTCGGGCTTCACGCGCAGCAACGCGTCGCGGTCTTGTTTCTCGACCAGCATCCGGTGCATGCACTCCTCCTTGAGGAGCAGTGCGCCGTCGACCTCGGCGGGCGTTCCGCCGGCGAGCTCTTCCTGGCGGCGGCTGTTGATGAGTTCGTACTCGAACCAGTCGCGCCCGACGCCCTCGGCGACCGCGATTCCCGCGACCGGCTTCTGCAGCGCAAGCCGCGGCGCGATCACCGATCCGATGCTATGGCCGAAAACGTAGACGCGCGCCGGATCGACCGACGGATCGGCGCGCAACGCGTCGAACGCGACGGTGTAGCTCGCCGCTTCGGTGACGTAGTCGACCGTCGGACACGGCGGGCCTTCGCTGTCGCCGATCCCGCTCTTCTCCAAACGCATCGTGACGAACCCGCGCTTGCTCAAGTCGTGCGCGAGCCGCATGTACGCGTCGTCGGCGTTCGTCGCCACGTCGATCGAATAGCAGCCGATACCGCCGACGAACAGCACCGCAGGATGCTTGCCGTTCGCGCCGTGCGGTCTCGTCACCAGCGTGCGCCGCAGACTGTGGTCGATCTCGAGCGCGTCGTAGCTCGTGTCGACCGCGGGGTCGTGTTCCTTGAGCGCTTCGGCGAGCACGACGGTCAGCGTCATCGCATTCCCGCCGCGCACGATCCCGAGCGCGACGGATCGGCCCCCGGGGCGGCGCAGCTTCTTGAGGAAGTCGGCGGTGTCGGCAACCGGCGCACCGTCGACGCTCTTGATCACGTCGCCGCGCTGCAGACCGGCCGCTGCGGCCGGCAGCGACGGCAGCACCGCGGTGATCGTGACGCCGCCGCCTTCGGCATTGGACGTGCCCGCGCCGAGGATACCGCGGCGCGGCAGCGCGTCGCGCGCCGTCGCGGCATTGCAGATCAAAGAGCCCAAGACGAACGCCAGGGCGATACGACCAAGAAGGGGGCCGAAAACGTGCATGGCGGAGGCTACGCTTCCTATGCGGCCGCACCTCCTAAACTATACGGAGATCGAAAGCTTCAGGGGGCCTGGCAATAGGACGAGGCGGTGAACGGAGAAGCCATCTCCGTCGCCGGGTTCCAGACGTTGTAGCATACCTGCTGGATCGTCGGGAACTGCGTGAAATCCGGATTGCCCACCACGAAGGTCTTGCTGACGTCACCACTGCCGCTGAGCGTGACCTCGCCCTGCCACGTGCTGCTGCCGACGGCCATGCAGAAGTTGCCGGCATTGACGCAACCACGTCCTATGAAGTCGACGAAGACCCCCGCGGACGTCAGGTTCGTGAAGACGATGACCGTATAGTGAACGTTACCGGGATCGATCTCGGTGACGGAGCTTAGCTTGACCCGCGAGCTCGGGCCTGATGTCGAAGGCGTAGGAGTGGCCGTGGGCGTCGGCGTCGGAGTTCGCGTCGGCGTGGGTGACGGAGACGGGGTCGGTGACGGAGTCGGTGTCGGCGTCGGCGACGGCGACGGAGACGCAGTCGGCGTCGGCGTCGGCGTCGGACTCGGCGTCGGAGACGGCGTCGCGGCAGGCGCTGAGGGAGTCGGGGACGGCGTCGGCGCGACGAGGTAGTAGAACTGGAACAGATACTCGCGCAACGTCTGCAGCGTGAACGACGCGTTGCCGCCGCGCAGCGAGCTGCTGTCGAACGCGATCGTCCCGTTCGCGGCCGAAACCGGCCCGAACGAAGCCAGGAACGTTCCGGGAGCGGACGTGATGTCGTCGATCTCCGCGTAGTAGTTCGCGTTCTGCGGGAGGGCGGAGCCGAGCGCGACTCTCTCGCTCGCGAACAGGCTCGCGGCAGTCGGCTGCGTCACCTGCACCGTGACGAAGAAGAACTGGACGGCGCCGGCGAGGGACGAGGGCGCACGGAGACGCGACGACGGCAGCGGCGCGCCGCTCGGCGCCGAGAGCGCCGAGGTGAACGTCACAGAGTCGTTCGCCGGCGCGCCGGCAGCGAAGACGAAAGACGGCGAGATCCCGCCCAGCGCCGGAGCCGCAAGAACCCCGCCGGCGGTCGGAATCGACTGCGTCGTCGTCCCGCCGGGGCTGGCCGTCGGCGTCGCGTTGGGCAGCGGCCCGGGCCCGGACGATGCACCAGGACCGCCTCCGCCGCAGGCCGCGACGCTGAGCGCGGCGACCGCCACACAGGCCGACGCAAAACGATGAAGTCCCGCGACGCCCATACTGCCCTCCTCCGCGAGCCGATGCGAGGGTGTACCTCACGACCGCGCTCGCCCTACCTCTCTATCTTACTCCTCAGGTTGTGAACAATCCGAGAAAACTCGCTCCTCGTCGTGTCGCGGTGCGGCCCGGCGGGCCCAGGGCGCAGCGCCGCGAAGCCAGAGCGCCTGATGGACGAGAGGAGTTTCGGATTTCGGACGCGCGCGCTACACGCGGGGACGCCGCCCGACGGCGAGACCGGCGCGCGCGCGTTGCCGGTGCACCTCTCGACGGCGTTCGTCTTCGACTCGACGGAACACGCCGCGGAGCTGTTCGCGCTGCGCACCTACGGCAACATCTACACGCGCATCGGCAACCCCACCGTAGCTGCGTTCGAGGAAAAGCTCGCGAGTCTCGAAGGCGGACTCGGCTGCGTCGCGACCGCGAGCGGGCTCTCCGCGCAGTTGGTGACGATCCTTAGCATCGCGCAGCAGGGCGATCACCTCGTCGCTTCGGCGAATCTATATGGCGGAACGATCACGCAGTTCTCGGTGACGCTCAAGCGGATGGGGATCGAGACGACGTTCGTTCCGGCCGGCGATCTCGACGGCGTCCGCACAGCGGTGCGCGAGAACACGCGCGGCGTCTTCGTCGAGACGATCGGGAACCCGAACGGGAACGTTGCGGATCTGGCGGCGTTCGCGGAAATCGCGCACGGCGCCGGCGTCCCGCTGATCGTCGACAATACCTTCGCGACGCCGTACCTGTGCCGGCCGATCGAACACGGTGCCGACGTCGTCGTGCACTCGGCGACGAAGTTCATCGGCGGACACGGCACCGTGATGGGCGGCGCGATCGTCGAGTCCGGGACGTTCCCGTGGGCCGCGGGGAAGCATCCGCTGCTGGCGACGCCGAGCCCGGGCTATCACGGGCTCAACTTCGCCGAGACGTTCGGCGAGTACGCGTTTCTGCAGCGCGCACGGGTCGAGGTGCTGCGCGACGTCGGCGCGTCGATCTCGCCGATGAACGCGTGGCTGCTCGTGCAAGGCCTTGAGACGCTCGCGCTGCGGATGCCGCAGCACGTCGCGAACGCGCGCGCGGTGGCGACGTTCTTGCGCGGGCGCGAGGAAGTCGCGTGGGTGTCGTATCCGGATCTGCCGGACAGCCCGGACCGCGCGCTCGCGGCGCGCTATTTGCCGGAGGGTGCCGGGGCGGTGTTCACGTTCGGCTTGCGCGGCGGGCGCGAAGCCGGCAGCGCGTTCATCGAAGCGCTCGAGCTCTGGAGCCATCTCGCGAACGTCGGCGACGCGAAGAGCTTGGTAATCCATCCCGCGTCGACGACGCACCAGCAGCTCACCGAAGACGAGATGCGGCTCGGCGGGATCGGGCCGGAAACCGTGCGGCTTTCCGTGGGTCTCGAAGATGTGGACGATTTGATCTGGGACCTCGAACGCGGCCTGGCCGCCGCCGAACGGGTTTCCACGGGCGCCGCGAGCGCTGAGGCGGCGCGCGCGTGATTCTCGATACGCCTGCGCAGCGGCGCGCGCTGCTCGATAGGTCGCTCACGGTCGCGATGGTCGGCGCCTCGCCGAACCACAGCCGCCCGAGCTACTTCGTCTTCTCGTACCTGCGCACGAAAGGGAAGCTCGACGTCACGCCCATCAACCCGACGGTCAGCGAGATCGACGGCGTCCGCGCGTACCCGACGCTTGCCGCGTATGCGGCCGAGCGCGGCGCACCCGACATCGTCGACGTCTTCCGCAAGCCGGACGACGCGCCGCAAGTCGCGCGCGAAGCGATCGCCGTGGGCGCGAAAGCGATCTGGTTCCAATACGGCGTGATCAACGAGGAAGCGATCCGGCTCGCCGACGAAGCCGGCCTCGACGTCGTCGTCGACCGTTGCATCAAAGTCGAATCGGCCCGCTTCGACGGCGGCCTCGCGCTCGTCGGAATGAACACCGGCGTGCTGACCGCACGGCGGCGCATTCACTGAGCGCGAAGCCGCACGCTGCGGGCCGCGGACTAGATCGGTTTGCGGCAGGCGAGGCCGACCATGTCGGGGTCGATGAGCCAGGTGTAGAGCGGCGCCGCTTGGACCGTGCCGGTCTGCGCTGCCGGCATCGGGCCCACGACGGGCTGATCGCCGCATTGCGGGATCAGCGGCTTGATCGCATACCAGTTGTTGAGTGAATCCGGGTTTGCGTTCGCGACTGGTGCGGACGGCGCCGGCGCCGCGACGGCTGCCGCGCGCGAGGTGACGCGCGACGGAGCGGTCTGCGCGGCGGCGGGTGCGACGGCGGCTCCGACCAGCGCCGCGACGGTGACCAGTTGAATGAGCTTGTTCATGCGATCACCGTACGCAGCGCGCCAGAAAAGAGCCGGAGAAAGAATTATCCCGTCGCCTGACGCCGTGCGGTGAGAACCTGCAGCGTGATCAGCGAGTTCTGCGGGATCGTGACGTTTTGGCGCGAGTTCTTCGCCAGCAGGTACCCGCCGACGAGTCCGAGCGGGCCGAGCACGCCCAGGCCGATCGTCTGCCCGACCCAGTTCCCGAGCAGGTCGCCGGCGAACGCGCCGCCGCCTTCTTTGAGCGCGTTGCTCTTCGTCACGACGTCGATGTGCATGGGACGAGCGTCGAGCGCGAAGTTCCGGCCGTCTTGGGTCTGGATGCGGTCGAAGGCGAGCTGCACGCCTGCGTTTCGGCCTTGGCCGGCGGTTGTCACGCCTGTGACGTGACCGTAGATCGTCGCGTCGGTGATCACTCCGCTCCCGTCGACCGACGAGACGTTGGAGATCTTGAACGGGTCACCGACCTGCGCGTTTGACGACGCGATCGTCTGGTCCATCGTGCCGGCGAGCTCGGTGCCGGGAGCGAGGCCGCCCATGTTTTGGGCCATCGCGCCAAGCGGGGTCAACGCGATCGCGGCCGTGAGGAGCATCGTTGTGAAGTGTTTCATGCCCGCAGTCTCCCCTCAGCATCAGAAAAAAGCCGGAGAGCCTCTACTTCGCGAGCACTAGCAGCGCGTTGTTGAGCGGTCGGCCGGGCTCGGTGATGTAGGTGCCGCGGAACCAGAGTCCGGAAGATGCGCCGCCGTCGAAGGCCATTGCCTGGTATGCACCCAGGCCGAGCATGACGCCGGCCATCTGGCGTGTCGTGCCGTCAGACGTTGCGAGGATCATCGTCGTGCCGTCGCGCGTCAAGCCGACGGCGCTGCGCGCGGCGGACATGGAGACGATCTTCGGGTCGCGGAAGCCTTCAGAGACAGGATCAACGGTGATGCGGCCGTCGGTCACCAGCCGAGGTCCGCATCCGATCGCTTCGCGTGCGTTCGCGAAGGCGCCCATCGGCTCGCCGTTGCTGCGCACGACACGGTACTGTGCGGTGCGCCCGACCGTAAAGTGCGACGCGGCTTTGGCTTCACCGCGAAAGTAGACGACGAAACCGCTTCGCGGGATGATGGTCGAGCTGTTCTGGATCGCGGTGACCACACCGTCGGCAACTTGCACCTGCGGGCCACCGGCGAGGCCCGTGCGCTCGCCCCATTCCGGCGTGAAGATCGTAATCGTATCGTTCGTCCCGGAGGGAAATCGATTGATCCAATACGCGTACCAGTTGTTCGGCCACTTCCAGCGGCCGTCGAGGCCGCCTTCGATCTTCAGGGGAACGCGGTCGATCTGAGCGCGGCCGAACTGATCGAACCAAAGTACGTCGCCGACATCGCCCTTGAACATCAAACCTCCGCCGGTGATGAGCGTGTGGTTCGGGTTTCGAATCGGCGCGTTGCCGTAGGCTTCGTAATCGCCCCCATTGATTGCTGCGACGGCACCTGAGCGACGCGCGATCCCGTCGAGCGACTCCAGCCGCCCCGGACGTCCATCGGCAAGCCCGACCCTGACCCGAACCGCGTCCAACCGCACCTTGAGAAATGCGACGGCGCGGCCGCCGACGACGCCGTGCCCGACGACGATCGGCCCCGGCTGCACGGGCGCGGCAACAGTTGCGCCCGCAGGCAAGCCGACGAGCGCCGCAGCGAGAATCAGACGCCGAAGTATCATCTGCCACGCATAACGGTGCCACTCCATGTCTCGTCTTGACGTCTCCGGAAAAGCCGCCGGAGAGGGACGGCCGAAAAGGGGCTTCTCAGCGTTTCCTACTTCTGGTAGGATAGCGGTATGTCCGGTAAGGAAAAAGTGTCGCTGAGCCTGGATCGGGACCTGGTCACGGAGGTCCGCCGCCGCGTCGGCAAACGAGAGTTGTCGTCGTATTTGAACGATGCACTGGAGCGGCGGCTCCAAGCCGATGCCATTACGGAGTACTTAAGTGAAGCTGACAAGCGAAAGGGGACCATCCCTGCGCGCGTAGCGGCAGGTGTCGACAACGCTTATGCGCGCCGCTTTGAGCACACCCGCATCGCGAAGCGGGCTTGAGCGAGCTTTTCATTTTCGACAGCGGCGCGCTTGGTGCACTGGCCGAAGACGACCCTCGGATGCGGCGCCTGCTGCGAAACATCGTGCGAGACGCCGGAACGGTTCGCGTACCGGCGGTGGTCTTGGCCGAATGCTACGGCGATCCGCCACGACGCACGCTATGACCGCGCCTTAAACGCGCTCGGCGGATCGGAACGAGTCGTCGTCGACACTTCAACGCGGATCGCCAAGGAAGCGGGGCGAATCCTGCGTTCCGCCGGGATGCGCGAAACCATCGACGCAATCGTCGTCGCAACAGCCGCCGTGCTGAGTCCCCTCGCCACGGTAGTTACGGGCGATCAACACCACATCGAGGATCTCGCCTGCTGTGTAACGGCCGACATCGGCGTGATCCAGCTCAATGAACTGCCGGCGTCCTAAAGCCGCGCTCGTCCGGTTCGGACGCGATTCACGTGACGGTCCTGCCAATGGACCCGACGGTGGCGTTCTCCCGGCGCACCGGTTCGAGCAGGCCGATGCGGCCTTGAGCGAAACGGATATGCTCGTGTTCGTTGCCGGTGAGAACGACTCGGTGGACGAGATGCGCGCCGCCGCGGTTGCCGCCCTGCGGTAGTCGACGATGTCCGAGACGCAGATCGAGATCGTCATCGGGCTGCTCATCGTGGCGATCCCGCTCGTCGCGTTCGCGCGGCGCGCGATGATCCCGTATCCGATCGCGCTGGTGCTGGGCGGGCTCGCGCTGGGGTTCGTTCCGGGGCTCCCCACCGTCCATCTCGACCCGGACCTCGTGCTGCTGATCTTCTTGCCGCCGCTGCTGTACTGGGAAGCGATCACGGCGCCGACCGACGTCATGCTGGCGAACCTCAACCAGATCGGGTCGCTGGCGATCGTCCTGGTCGTGGTGACCACGGTCGCCGTCGCTGTAGTCGCGCACGCGGTGATTCCCGAAATGCCCTGGGCGGTCGCGTTCGTCCTCGGCGCGGTCGTCGCACCGACCGACGAGCTCGCCTCGGCTCCGGTTCTCGAGCGCTTTCGCATCCCGCGGCACGTGATCGCGATCGTCGAAGGCGAGAGCCTCGTCAACGACGCCCTCTCACTGGTGCTCTACGCCGTCGCCCTCACCGCGGCGACGACCGGAGCGTTCTACCTCGGCCGCACCGCGCTGTACTTGATCGTCGCTCCGATCGGCTCGATCCTGGTCGGGCTCATCGTGGGCCGCGTCGCCGTCGAGGGCTGGCGCCGAATTCGGGACACCGAGCTGCAATCCGTGATCTCGTTGCTGGTGCCGTTCGTCGCGTACGTTCCGGCGCTGCGGATCGGCGCGTCGGGGGTCCTCGGCGTCGTGACGACCGGGGTGTTCGTGAACCGCTTCACGCCGATCGTCCTCACGCCCGAGTCGCGGCTGCGGCTGATCGGATTCTGGGAGACGTTCGTCTTCGTCGCAAACGCACTGCTGTTTCTGCTCGTCGGCCTGCAGCTGCACGACATCGCCGTCCGCGTCTTCGCGAGCGATCCGTGGCAGACGGTGCTGTGGGCCACGATCGCGACGAACGTCGTCGTCATCGTCGTCCGTTTCGTTTGGATCTTGGGGACCGAGTTCGTGCCGTTCATCGGCGCTTCGTCGGAACATTCCGACCCGGACTGGCGGCACGCGACGATCGTCGCGTGGTCGGGGCTGCGCGGCGCCGTCTCGCTCGCCGCGGCGCTCGCGATCCCGCTCACCGTCGCGAGCGGCGCGCCGTTCCCGCACCGCGACTTGATCATTTTCCTCACCTTCTCCGTCATCGTCGTGACGCTCGTCGGCGGCGGGCTCACGCTCCCTGCCGCGACGATGCGCCTGAACGTCGCCGACGACGACCGCGAGACGCGCGAGGACTTGCAGCGCGCGCTCTCGGGCGCCACCAAGGCCGCGCTGGATCGCATCGAGGCGATGGAGCGCGAAGGCCGGATCGACCCGCGGCACGCAAGCCTCCTGCGGGTCCGCTACGCGCACGTCCTCGACGGATCGAAGGACCCCTCCGATCCCACCGAGCGCGAAGATGCGCAGCGGCGCTCCAGCGCCGAACGTGAGGTGATCGAAGCCGAACGCGCCGCGCTGATCGGACTGCGCGCACGAGGCGAGATCGACAACACGGTCTTGCGCCGGGTGACGCTCGCGCTCGACCTCGCGCACACACGGATCAGACATTGAGGGCACCATGAACGAAGGCGAGCTGCTCTGGACGCCGGATCCGGCGACTGCGGCGGCGTCGACCGTGTCGCGGTTCATGCGCTGGCACGCTGCGGAGCGCGGACGCTCGTTCGGCTCGTACGAAGAGCTGCGGCAGTGGTCGGTCACCGACCTCGAGGGCTTCTGGGGCGCGGTGTGGGAATTCTTCGGCGTCGAGTCGGCGCAGCCGTACGAGCGGGTGCTGAGCGCGCGCACGATGCCGGGTGCGCGGTGGTTCGAAGGGTCGCGAGTGAACTACGCCGAGCACATGCTGCGCCACGAGCGGGTCGCCGCGCCCGGCGAAGCCGCGCTTGTGCACAGCAGCGAATTGCGGCCGCTCGCGGTAATGACGTGGCACGAGCTCGGCAACGCCGTTCGCGTTCTGGCGACGCAGCTGCGCGCGCTCGGCGTGCGGCCCGGCGACCGCGTCGCCGCGTACGTGCCGAACATTCCCGAGACGGTGATCGCGATGCTGGCGACGACCGCGATCGGCGCGGTGTGGTCGTCGGCGGCGCCGGAGTTCGGCGCGCGCACGGTGATCGACCGTTTCGCGCAGATCGAGCCGAAGCTGCTGTTCGTCGCCGACGGCTACCGCTTCGGCGGCAGGGACTACGACCGCACGAGCGAGATTCGCACGATCCTCGCCGAGCTGCCGACGGTCGAGCACGTGGTGTGGCTGCCGTATCTCGACCCGTCGGCTGCGCCGCGAATCGACGGCGCGACGCCGTGGGGCGACTTGCTGAACCACCCGCCCGTCGATCGGCACGCGTTCGCGTACGAGCGCGTCCCGCACGACCATCCGCTGTGGGTGCTCTTCTCCTCCGGAACGACGGGGCTGCCGAAACCGATCGTGCACGGACACGTCGGCGTTCTCCTCGAGCATCTCAAGGGCACCGGTCTTGCGCAGAATCTCGGGCCGCAGTCGCGGATGTTCTTCTACACCACGACCGGGTGGATGATGTTCAACGCGCTGCTCTCGGTGCTGCTGCAGGGTTCGTCGGTCGTGCTGTACGACGGGCATCCCGCGCACCCGACGCCGGCGCTGTTGTGGCAGCTCGCGGCCGACGCCGGCGCGACGTGCTTCGGCGCTTCGCCGACGTTCGTGCAGATGATGCAGAAGGTCGGGATCGTTCCGCGCGAGCGGTTCGATCTGTCGAAGCTCACGAGCGTGCTGTTGACCGGGTCGCCGGTGACGCCCGAATCGATGGCGTGGTTCTACGAGAGCGTCAAGCGCGATCTGTGGGTCACCTCGCCGTCGGGCGGGACGGAGCTGTGCGCGGGACTGGTCGGCGGATCGACGCTCCTTCCGGTCTATGCGGGCGAGATTCAGACGCGGCTGCTCGGGATGGACGTTCACGCGTGGAACGAGGCCGGCGAAGAGGTCGTCGACGAAGTCGGCGAGCTGGTCGTCACCAGCCCCTCACCCTCGATGCCGCTGTACTTCATGAACGATCCGAACGGAACGCGCTATCGCGAGACGTACTTCGAGCACTTCCCCGGCGTGTGGCGGCACGGCGATTTCATCAAGATCAATCGGCGCGGAGGATGCTATATCTACGGCCGCTCCGACTCGACGCTGAACCGCTACGGCGTGCGGATCGGGTCGGCGGAGATCTATCGCGCCGTCGAGCAGCTCGATGAGGTCGCGGATAGTCTGGTGGTATGCCTGGAGCTGTCCGGCGGCGGGTTCTACATGCCGCTGTTCGTGCGGCTCGCCGAAGACGTCGCATTCGACGACGCGCTGCGCGCGCGCATCGAAACGAAGCTGCGCACCGACTGCAGCCCGCGGCATGTGCCTGACGAGGTCGTTCCCGTCGAAGCGATCCCGTACACGCTGACCGGCAAGAAGATGGAGATTCCGGTGCGCCGGATTCTCGCCGGCACGCCGCCGGAGAAGGCTGCGAGCCGCGACGCGATGATGCAGCCCGCAGCGCTGGACTGGTACGTGGATTTCGCGGCGGCGCGCAGCGTGCCGACGTAGCAACTCCTACCCAATTTCCGGTATGTCCGCGCCGGCCGGTTCGGCGTTACCGTGGAGTGGGATGTTCTGTCTTTGTTTGCATGCTGCGGAGTCGCATCACGCCGACGGATGCCACGTCCTTCTGCGGGAGAAAGGCGTGCTCGTGAGGTGCCGTTGCCGGCTCAGCCGCGAGAAGGTCGAACTGGGCCTGGACCACCTCAACGACGCGTTGCGCGAAGTGAGGCGGCGCACACGCCCGCCCGGCCGGAGCTGATTCACGCCGGCGCGAGCGCCGGGCGGCGGCGGCCGATCTGCGTGCGCTGCTCGAATGCGTGCGCGAACTGGAGTAATCCGAGCTCGTCGCCGTAGCGGCCGACGATCTGAACGCCGACGGGGAGACCGTCGGGCGTGAAGCCGCACGGGACCGAGATCGCGGGGTGGCCGGTGACAGTGATCCACGAACACGAGCGCATCCAATCGAGGTAATTGTCCATCTTCACGCCGTTGATCTCGGTGACGTACGGGATGTCGATCGAGAACGGCGGGACTTGGTTGACCGGGGCGATCAGAAACTCGTAACGCTCCATGAAGGTGCGCATCCGAGTGAAGACCTGCGTGCGCAGCGCGAGCGCGCGTGCCACCTGCGCTCCGGTCAGGGCGCGGCCGAGCTCGATGTTCCACACGATCGTCTCTTTGAACGAGGCCGGATGGCGGTCCAGCAGCTCGCCGTACGAGGTGGCGAACATCACGCCGCGCAGCGTTTGAAACACCTCGTCGGCGCCGGCGAGATCCGGCGACGCTTCGTCGATCTCACAGACGATCTCCGCGAACGTGGTGCGCTGCGAATCGAGCACCGCCGTCACCGCCGGATCGACCGGCAACCCGCCGAGATCGCTGCTCCAAGCGATTCGCGTCCCGTTGAACTCGCGATTCAAGGGCTGCCGGAAAACCGCGCCGTCTTCGGCGAGCGTCAGCGGGTCGCGCGGGTCGCGGCCGGCGAGGACGCTCAGGTACAACGCGACGTCTTCGACCGTGCGCGCCATCGGGCCGTTGACGGCGAGCGTGTTCCACATCTCCTCGGACGGCCAGCGCGAGACGCGGCCGATCGACGGCCGCAAGCCGACTACGTTGCAGAAGTTCGCGGGGTTGCGCAGCGAGCCGCCGAGATCGCTGCCGTCGGCGAGCGGAACCATCCCGCACGCCAGCGCGACCGCCGAACCGCCGCTGCTTCCGCCGCACGTCTTGGTCGGATCGTACGGGTTGCGCGTCGCGCCGAAGATCGTGTTGAACGTCTGCGAGCCGGCGGTGAACTCCGGCACGTTCGTCTTGCCGACCGCGATGGCGCCGGCGTTGCGCTGGCGCTCGACAACCGCGCAGTCTTCGTCGGGGACGAAATCGCGGTAGATCGGCGAGCCCCACGTCGTGCGCATCCCGCGCACCGGCATCGAATCCTTGTGCGCGACCGGCAAGCCGTGCAGCGGTCCCAACTCCTGGCCGCGCGCCTGCCGCGCATCGGCGTCGCGCGCGCGTTCCAGCGCCTGTTCCGCGTGCATCGTGACTATCGCGTTCAGCGCCGGGTTCACGCGGTCGATGCGCGCGAGGTGCGCGGACATCACCTCGACCGCGGATATTTCTTTCGCGCGAATACGTCGCAAGAGCTCGACGGCGGAAAGGTCGCAGAGCTCGTCGTGGGCGGACATGCCCCATAACGTTCATTCCGCTGGGCCATGGGACCTAGGACTCAGGTAGAAGCGAGCCTTTGTTGGCGATACTACATCAATGGGAGAGCCAATGCCGCGCCCGGATGCGGCGCGGCGCCGGGTGTTCGACACGCTGAGCGAAGGCGTGGTGGTGCAGGATGCGGACGGAACCGTCCGCGATTTCAACGCGCCCGCGCTGCGGATGCTGGGCGTGACCGCCGAACAGCTGCGCGACCGCGCCCCGGTCGACGCGCACTGGCGGATCGTGTGGGACAACGGGGCGCCGCTGCACGTCTTCGAACGGCCGCTGCGCACGGTGCTGCAGATCGTG
Organism: Candidatus Elarobacter sp.; assembly: GCA_035939295.1. Classification (GTDB taxonomy): domain Bacteria; phylum Vulcanimicrobiota; class Vulcanimicrobiia; order Vulcanimicrobiales; family Vulcanimicrobiaceae; genus Vulcanimicrobium. The sequence continues at coordinate 5,700 of DASZGA010000046.1, read as the reverse complement.
CGCGAGCACGGCGGGCTCACCATCGGCGTGCGCGGGCTCGACGGCGCGACGACGTGGCTGACGATCGAAACGCACGTCGTCACCGAGGGTGAGAGCGGGCGCGAGAAGATCGTCTCGACGATCTCCGACGTCACCGCGCAGCGCGAGATGGAGAGCGAGAACGCGCACTTCCGCGAGATCATCGACACGCTCAACGCGTCGTACCACATCGTCGAAGAGTCGCCGATCGGGATGTGCAGCGTCGACGTCGACGGCAACGTGCTGCGCGGCAACATGGCTTTTCTCGCGCTCGGCGGGGTCGAGACGACGTCCATCCTGTCGCTGGTTCCCGACGAAGACCGGGCGCAGCTCCGCGAGGAGTTCGTCCGGCTGATGGCCGGGCGCAGCCCGTCGGTGCGCGTCGAGACGCGGATTCAGCAGCCGACCGGCGTGACGATCTGGTGCGAGATCACCGCGGTCGCGATGCGCCAAGGATTACCGGACGCGGCGATCCTGCTGCTCGTCAACGACGTGACCGAACGGCGCCGCCGCGAAGCGCGGCTGCGCCAGCTCGCCGAGCGCGATCCGCTCACCGGCCTGCACAACCGCCGCAGCTTCGTGCACGTGCTGCGCGAACGGCTCGGCGCGCTCGACCGCGGCCGCCGCGGCGACACCGATTGGACGCTGATGCTGATCGACCTCGACGGCTTCAAGGAAGTCAACGACACCTGCGGACACGCGGGCGGCGACGCCGTTCTGATCGCCGTCGCGGCGGGGATCCGCGACCGCACGCGCGTCGAGGACACCGTCGGGCGTCTCGGCGGCGACGAGTTCGCGGTGCTGCTCCAGTCGCGCGCCGGGACCGACGCCCGCGCGATCGGCGAGGAGATGATCGTGCGGATCACCGCCGCCGCGCGCTCGGTCACCGGGGCGCCGCCGGTGGCGGCGAGCATCGGGATCGTCCATTTGCGCTCGGGTCACTCCCCCGACGACACGCTCGCCGCGGCCGACCGCGCGATGTACGAAGCAAAGCGCGCCGGGAAAGCGCGCTGTATCGACGCCGGGGCGGTGCTCAGCAGGCCGTGAGGACGGGCGCCGCGTGGCGCCGCGCGTCGTGCCGCTCGCACGAGACCAGGTCGAGCCGCGCCGAGGTCGCGCCGGAGGCGACGCAGCCGCAGGTCCAGTCCACCGACAGCCGCACCCGCTCGCGCATGTCGCTGACGACGAGGTGCGAGCCGGGGCGTCCCAGCAGAATCATCAGCGTTTCGAGCGAGCGAACCATCGCTCAAATCGTTCCCGGCGGGCTGCCCGCCTCACTGAGCCTTTGGTCTCACTGCGCCCCGGTGCTCGCGGGCCCGGTGCGGGCCAGCGAACCATCCTGGTAGCGGACCGCGTCGATGCTGCACGAGATCCGCGCCGGCGGCCCGGCGTCGCTGAGCTCGGCCAGGTTGATGCGGTCGACGGTCTGTCCGGGGTCGATCCGCGACTCGCTGATGTTGGTGCGCGTCGCGTTGACGTCGCCGAACGCGTCGTAGAACGTGAACCGGACGCGGACGGCGCTCACCGGCCGGTCGCCGGTGTTCGAGATCCGCAGCGCGTGGTGGACGAGCGTGAGGCCGTCGGTCCCGCGGCCGTCGGAGAAGCAGCCCTCGATCTTCAGCGGGCCGGGCTGCGCCGCGACCTGGGTCGGGATCGGGTGCGCCGCCGAGAGCCGGAGCCCGCCGGTCTCGGCGGGGACGACGGTCGTCCGGTTGTCGGCCAGCGCCGGCGCCGTGACGGCGAACAGCGCCGCGAACGAAGCGGCCCAGAGAAACGTGTGACGCACCAAGGTAACCTCCACAGAAAGCGCTGCGCCGATAACGCAGCCGCGGCCGCGGTCGTTTTGGGGGAGGAGTCGGCGCCGGGCGGGCGGATGTAGCGTCATGCGCCTGAAAATCTTAGTTGCGGCGCTGCTGCCGTTGGTGCTGCTGTTCGCAGCGCCGCCGGTAAGCGCGCAAGCCCCCGGCCGTGACGCCACCCGCGAACAGCTCCGCGCGCTGCTCACCCGAGCCGGCGCGCGTTCCGACGTGAACGTCGCGTTCCGCCAAAGCACCAAGAACCCGTACAACTTCGTCGGGAGCGCCACCGGTCTGGCGAATTCAGACTCGCTCGAGATCGTGATCAGCGTGACGCAATCCGACACGATCGGGTTCCGCGTCTACCCGCACTACAACGGGAACTACATCAACATCAACCGGGCGACGGACTCGGTCGGACTGATGCGCAAGCTGCTGTACTACAGCGACCAGAACTTCTTGTTCTGGGGCGCCGACGATACCGCGGACGTCTTCTGCGGGTACACGGTCACGCTGGAGTCGGGGTTCCCGTCCGATGCGATCGTCGTCGTCCTGAGGAGCATTCGCAACACCGACAAGTTCGTCGGCCAGATGCGGCCGTTCATCGACGGGTCGGCGGCACGATAACGCGGTAAGATAGCCTTGATGCGGCTGACGCGGATGATGCGGGTGATGCGCCGGGCCGGCGCGGCGACCGGGATGCTGGTGCTGGCGGCGGCGGCGTTGCCGCTCGGCGCGCAGACGAGCGCGGACCAAGGCGACGCTCGGCGCCCGTGCGCGTACGCACTGGTGGCCATGGAAGACGGCGTCGATTCGGCGAAAGCGAAATCCGGCGACGTCTTCCGGTTCGTGCTGGTCGACACGGTGACGACGTCGGACGGCACGACGGTGCCGCAGGGAACGCGCGGGTACGGGATCGTCGCGAACGCTTCGCACGCCGGAAGCGGGGGGCGCGGCGGATACCTCGCGCTCGAGACGCGGTTTTTCGTGCTCGACGACGGCAGGCACGTGCAAGCGATCATCGACCGCGTGAACGATCAGGCCTCGTCGGCGCTCGGCGCGTCGGGGAACGCGCCGGGGATCCTCGGGCTGATCCCGATCGTCGGCTACGCCGTCGGCGGATACGACTCGCTTCACCACGGCAAAGACGCAACGATCCCGCGCGGCACCCGCGTCGGCGTCTTCGTCGGCGACGACGCCGGGCTCTACAACTGCCGGCCGCCGAAGGCCGGCGAAACGGTACCGCGCGCCGCGACGCCCTCGCCTGCGGGAACATCATCGTCCGCGCCTGCCCCGAATCCGGTGCCGACCGCGCCGGCGTCGTCAGCACCGGGCGCGCCGCCGACGCCGCCCGCGCCGGCGATGACGCCGACCGCCTCGCCGACCACCGCCGCAAAGACGTAACGCCGTGCGCCAGGCGCTCCTCGCGGCGCTGCTCGCGATCGCGAGCACGTTCGCCGTCATTGCGCCGCGTGCGAGCGCGCAGACGAACTGCGCGCGCCCGAACGTCCCCGCATCGATCGTACGGACGGTGCTTCCGGACATACCGCCGATGGCGCAACAGCAAGGGATCAGCGGGACGGTGCAAGTGCGTGTCTCGCTCGACGAGCAGAGCCACGTCACCGGTACCTCGATCATGAGCTCGCCGAGCGTGATCTTGAACGCGCCCGCGCTCGTGGCGGCGCGTCAGTCGGTGTATCAAACCGAGATTCGCGACTGCAAGCCGATCGCGGCGTCATACATCAACGCGATCGAATTCAACGTGGAGCCATCGTCACCGCAAATCGTGCAGGCGCCACGCGATCCCGCGATCGTGATCAACGCGCAAGGGGCCGTCTCAAGACCGGCCGACGTGGCGTACCTAAACGCAAGCCTAATCGCATCCGACGACGTCGAGACGACTGCGACCGCGAAGAACGAGGCGATGTTCGCCGCGCTCCGCGAGAAGCTGCGCGCGCTCGGGGTCGGCGCAGACAAGATCCAGTCGACCTACACCGTCTCGTACGTGCGGCCGCTCACCGTCCCCGCTCCGGCGTCGAGCCCGCAGCCGCAGACCATCGCCACGCCCACGCCGCGTTACGGCTACGTCGGGGCCCGCCTGGTCGTCGTAACGCTCGATCGCCCCGACGACGCCGGGAAGGTCGCCGAAACGATGACCGCGGCCGGCGCGAGCTTCGTCTCCCCGCCCCAGTACGGTCTGCGCGATCGCGAGGCGGCCTACACCGAAGCGCTCGCGACCGCGATGAAGAGCGCGCGTGAGCGCGCGCAAACGGTCGCGGCCGCGGGCAACCTGCGGCTCGGCGCCGTGCAGCGCGTCGAAAACAACGACCGCGGCCCGGCCTATCCGTACAGCGTCTGGCCGCCGCAATACTCCCGGACGCGCATCATCGTCGTCACGGCGTCGGTCACTGTAACCTACCTGATCCAGCGCTAGCGCTGCAGCGTCAGGACGTTACGGCACGATCAAGTGGACGTCGCCGAACTCGTGCCAGAGGTAGCCGGCGCCGATCGCTTCATCGTAGGCGCGCTCCAAGAGCGGGGCGTCGGTGAACGCGCGGAGCATGTCGAGATGGCTCGCTTCGGGCTCGTGAAAACCGGTGAGCAGTCCGTCGACCGACTCGACGCTACGTTCCGGGGTTACGATCAAGTCGGTCCAGCCGGTGGCAGCGATCGTTTCGCCGTCGGCGACGGATGATTCGAGGGCACGAACGACGGTTGTGCCGATCGCGATGACGCGTCCGCCTCGGAGGCGCGTCGCGTTGACTGCGGCGGCGGTCGCGGCTGACACTTCGAACCATTCGTGGTAAGGCCGTTCGTGGCGTTCGGGGCTCGAGACGCCGGTGTGCAGCGTAATCGTCGCCAGCTCGATTCCGCGGGAGCGCAGATCGTTCAGGATGTGCGGTGTGAACGGGCGTCCGGCGGATGGCATCTCGGCCGAGCCGGGTACGCGCGCAAAGACCGTTTGATAGTCCGCGAGCGGAAACGATTCGGAGACGTAGCGATAGCGAATCGGCGCGCCGTTTCGGGTGAGAAACGCCTCGAGCGGCTGCTCGACGCTCAGCAGGACGTACCAAAGACGGTGATGCGTCGCGTCGACGGGCGCGAGGAAGGTTGCCGTACCGCCCTCAGCAAGCAGCGCGCGTTCGCCTTCGGTGACCGGCTGGCGCGGTTCGGCGATCCACAGGTCGTCCGACACGCGCGTCGAGAGGTGGAGCGCGAACGTCGTGCCGTCGTTGCGGTGTGCGACGAGCGCGGCAGGGATCGTTGCCGAGTCGTTTGCAACGACGAGGTCGCCGGGTCGCAGAAACAACGGGAGATCGCGGAACGTGGCGTGATGCTGCGTGCGCGCCTCGACGGCGGTGACGAGAAGACGGACGCCGTCGCGCGTGAGGCCGCGCCGCTCCGGCGGCGCCGTCGCTTCGTTCGCCGGCGGCAGAGCAAAAGAAACCGTGGAGGTCATGCGCCGACCGCGACTCCTTGCGATTGCAGCGAGACGCGGGTGAACGCGCCGCGCGGTGAGGCGATCGCGCGAAGGAGCGCGGGGGCGACGTCGCGCGGGTCGGCAAGCGACGACGGGTCGGCGTCGGGGACGGCGGCGCGGTGCAAGTCGGTGTCCATGTCGCCGGGGTCGGCGACGATCACGCCGATTCCGCTGCCGTCGATCTCTTCGGCGAGGATGCGGGACATGTGCTCCAGGGCGGCTTTCGCCGAGCCGTAGCCGCCCCAGCCGGCGTACGCTTCGACCGCGGCGTCGGAGGTGATGTTCACGATCGTCCCGCCTCCGCCGGCGCGCATGATCGGGAGCGCGTGCTGGATCAGGTGCAGCGGCGCGTAGACGTTGGTCGTGAAGATGCGGTCGAACGTCGAGGGCGAAAGCTGGTCGAGC
>DASZGA010000045.1:0-8688 GCA_035939295.1 Candidatus Elarobacter sp. | reverse complement strand
CAGCTTGCCGTCGGGGTGGATCGCGCAGTCGATCCCGACGTAGTCGAGCGGCAGCAGCGCGGCGGTTTCGCGCAGTGCCGCGCCGAGCTCACCGGAGAACACCGCGTCGATGTTCGCCAGAAAGGCATGCTCCTCGTCGCGCATCCAGGCGTTCTCGCTCATCGGCGCGTTGTAGTAGTGCACCATCCAGTCCGGCGAGATCGCGAGGTGAAACGGGTACGCTCGCCCGTCGACGAAAACGATCCGGTACTTGCGGAAGAAGCCGTCGGCGCTGCGGTAGTCGACGTACGGCGCGACGTACAGCGACTCGTCGGGCGTGGCGGCGAGATACGCCGCGCGCTGCGCGTCGTCGTCAATCCGCGTCAGCCCGGTCCCGCCGTGCGAACCGACCGGCCGTACGATGTGCGGCATCGGGAACCCGTCCGCCGCGTACGTTTCGCGCGCCACCCTCGTCGTCGTGACGACTCGGCAGTGCTGCGCGCCCGCGAACGTTTCGACCAGCGGCACCCGCCCGAGCCTCGCGATCAGCTCCGGCCGGTTCAACACCGGCTTTCCACATGCTGCGACGAACCGCTCGGCGGCCGCCAGCCGCGACGCCGCCTCGTCCGACTCGCCGATCGCGACGAAAGCCGCGTCGAAATGCGGAAGCGGCGGCGGCTCGCGGTCGGGGTCGACGTACCAGCGGTGCAGCGAGACGCGGCGCGCGTCGAACAGCAGATCGGCCGGCATGTTAGCGGTGAACGGCCCCGGCGCACAGATGACCAGCAGCGCGTAGTCCTCGCGCTCGCTCGCCGGGGTCGACTGCACCGGCGCGAGCGCGATCGCGGCCGCCTGATGCGCCAAGGCGAGCTCCGGCCGGCGCAGGATCTGCGCGACCTCGTAGATCCCGAGGTGAGCATCGAGCATGCGCTCGTCCAATTCGACCGCGTCCAGAAACGCCGCCAGCGCAGCGTCGAGCCGGCCGGCACGCGCCAGCTCCCGGCCGCGAAGCGTCGCCTCGCGGGCGTTGCTCGCGGAGGACGTTCCTTTGTGCAGGACCGGATCCGGCGGTCGCATCTCCCTCTCGTTCGGCGCGCGCCGGGCCCGTTCAGGCCTCGGCGCGGAAAGCTATTTACAAGGGACCCCCGGGGGGGTACCATAGGCGTCGGACTTCATGGACCCCGTGCGCGGTATAGAGCTCGGGGTCGCGGTAGTCCGGTTTTGGGGACGGCACGCCCTACGTGCCATCGCAGCGGAACGTCCGTTCGGTCCAAGAGGTGACCGTGCCGGCAAGAGTCTGCTGATAGGTCGACGGCGAGACGGTGTACCGCACACGCTGGACGACGCACCTGGAGGTGGGATTCTCCCAACCGAAAGCTCTTCGAGGAGTTAGGAAAAAAATTGAAAGCACTCGGTACGCACATCGTCTGCGAGCTCTCCGGCTGTGATGCCGCGAAGCTCACCGACGTCGACGCGGTCCGTGTGGTGATGGAGAAGGCGGCGAAAGCCGCCAACGCGACCATCGTCACGACGGCCTTCCACCGCTTCCAGCCCCAAGGGGTCTCGGGAGTGGTGGTGATCGAGGAGTCGCACCTGTCGATCCATACGTGGCCGGAGACCGGCTATGCCGCGATGGACTTCTACACGTGCGGCGACCACACCGATCCCTGGGCGGCGTGCGAATACGCCGCGGAGGCACTCGACGCCACGACCATGCTGACCACCGAGGTGAAACGAGGCGTAGAAGCCGGTCACAACCGCTTCACCCACGTCGTCACCACCGAGAACGACACCCGCGAGCTGCTGCTGGCTACGGCCTAGCGCTCCTCCTCGAAGCGAGGGAGAACCGAGAATCCCGCTGCCTGACCGCAGCGGGCTTCTTTTGTCGTGAAGGGCATCGAGCGCGACCGCCCAACCGGACCGACGCCATGCCGAAGACCGAGCACTTTCAGTGGTACACCGAGCAGTTCGCGCCGACCGAGCTGCACGCGCACGCGATCGAGGAGACGTACTTCAGCGGGCGCACGCCGTTCCAGTCGGTCGCGGTGCTGCGCACGCCGGTTTTCGGGAAGATGCTGGTGCTCGACGGAGACACCCAGTCGTCGCAGGCCGACGAGAAGATCTACCACGAAAGCCTCGTCCACCCGGCGATGGCGTCGGTGGTCGACCGTGCCGAGGTGTTAATCCTCGGCGGCGGCGAGGGCGCGACGCTGCGCGAAGTGCTGCGCGATCGCTCGGTGCGGCGCTGCACGATGGTCGACATCGACGGCCAAGTGGTCGATCTCGCGAAGAAGTATCTGCCGGAGTGGTCCGATGGAGCCTTCGCCGATCCGCGAGCCCGCGTGATCATCGGCGACGCGCTGAAGTTCATCAAGGAAGACGGTGACCGCTACAACGTGGTGATCAGCGATCTCACCGAGCCGCTCCCGGATTCGCCGTCGTTCCCGCTCTTCAACGGCGAGGTCTTCCGCGACATCAAGTCACGCCTCGCGTCCGGCGGCGTCTACGTGCTGCAAGCCTCGACCGCCGGTTTCCACAACATGGCGTTGCACGCGAAGATGGCGCGCTCGTTGCGCGCGCACTTCAAATACGTGCGCAGCTTCTACACCCATGTCCCGGCGTTCGACAACGACTGGGCCTTCATCGCCTGCAGCGACGCGGTCGATGTCGCGGCGACCGATCCGGGACGGATCGAAGGATATGTCGGCGGGCTGCGCGGCGAGAATTTCTTCTATGACGCGGAGACCCACCGGCGATTGTTCGCGCTGCCGCTGTATCTCCGGCGTGAGTTGGCGATGGCAGGCGACGTCTTCGCCTGACCCCCGATGACCGGGCGAGCGCGCAACAGGTCGCTATCCTTATCGCTACGAACAAGCGACTCCCGTCTTGCGGAGGAACGAAACTTCCGTGAAACCGGCGCATGCTACGTACCTGAGCGGAGGTGACCCATGGTAACGAAAGCTCGCGAGGCCGGCCTAACGATCCAAGAAGGCCCGCCGCCGACCTGGCACGATCCCGTCAGCCCGCACGCGAACGGCGATCGCCGGCGAATCGCGACGGAAACAAATTCCAGGGCGATCGTCACGCGGGGAATGGCGCTGGTCCAGGCGCTGCTCGATCCCGCCAAGGGAGATATTCACAAGCGGTACTACGACATCTCGCGCGACTGGCACGACCACTTCGAAAAGTTCGACAACGGCACGAACCTCGATCCAAAAGAGCTGGAATACGGCGACCAGCTGTGCACGGTCTTGGAACAAATCGTCGCCGGGCGCCTGGAGTTGCGTGATGCAGCGAACATGCATCTGGCCGCGTTCTGGATCCTGAGGAAGGCAATGTACATCTTGACGTCGCACGACGTCGACCCCGACTCCGGGCAGATAACGGTCGAGGCGGCGGACGGCGCAACCGGAGGCATGGGGCCCGAGTCGAGCACGTATCTGATGACGTGGCACTGGACGCCGAACGGCGCCCCGAGCGACACCGGCGTTCGACCGACCGTTACGTCACAGACGCTCGGTCTCGACCCGACCGGAGCGCCGTAGCAGCACGCTCGCGAGCTCGGCGCGCGAACGGACGCTGAGTTTGCGAAACGCGGCTCCGAGGTGAGCTTCCACCGTCCGCTCGGTGATCGCGAGCCGCGCGGCGATCTCGCGGTTCGTCGAACCGCCGGCTGCGAGCTCGGCGACGTCCTGTTCTCGCGTGGTAAGGGTTCTCGCGACGGTCGGTGCGCCGCGGCCGATCTCGATCCCGAGCTTCTGCGCGAGCGCGGCGTCGGCGGCTCGGGGAACGGGAAGCCGGATGCCGGCAAGCATCGCGAAAGCGGGCGCACCGAGCGCGTCGAACGCGTCTCGCGCTGTCCGGAGCGCAACATGATCGCCTTCGAGCACGCCGTGCGCGAGGGCGTCATGCGCTACGTGCCAGCGAGAGCGGTAACGAGGACGCCGCTGCAGCGCCTCGCGGCACGTTTCCCGGCCGAACACGCTCGACAGCCGCGCGACAGCGAGGGGTATCCCGCCAATCAAATACGGCATCGGCGAAACGTCGAGATGATCGCCGGCGAACGCTTTAATATCGGCCGCTCGTACAAGGACCGCCGGGTCAAGCGTCACTAGCAGCCAGCACGCGCCGGCAATCGCATGACGCACGCGGCCGGTAGATACGAGTCGCCGTATCGCGCTCAGAGAGCGTTCCGGCATGTGCGGCGCACGCCCCGCAACCCCTGCGAATAGCAGGCGTGCGTCCAGAAGAGCGTACGGTTCCTCAACGTCGCCGTGATGGAGCGGCAGGTCGGAAATGATTCGATCCGCCTCGTCCCAACGGCCTGAATTGATGCGGCTGAGAAGGCGCAGTACGGTGCCTCCGGTGTAGGAGCCGGTCTCGCCGTCGGCAGGCCACGTCGCATCGACGGGGTCAAGCGCGCTATTACCGACGGAGAACATCCGAAGGTGTGCGCTCATTGCCCGGTCGCTCGTCGTCGATCTCGCATTTTGGCTGTTCAGACCCGCGGTGTAGCGTTCGAACGCTCGTTGCGCTGCATCGTCGTCGCCGCGCAGCGCTGCTGCGACCGCGACGTAACGACCTTCGTTCCAGCGAGGAACACCGCCGGCAAGATGCTTCGTCGCATCATCGATGCGTCCGGCCGCCGCCAGCGCCGCCAGCCGTGCGCCCCAAACGATCTGCGAGGCGTCGGGATCCGCTCGCGTCACGTCCGCTGCCCGTTCGCAGAGCGCCGCAAACTCCGTTTCCAACTCCAGGCTCACGGCAACCCCGACATAGGCATACAGCAGAGCGGCCGATCGACGGGAATCGCGCTTCTCGATCGCGTGCTGGATCTGCCCACGCAAGAATAAGGCCGCCTCATTCTCCCTCATCAGCTGCTGAAGAAGTCCCGCGTATTCGACAGCGTATTCGACGGGGAGCGGACGCTCCGCATGGTCCACTGCGAGCGACACGTGGTGGAGGGCCGCGTTCAACATCCCGGCGGCCGAAAGGACTCTGCTGATGCGCAGCGCTAGGGCCGCAACGGCCGCCGCGTCTCCCGCACCGCGGGCACATCGCAGCATCGCGCCGAGTTGCACAGCGCGCGTCTCGTCGGGATTGAATGACTCGAGAAGTGCCCTGTAAGACGAGACGGGGTCATCGACCGTCGACCGCGTCGCATCAGCGATCGATGCATGCCTGAACGCCGCGATCCCGTCTTCGACGCTGACGAGATCGTTTAGTTCCATGAGCGCGGTAGCCGTCGCAGCGGTCGTGCTTTTCATGGTCCGAGCGATGGTTTCCAGTTCGACCGGCGGCTCGAGGATCGACAAGAGCCGAGCAGCTCGGCGTGCGTCTCCACTGCATCGCGCCAGGCGTGAAGCGATGACGGTTTCGACCGAACCTTCCGTTTCGTGGACTTGCATCGCGCGGTCGGCTCGGGCGGCGCGGCTGAGCACGTCAAGCACGAACGGACTGCCAGCGGATGCGAGGACGATCTCCTCGACCACGGGAGCCGGCGCTTCTGGGTATTGTAGCCGCACCAGCCTTTTCGCGGCCGACAAACGCAGCGGTGACAAGACGATCGTTTGATGGCGCGGAAGGTCCGGCGCCGTCTCCCGGCGGTCACCGAACAGCAAGGTGAGTCTCGTGTCGCGCGCCTCCGCAAGGCGCTGCAACAGCCTACGGCTGCGCTCGTCGAGCCACTGGACGTCGTCGACGCAAAGTGTACGCGTCCGAGCCAATTCCCGGCCAAGCACCCGCGCGATCTCCTCGTCACCTCCCTCGGCTCGCACGCCGAGTCCGGCGCACAGGCGGGCCGGCTCGAAGCGTCGTGCCTGCTCAACTGCGACCCATCGCCATGGTGCGAGATGCTCGACGACCGCGCGGAGAAACGTCGTCTTGCCGATACCGGCGGGGCCGGCGACACGAACGACCGCGACATCGTCGCGCCGGCCCCGTTCGCTCAAGAGTCCTTGAAGCTCGCGCGCCGCTCGTTCACGGTCGAGCAGATTTCGTGGAAGAAAGAGTGTGCGCACGCCTTCACCAACCGTCAGGACGTGCGGCGTCCGACGTTTCTTGCGGGGATGGGTGCCGTCACCCTCAGCCCCAATACGAGTGTCCCGCAGCGGCTTCGGATCGATGCCGCTCCACTAGGCGCTGCCATCGATCCGTACCGGCATGCCGAACGCGGTGTCGCCGAGTTGGCGTGGCTCTACGCCGATGGTCTGGTGGGCTGGACGGGCTCGATCTCGCCGTCCCTTGCGCGTGAGATGCCGGTGGGCTCCGACGACGGCCTGACCTATCACTACGTGTTGCGCCAAGGTGTCTGGCACGACGGCGCCTCGTTCACCGCACGTGACGTCGAGCGTGCCCTCGCGGAGGTCACAGCGTCGCCGTGGGGAGGGTACGAACCGTACCGCTCGATTCAAAAGCTTACGGTCACCGGGAATCACGCTTTCAATGTTCGGCTCGGTTCGCCGCGACCGGGTTTTGTCCGCTCGTTCTTTGCACCGTACGGGTCCGCGCCGCTGCCGATCATGCGACGCGCCGTGGACGGTACCCCGATAGGCACGGGGCCCTTCGCCGTGGCTTCCCGGCCAGAAACCGAACGATGGACGTTACGCGCGGTCGCGACGTCGCCGCGCGGAATCCCCAGGGTAGCCGAGATTGGACTGCGTTTGGTCTTGTCCGAGATCACCGCCAACGTTCAGGTTGCCTCAGGGGAGGCCCACATCGCCCTGCCGCTTCCCCCCGACGTCGTCACCCTCGGGCATTTCGGAACACGGTATAGAATCGTGAATCGGCTCAGCTCGACCGAGATCTTGCTGCTGAACGCTGAGCGCGCATTTCGGCGTGCCGAAGACCGGCGCGCCCTTGCGGCTTCGATTAACGTGCCGTATCTCCAGCGTATCTTCGAGCGGCGCCCAACAGTCCTCGACGCGAAGCTCACGCTTTCCGGGACGAACGACCGCGCGTATGAGCGGCTTCTCGAGTTCGAACCGGCACGCATTCCGTCGCTGCGCCGCGCGTTGGGAGATCGCGAGCTGGAACTTACCTACGTTGCGCAGAGCCCCGGCAATCGAAGAGTCATGACCGAAGTCCACGGACGCCTGCGGCTGATGGGCCTCAATGCCAGTTTGCGGCCCATTCCGGGCGAGCACTACTACGATGAAAACCGTCCGCTGCGGACCGGCGACTTCGACATCGCCTCATACGGCCTCGCGTACGGAGACGACGCGGACCTCGCCGGCGACTGGGCGTCCGATGCGTTGCCGCCCCGCGGCGGTAACTTTTCTCGCTGGCACGACGAAAAAACCGATCGGGCGCTGCGAACCGGCGACTCTGGGATGGCGCTGCGCCGCCTGTACGACGAGGTAGCTTGCATCGTGCTGGGGCCTGCGGTGGAAAAGATCGGGGTCGCCGATCAGGTGATGGGTTTCGCAACGCCGCCGCTTTTGGTGCCGGCTACGTACTCGTGTGCTCAGTGGCGTTTAGTGTAACACCGCGTTTCCCGTCAAACAGGTCACGAATTTCACGCGACGGCGGCACGTCACCCTCACGCCGCAGCAATGACGCGTAACGCCGGTACTCAAGCACGGCCGCCGTCCGGTTTCCTGCCAGCAGAAACGCGCGGATCGCAAGCTCCGCGGCGGCCTCGTCGCTCGGGTCGTCGCGTGCGATGTTGGCGGCGGCTTCAATCGCTCGTTCGCAATGGCCCTGCCGAAGAGCGTCACGACCGAGCACGAGACTAATCTCACGGCCGAGGTCACGCAGCCGCCGCTCAGTGCTTTCGAACCATTCCCAATCCAACACAATGCCTGGGCGCCCGTCCTGGATTCGGCGCCGCAGCACGCCAAGACGGGTGCGCTGGTCGCTGCTAAGATCGTCCTCGAGCTCCAGCCGTCGCATCTCGCGCTCGACGCGCGGCAGATCGACGTCAACCATGTCGCCGAGACCGTAGTTTCCGGACTCATAGGTGACGGCGCCGTGCAGAGCGAGCCGGCGCCGAAGTCGATGTATCGTTATTTTCAGCGAGTTCACGCGGCGTCGCGGTTCGAGGGCGGGATAGAGCGTCTCGGCTAAGTCGTCGCGATGGACGGCGCGCTCCGCCAACGCCAGTGCCAGCATTAGCGCGAGTTCGCTGGGAGGAAGCGACGTCAGCAGGCCGCGACAGAAAACGCGACCCGTTACCACTTCGACTCTGACCGGTGCTCCGATCTCGGTGCGGCGGCTTAGCAGCCGTCGCGCCTCCAGAAGGTGCGTGACAACGGCGTTGTCGCGCGACTCCTCGGCGATTCCGATCGCGTCTTGCAATAGCTCTGCGAGCCATTCCGTTCGCTCTACCACGGTCGGAGCGTACGCCGTCGAGGCGGTAACCGATATTGTGGAAATCCCGTAGATCGGAACAGGAGGCACGGACCGCCAGGACGCGAGAACGTCCCCTCTATGACGACCGAGATCAACGGCGCGCTGCGCCGGACGGCACTCTACGATGCCCACCTGGCGCTTGGTGCGCGGGTGGTGCCGTTCGGCGGGTTCGAGATGCCCGTGCAGTACTCGAGCATCCTCAAGGAGCACGAGGCCGTGCGCAAGCGCGCGGGGTTGTTCGATCTCTCGCACATGGCGCAGTTCGAGCTGCGCGGGCCGGAGGTCGGGGCCTGGGCGGAGGCATTGACCGTCAACAAGGTCGCAAACATGAAGCCGGGCCAGGCGCGCTACAACATC
>DASZGA010000044.1:0-3493 GCA_035939295.1 Candidatus Elarobacter sp. | reverse complement strand
GTCAGGTCGTAGCCGGTCAGGTGGAGGAGGGCGTAGAGCAGCGCCGAGCCGTGGCCCGCGCTGAGCACGAACCGGTCGCGGTCGAACCACTTCGGGTCGGCCGGGTTGAAGCGCAGGTGGCGCGTCCAGAGCGTGTAGGCGGCGGCCGCCGCGCCGAGCGGGAGCCCCGGGTGGCCGGAATTCGCCTGCTGGACCGCGTCGACCGCGAGAAAACGAATTGCGTTGATGCGAAGGTCGTCCGCTGCGGTGTTCACGTCGTCTCCTGGGATACCGGGGAAGGCGCGTTACGCCCGATCGTCCCGGCACCCTCCAATACCCGCCGAACGGGAGCCGGGTATGCGGTGCGGAACGCCCCGCGGCGATGGATGAGAATTTGGAAGCGCGGATCGCCGAGCTCGAGGAGCGGCTGACGGCCGAGCCCAAAGCCGTCCGGAAGAAGCCCGGGCGGGTCATCGACGAGGTGCTCGCGGCGCTCGACAACGGCGAGCTGCGCGTCGCCGAGCCGACGGACGAGGGCTGGGTCGTTCACCCGTGGGTGAAACGGGCGATCCTGCTTGCGTTCGCCCGCTTCGACAGCGCGCGCATCGTCGAGGACGCGTTCGCGCGAACCGCCGGATCGCTCGACGCGATGAAATTGCGCTATCGTCTCCCCTCCTACTACGACAAGTTACCCACCAAGCGCAATTGGAAGAAGCTCGGCGCGCGCTGCGTCCCCGGCGGGATCGCTCGCTACGGCTCGTACCTCGGCAAGGGCGCGATCCTCATGCCGGGGTTCGTGAACGTCGGCGCGTACGTCGACGACGGCACGATGGTCGACACATGGGCGACGGTCGGCTCGTGCGCGCAGATCGGCAAGGACGTCCACCTGAGCGGCGGCGTCGGGATCGGCGGCGTCCTCGAGCCGCCGCAGGCGATGCCGGTGATCGTCGAGGACGGTGCGTTTCTTGGTTCGCGGTGCATCGTCGTCGAAGGCGTCCACGTCGGCCGCGAAGCGGTTCTCGGCGCCGGCGTCGTGCTGACCGCGTCGACTCCGGTCGTGGACGTGCGCGGCAAGAAACCCGTCGTCACGAAGGGCGCGATCCCGCCGCGCGCGGTCGTCATCCCCGGTTCGCTGCCGAAAAACTTCCCCGCCGGCGAGTTCGGCACGCCGTGCGCGCTCATCATCGGCGAGCGCAGCGAATCGACCGATCAGAAGACGTCGCTCAACGCGGCGCTGCGCGAGTTCGAGGTGTCCGTCTGAGCGTGAATCCTCGTGTTCAGGCGATCGAGCCGTCGTTGATTCGGGCGATTGCAGCAAAGAAGAAGCCCGGCGCGATCGATCTCGGGCTCGGTGAGCCGACGATCTTGCCGCAGCAGCGGTTCATCGAGGCTGCGACGAGATGGGCGGCGGAGCACGGCGTGAAGTACACGGTGAATGCGGGCGATGCGGGGCTGCGCGAGCGGATCGCGGCGCACTATGCGTATCCCGGGATGTCGGATGCGCGCAACGTCTGCGTGATGACCGGGTCGCAAGAAGCGGTATACGTCGCGATCAAGACGCTCCTCGACCCGGCGACCGACGAGCTGCTCGTAGCCGACCCGTCGTTTCCGGCCTACGCGAAGATGGCGCAGCTCGAAGGGATCGCCTACCGCCGCGTGCACATGCGCGCCGACGACGACTTCCGCTACGACGTCGACGCGATCCTCGACGCGGTCGACCGCGCGACGCGGCTGCTCGTCGTCGCCTCGCCGGCGAATCCGACCGGCCGCGTGCTGCGCGACGCCGACGCGCGCCGGCTTGCGGACGGCCTGCTCGCACGGCGCGGACCGCCGGTCTGGGTGCTGCAGGACGAGATCTATCGCGAGCTGACATACGTCGACGACCCCGGCTATGTCGCGAAGTATTATCCGCATACGGTTGTCGCAAATTCGCTTTCGAAATCGAACGCGCTTACCGGAATGCGCATCGGCTGGCTGCTCGCGCCCGACGGCGCGATCGAGCCGCTGATCAAAACGCACGCGTGGGTGACCTCGACCGCGAGCGCGTTCGGCCAGCGCGTCGCCTACGAGATCTTCGGCGAGCCCGGCGCGCTCACCGAGCAGTCCGCGTGGTACCGCGAGCAGCTCGCGCGCGTCACCGCCGTGCTTGATGCGAGCGGCCTGCGCTACGTCCCGGTCGACGGCGCTTTCTACGCCTGCGTGAAGCTGCCGCACGGCAACGACTCGCTCGCCGCCGCGCTGGAACTGGTGGAGAACCGCGGCGTCGTCGCCATTCCCGGCCGCATCTTCGGCGACTCGCTCGAAGGCTGGCTGCGGATCAGCTGGGTCGCACCGATCGAAGACGTCGAGGAAGGCTTGCGCCGGATCGCCGCGCTCTAACCGTGCCGCCGGAGATCGTTCTTGCAGGCGCGCTGTGCACGCTGCGACCGTATCGGCCCGACGACGTCGACGCGCTGATCGCGGTCGCCGACGATCCGATCGTCTCGCGCTGGATGACTGCCGGGTTTCCGTCTCCGTACACGCGCGCCGACGCCGAGTGGTGGGTCGGACAAGCAGTCGCAGATGCTGCGCCGCACAACTTCGTGATCGTTGCGAACGGCGCGTTCGCAGGCGGGGTCGGAATCCAACCGCTCGACGGGGAGAGCCACGGCGTCGCGCTGTTCGGGTACTGGCTCGGACGCGCGTACTGGGGCCGCGGTCTCGCGACCGACGCCGCCCGGACGCTGGCGCGCTACGCGCTCCGCGACGTAGGGTTGCGCCGGCTCGAAGCGTCAGTCTTCGCGCCGAACACCGTCTCGATGCGCGTACTCGAGAAGGCCGGGTTCATGCTCGAAGCGCGGATGCGCGATGGATACGTGCAGCGCGACGGCACGGTCTGCGACAAGATCATGTACGCGCGGCTTGCGTCCGATCCCGACCCCTAGCCGCGTGGCGCGGCGGGGTCAGATCCCGTGTTCGAACAGCTTGATGATGTCGGAGACGCTCATCGAGCCGTAGCCATGCTCGCGAAGCCGCTGGATGAACGAGACGGGGACGCCGCGGTCGCGCAAGCGCACCACGTCGGCGGCCACGGGATGGTAGCCGATGCGGTCGAGGTCGGTGATGTACTCGCCGGAGACGCCGTGATCGGCGAACGCCGCGATCTCGGCGGGCCGCACGCCGCGGTACGACGAGTGCGCGATCGCGCGCACCAGCGACGCTTTCACGCCGTGATCGCGCAGGCTCGATAGCTCGTCGACGGAGACGGGCGGGTAGCCGGTGCTTCCGAACGCCTGAACGTAGTCAGCGGTGATCCCGTGATCGCGCAGCGTCGCCAGCGACGCCATCGTCTTCGGCACGAGCGCGACGCCGCGGAAGCCGCGCACGAACTCGCTCGTCATCCCGTGGTCGACCATCGTCACCAAGTCGGCCGGCGTGAGCCCTTGCAAACCGCTCGCCGTCACGTCGTCGAGCGCCGCGACCTTGAAATGGTGCAGCGCGAGCTGCAACGCTTCGAGCTCGCTCGCCGGGCGCA
>DASZGA010000043.1:0-7270 GCA_035939295.1 Candidatus Elarobacter sp. | reverse complement strand
TGGCGGCTTCCTCCGCGGCGGATATGGGCGGGGTGAGTGGCGCGAATGCGCCGAACATGCGGTTTGTCATTCGATGATTCTCCATCGGGTGACGGGCCCGGTCGGTGTTATCAGCGCCGATCGGGCCGCTTTGTTGTCGGTAAAGAGCGCGCGCCTGCGACGGTCGACCCACGAATATTCTATCAAAGTCCTTGCGCGGAGGACATACCTAAGTGATCGCGCCACCTGACCGGAAGGTCCTTCGTTCGCCGGGAGCCCATTTTAGGCGCGCGGAAGATTTCGCCCGAGGTTGCCCGGCCGAGGCACGAAGATGGACCGATCACGTTCGCGCGGCGCCTTCATCGCCGCTCTCACACTGCTGGCGACGGTTGCCGCAGCGCCGTCGACTCTTTCGCGCGTGCCCAAGGCGTGCGCCGATAAGGCGCTCCCGGCCGACGTGCGGATCGCCGCCTGCACGACGGCGATCCGGTCGGGCCGACTGTCGCGGCCTCTCACCGCGCTCGCGTACTTCGATCGCGGCGTGGCTCACGGCATCATGCGAGACGACGACCTCGCGATCGCCGACTATACGACGGCGATACGGCTTGATCCGAAGTTCGCCGAAGCCTTCAATAATCGCGGTATCCAATACGCGCGCCAGGGCAAACTGGACCACGCCGTCACCGATTTTACCGACGCGATCGTGTTGAAGCCCGATGCGTGGCAACCGCGCTACGTGCGCGGGTCGATCTTCTTTCGTCGCGGGCGGTACGAGCTCGCACTTGCGGATTTCCTCGTGGCGGAGAACGGCAATGCCACGCTCGCCGGCGCTCCGGCATCTCGCGGCCGAACGTACTTCTTGGTGGGCGACTATTCGCGAGGCGCCATCGAGCTGTCGGACGCGATGAAGCGGGGCCCGCACAATGCGTACACCTGGCTCGCGCTCGCCATGGCCGAGCTGCGCGGCCGCGGCACGATTACCAACGATACGCAAGCGGCCGCGGCCGGCCTCGACGCGACGAAATGGCCGGCGCCGCTCGTCGCGCTCTACAGCGGTAAAACGACGCCGGACGAGGCGCTCGCCCAGGCGCGAACGGGGGAACAACGGTGCGAAGCCGCGTTCTACCTTGCCGATCTGGCGCTGGCGCGTCGCGACGACGCGAGCGGCCGGGATGGCTTGCGAGAAGCCGTCGCAACGTGCCCGCACACGTTCACCGAGTACACGATGGGGCGCGCCGAGCTCGCAACCGGCGGAAGGCCGCACGTCGTCGACGGAGTCGACCTCGACGAGGTAGCGTTCAACGGCATGCGTTTCCATCACGGCCACAACCCCGGCACCGCGGATAACGAAGTGGACGCCGACCTCATCACGGTGAGCGCGGGACGGGTCGGGGGGCGCACCGTGGCCGTCGGGCGCTTTCGGTTCACGCCGCCTGCGACCGGCTTTTCCGACGAGGCGCACGCGTTTCTCATTGCCGGCGGACACGCGACATGGCTCCGCAAGCTCGGCGACTTCGCCTACTTCAACGATTCCGGCCCGGGAGTTGACCCCTGGATCCTCGTCTCATTCCGCAACGATCGCCTCTACGCCGACGTGTGGAACATGCAGACGCGCTGCGAGCGCAACCATGACTGGCTCGCGACGACTTATACGATGCGCGCCGGAATGCTGGCACCGATCGGCCGCCTCGCTCACCACCGGCCCGAGGTTCCCGTCGACTGCGCTCGCTAGGGCCAACTCCGCCGATCGTGCCCGCAAGTTGCGTGACGGCGCGCGTTACGAAGAGGTATGGACGTGAAAGTACAACTTGGCGCGGTCTGGCATTTCAGCCTTGCCGTCATAGACCCGGAGAGGAGCGCGCAGTTTTGGACGAAGAACTTCGATCTGCATGAAATGTTCCGGTCAGATGAGGCCATCGCGCTGACGAACGACACAATTATCATCGGGTTCTTCAAAGGCACACCACATCCGGACACGATCGACCACATGTCGTTTCACCTCGACAGTATGCGCACGCTGCGCGAAGCGCTCGAGACGTTGAAGAAAAACGGCGTAGAACTGGAAGACCCGGGCGACGAAATCGGCCCTACATCGCCGGGCTCGCCGCATATGGGCCTGTGGTTTCACGATCCGGACGGGTATCGCTGGGAGCTCTCGGTTCAGAACGGGGCCCGCGAGCGCTAACGACGTCTTATAGCGTAAACGACACGATCGCGTGGTTGTTGCGATCGGCGGTCCAGAACTGCTCGCCGTCGAATGCGACGCTGCGTGGTTTGAACGGAAGCGAGCGAAGCGCTTGGATCGATGATGCATCATCGTCGATGCCAAGACGATCAAAACGTCCGTCACCCCACTCTTCGTCGACGGTCATGAGGCAAAACGCACCGTCGACGATCGTCATACCAACCGGGCGGCGCTCCAATTGCACTTCGCGCGCCGCGGCACCGCGTTCGTCGAGTTCGATGAGTTTCTTATCCCAGGCTTGCGAGAGATACAGCGTTCCGTTTGCATAGGCTAGAAACGATCCGGAGTTATCCGGACATACGAAACACTCCGCAAATCCCGCGTCAGGCGAAAATGTATAGACGTAACGGTGATCGCGCTCCAGATCCGGTTCGTCGATCGCCGGCGCCAGGACCAGCCGAAAATCCGAACCGGTATACGTGATGCCCAATGACTCGGACGGCGGAACGAACTCGTGTTGGATGCTCCACGTCTGCGGATCAATCGCATACAAGCGGCCATTCGCGGCGCTCGTCAACCACATCGTCGCACCGTCCCACGCAAGGCCTTGCGGACCTTGCACGGGGGAAGCGTGTCGCGTGAGTTCACTCATCAGCGGTTTAGTTTAGCACGTCGCTGAGCGCCGCGAGCGGACGCGGCCGTCGTGGCGGAAGGCGTGTTCATGGCTGCAGCACGACCTTGATGTATCCATCGCTGCGAGCGTCGAATTTCGCGAATGCGTCGGGCGCGTCACGAAGCGAGAGGCGATGCGAAACGATCGTGCTCGGCTTGATCCGCCCGCTGACGATCGCGTCGCGCAAATGGTCGTTGTAGCGTTTGTCGTGATCGCGTCCCATCCCCACCGTGACGCCCTTTTTGAACAATGTGCCCCACGGGATGAGATAGTTACCCTGCTTCGCGGACTCGCCCGGAGCGTGCGGGTCGACGTCTAGGAAAACGCCGATGATGGCGAGCCGGCCGTTGGGAGCAACGATGCGCGCCAGATCGTGGATGACGCCTGCAGGCTTCTCGACCGAGTAGTCGTGGGGATCGCGGGCTTGAAATCCGATCGCGTCGATGCAGACCGTCGCCCCGAGGTTCGCCTCCGCCCCTCGCCAGGCGATGCCGGGACGCTCGCCGGCAATCTGGTCGAGAATGCGCTGCGCGACGTCACCGTCGCGCATGTCGATCGGGCGAGCGCCGAGCTCCCCCGCCTTATCCAGTCGCTCCGGGATCGCATCGACGACGAACACCTCGAGCGCACCGCGCAAAAAGGCGCACATCGTCGTCAACAGCCCGATCGCGCCGGCACCGTAGATCACCACGATGTCGCCGGGCCGGACTTGTGTGAGCTCCGTTGCGTGATATGCCGTCGGCAGCGCGTCGGAGAGCAGCACGAAGTCGTGCTCCCAGCGGTCTCCCGGCTCACCGGGTAGACGAAGGCAGTTTGCATCGCCGAACGGAACGCGCAACAGTTCGGTTTGGGCACCGGTATAGCCGCCCATGCCCGGGTACCCGTATGCTGCGCCCCATTTCCCGGGATTGTTCGTCAGGCACGCGCCCGAGAAGCCGTGCACGCAATTGGGACAGAAGCCGCAGCAGATGTGGGTGGGTACGGTAACGCGGTCGCCGACCCGCACGTTCACCACGGAGTCACCGATGCGCTCGACGACGCCGAGCGGTTCGTGTCCGATGACCATCCGCGCGCCGTCGCCGAGCCGGCCTTCGTAGATGTGTAAGTCGGTTCCGCAGATCGCCGTCGACGTAAGCCGGAGCAGCACGTCCGTCGGGGCGGTCAGCGTGGGTTCGTCGATCGCTTCGATGCTGATCTGTCGCGGGGCGTTGAGGACGACGGCGTCCATGGATCGCTTCCCTTCTGCGGCTGAACGGTGAATTTTCGTGAAACATATGCGAGTCCAAGCACGACGGGAACGACGAGCAGGAGCGAGAGCTGCGCAGCATGACCGCTGATGACCGCGATCAGTGCCCCCATCGCATACGCGGCAATCAACGGTACGACGACGACGACACCCTGCCGATCGTTTGCCGTAGCGCGTCCGGAAACGATGTTCGCAACCGCCCTCCCGAACCGGGTGTAATCGCCGGTGATGAAGCTCGTGTTCGCCGGAACGCCGTCGAACTGAGAAGCGGAAGAATTCTGAACGCCCATCGCAAGCGCGAGACACGCGAGTTGCGCAGCGTAGCCGCGGCCGAACGCAGAAGCGACGAGTAGCGCCGCTTCGAGCACCAGCAGTGCTGCGGGACGGACGTACGGTAGCAGTACCGCGGCGATCATCGAGCCGACGACGAAGGCGGCGATCGGTACGAGCGGCATCAGCGCGCCCGTACGATTCTCGAGCAGCGTGATTCCGAAAAGGACCGTGTTTCCCGTCATGTTTGCTGCGAACACGTGCCAGTGCAAATAGCCGGTCGCGTCGGCGTAGCCGGCGACAAAACCAAGCCCGGCCGCGAGGACGAGCCCGTTCACAGTGTCACGCGGAGAGGCCGGCTACGAGGCATCGAGTTCACCTCCGGACGCCGCGCTTGCGTCGGCGTCATGGCTCCACTATCGTGATGGTGCCGAGCGAGGAGAAGCGAGAGACCGGAAAGTCTACCCCGTCGGCACGGCAAGTCCTAGCGCCCTGGCCGGTCCGCCGGGACTAAGTCCGAAACTGGGGGTTGCTTTCCTTCGCAGTGTGCAAACTATAGGAATGCGCTAGGCGCGATTTGACGCGATCCGGAAAACTGTCCCGGCAGCGTGTTCACGTCGAAGGCATCGGACCAGGTCGTCGGAACGTAAATGAGAGCCGACGACTACGAGGTAAGATATCCGTGGCGGTTCTAGACATGACCCTGGTTCGCGTGTGCGCCCTCTTGGCCGGCGTTTTCGCGCTTGCGGCGGCTGCCGGAAACGACAGGATGGCCCCGCTTTCACAGTATCTGATGAGCCCTCAGGCCGAGATCGCGCTCGCGCGCGACGCCGCGCCGGCGGCGATTTCGAAGCGTGCGACGATCTTGGTTCTCGGCGCGCACGGCTACGCTGTCGCGCGGAAGGGCCAGAACGGCTTCACGTGCATCGTCGAGCGGGGTTGGATGCAACCGTTCGGCGCCCCAAACTTCTGGAGCGTTAAGGTGCGCGCCCCCATCTGCTACAACGCGGCGGCGGCGCGTACCGTGCTTGTTTACACCTTCAAACGAACGGAGATGGTCCTGGCGGGAGCGAGCAAATCGCAGATCCAGGACCGCATCGTAGCGGGGATCCGCGCCAACGCACTGCCGACGCCGGAACCCAGCTCGATGGCGTACATGATGTCGAAGTCGCAGTACTTGAACGACGACGGCAAAGCATGGTATCCGCACGTGATGATTTTCACGCCTATGGCTGACAGCGCGGATGCGGGAGCGAGCTGGGGCGCCGATCGCCGCCTCTCGCCGGTCGTCTTCGACGCGCGGGACAAGATGCCGGAGCCGTGGACGTGCTTCTTCATTCCCGTCGCGCACTGGTCCGATGGGACGCCCGCGAGACTCTATTCGGGAACGTAGTCAAACCGTCGAACGGATCGCCGGCATCGGCTCGATGCGGAAGATCTCCACAAACCGCGTCAGCAGCTTCCGGCTTCCCTTCAGGCGCACCGCGCCGCTCTCGACCGCGGCGGCCGGGCTCAGCTCGCCGGCCATGAGGGCTCGGATCCCGGGGCCGGCTTCGATCAGGAGATCCGCGCCGGGCAGCGCGCCTTCGGCCACCTCGACGCGCCCGTCGTCGACGCGCGCATGCAGCACGATCTCGCCGACGCGAAGTTCGTAGCCGGCGCGCAAACCGCGCGCTGCGTCCGCGCGGAACGTCGAGCGCAGCGCGGTGATCAGCGAATCGACGGTGAGCGCCTCGCCGGGGCGGGGATCGCCGAGCTTCTTCGCGCCCCAGCGGCCGAGCTCGACGACCACCACTTCGAGCTCGAGGCCATACTCGGTCAGCTCATAAACCACCGCGCGGGCGGGTCGGGGCAGCACCCGGCGCCGCACGACTCCGGCGTTCTCGAGCTCTTTGAGGCGAGCCGTCAAGATGTTGCTCGGGATCCCCGGTAGGCCGTTGAGCAGATCGGTGAAGCGCTTGGGCCCCACCAGCAGGTTGCGCACGACGAGCAGGGCCCAGCGCTCGCCGACGACTTCGAGGGCGCGGGCGAAGCCGCAATACTGTCCGTAGGCCCGGGTCGTCACGCCTGTCAGGATACCATAGGCACGTAGACTATTTCTTTTGTATAATACTTGCTTTTTGCAAGCTCCATTGATAAGATCGGCTTGGAATCGTCGCGGCCGCTGTGGGGGCACCGTCGCGACGCGCTATCGCTTGCCACCGCGGCACTCGCTCACGCGCGATTTCCGGAGGATCGATCCATGGCTACGCAGTTCGTACTGCCGAAGTCCGGGACGTCCGATGCCTGTCAGCCGGCGCGTGGGGCCGACCCTAGCCGGCCCGTTGACATCGGATGCGGCACGCTGATACCGATCCGCTCGTCCCGCTTCGCGGCCATGCTCGACTACACGCACGATTGCGGCAGTGCGCCGGCGAGCGTGGCTGCAAAACAGTTTGAATTCAACGTCATCGCCCTCACGACGCATGGGCGGTGGCAGTTTCACGGTTGTGCCGGGCGCGCCGACGTCGACGCGTCGTCCCTCATGGTCGGCGTCGCCGCTGATGGTTACGGTTGCCGGCACGACCGCCGCGTCGCAGACAGGAATCTCGTCGTAGCGCTGCGCCCCGGCGCGATCGACCCTGACCTTCAGCCGCTCTTCTCGAGACAAATCATCCCCGCGAACGGCGTTCTCGCCCTGGCGAAGCGGGCCACTCGAACGGACGATGAAGACCTGTTCGAATCACTCGTCTTTGCGCTCTTTGACGAGGCATCTTCCGTATCGTGGCGGATAGACCGCAAGCCCGCGCCCGACCTTCGCATGCAGCGCGCGAAGCGCTTCATAGAGCTCCATGCGTTCGAACGGCTGCGACTGTCCGACATCGCGAGCGAGCTCGGTCTTTCGCCCTTTTCGACGGTGCGCCAGTTTCGCGCGGCG
>DASZGA010000042.1:0-5857 GCA_035939295.1 Candidatus Elarobacter sp. | reverse complement strand
GAACGAAGCGTTCGCGCCGGTTCCGCTGGCGTGGCTGCGCACGACCGGCGCCGATCCCGCGAAGCTGAACGTCCACGGCGGCGCGATCGCGCTCGGCCACCCGCTGGGAAGCTCCGGGACGAAGCTGATGACGACGCTGCTGCACGCGCTCGCGCGCCGCAACGGCCGCTACGGCTTGCAGACGATGTGCGAAGGCGGCGGCCTCGCGAACGTCACGATCGTCGAGCGCTTGTAGGCAGCCGCAGCTCGCGCGGCCGTAGGATCGCCCGCTTCGGTTGACGTACCAGGCGCCATGAAGATCGTCGGGGCGATCTCGGCGCTGGGGTGGTTTCTCGCGACGATGTGTTGCCTCGCGACGTGCGCGCTTGCCGCGGAGCCGACGCCCGCGCCCTCGCTGCCGCCAGAGATCGGGCGCGTTAAGGTCGCGACGCTGACGTCGCGGCCGCTGAAGACGTTGCCGCTCCCCGCCGACGTCATCGGCGGGACCGAGATTCGTGCGACGGCCGGACGAACCATCGAGTCGTCGCTCGCAGCGATCCCCGGCTACGCGCAGACCGGAACCGACGCGCGCTTCACGCACCCGCACGACGGCTCGATCACGCTCGGCGGCGCCGGCGGCGGAATCGGCGCGGCGAAAGCGCTGGTGCTGCTCGACGACGTTCCGATCACCAACTTCAACGGTGGCTGGGTCGACTGGTCGCGCGTCCCCAAGCTGCTGGTCGACCGCGTCGAGGCCGTTCGCTCCGGCGCATCGTCGCTGTACGGGACGCAGGCGATCGGCGGCGTCATCGCGATCGAGACGCGCGTTCCGCGCGGTTCGGAGGTCGCCGCCGACGTCTACGGCGGAAACCTCGGGACGTTCGGCGCCGCGCTCGCCGTCAGCGACCGCATCGGCGCGCGTTCCGCGATCAGCGTCTACGTCGACGATCAGAAGTCCGACGGCTTCCGTTCGGCGCTCGCCCCGAACCCCTCGCAGCCGACCTCGCGCTATCGCGGGCAGCGCGCCTTCGTGCGCGCGTACTCGGGCGACGAGAACCATCGCTTCGAGACGGGCACCGCGGTCTTCACCGACCATCGCGAAGGTGATCCGAGCGGGCCGTCCTACTTCGCCGGCCGTTCGACCTTCGCGCGATACCGCGAAACGGCGGCGCACGGACAGCAGCTTTCGGCGTCGGCGTCGGTCGACGAAACCGACTACGCGTTCGATCTTGTCGGCACCGCGGGTCAGTCGCTCGGGCACAGCCGTTTGGGCTGGTCGACGCTTGGTGCGACCGTGCAAGAGACGGTGGGCAAACCGCAGCTGCGGATCACCGCCGGCGTCGACGGCCGCCTCGCGAACGGCCATCGCGACACGCTCGACGCGTCGTTCGGCCCGCTCGTCGCGTACCGCGGTCTGCAGCGCGGCTTCGGCACGTTCGCGCAAGCCGACGCGTCGTTCGGACGCGCGGAGATCCTCGGCAGCGTGCGCTACGACGCGTACGCGCAAGGCCCGGCGGAGACGCTGCGCGCGACGCCGTCGTTCACGAGCAGCGCGTATCCGAGCGCGACCGCGCACCACACGAGCCCGCGGCTCGCCGTGCGCTACTCCGCGAGCCCGGCGCTGAACCTGCGCGCGTCGTTCAGCGACGCGTTCAGCGCACCGAACTGGAACTCGCTGTACGGCGGCTTCTTCATCGGCGGCGGCATCTTCTTCGCCGGGAACCCGACGCTCAAGCCGGAGACCGCCGACCGGCTCGAAGCCGGCTTCGACCTCGCGGTCAACCCGAGCTCGCGCTTGACGTTCGACGTGTACCGCGCCGAGCTCGAGAACCGGACCGTGTTCACGTTCGTCTCCAAGCAGCTCTTCCGGCGGATCAACGTCGGCTCGGCGAGCAGCGCCGGGTACGAGCTCTCGTTCCAAGACCAGCTCTCGACCGCGTGGTCGTTCCGCGCGGCGGCGGCGATCGCGCGCAGCACGATCCTCTCGGCGCGCACGCCGGCCGGCGTCGGCAAAGTCGTGCCGCAGGATCCGTTTCAAACCTCGTTCGCGCAGCTCCGGTACGACGACGGCCGCCGCGCGTTCGCGTTTTCGGCGCGCTACATCGGAACGCAATACGGCGACGACGCCAATACCCTGGTCTACGGCAACGCCTTCCTGCTCGACGCGTCGGCCGCGTTTCGTTTGAACCAGCGCTTCGAGCTGTACGCCGAAGCGCAGAACATCGGCGGGCGCCGGTACCTCGC
This sequence comes from Candidatus Elarobacter sp., assembly GCA_035939295.1. Classification (GTDB taxonomy): domain Bacteria; phylum Vulcanimicrobiota; class Vulcanimicrobiia; order Vulcanimicrobiales; family Vulcanimicrobiaceae; genus Vulcanimicrobium. The sequence goes on along the minus strand of DASZGA010000042.1, from coordinate 3,634 downwards.
GGGGCCGACGACGTACGGGCCGCCTTCCACCGCGATCTTCGGAATTCGAACGGTGCGCCGCTCGGTAGCCGGCAGACGGTCGAGCAAAACCTGAGCAGCGTCTGGCCGGCGATCTCCGCCGCGTCGGCGGTGGAGAGCACGTGCGCGATGCCGATCACGCGCGACATGTTGGCGGGAAAACGGCTCACGCTTCAGCTCTGGATCTATCTGGCGGCGAACCAGTACAACGTCCAGAACTTCAGCGTGACGTCGATTCCGCCGGGCTGGAGCCCGTCCTAGCGCGCGAGCAGCGCAGCTTCGTTGAGGAGCTGGGCTGTCTCGGCTTCGGAGTAGTCGTGCTCGCGGCGGACGCCGATTCCGAGCGCGCCCACCGCTCGCCCCGCGGCGTCGCGTATCGGGACGACGATCGCGCCGCCGACGCCGGTCTGCGCCGCGCCGGGGCGGACGTCGCCGCTGCGATCGGATTGGATGTTGCAGGTCGAGACGGGCTCGTTGCGCTCGGCCGCGAGCCCGGCCATCCCTTTGCCGATCGGAACCTCGCTGACGATCTGCACGACCTGCGGCGGGACGCCGACATGCGCCTTGAGAATCAGCACGCCGTTCTCCACCAGGTGAATCGTGCCGGTATCCGCCCCGAACCGGCCGACGATCGTTTCCAGCTCCGCTTGCATCTCGTTCGTCCTCTCCGGGAGTCTTCGCCGGAAGACCTGCATACACCGGCCGGAACCGGATAGCGGCGCGCATGACGCCGATCCGATGCGCGACGCGGCGGCGTAGACGGTGCAGTCATGCAACACCTGTTCTCGATCATCGCCGCCGCGGGGATGCTGAGCAACGCGAACGTCGCCGCGACGACGAACGCGCCGGTCGCCGTCAGCACCTGCGCGGTGACCGACCTCTACAACCCCGCGATCCTCGCCGAGTTCGGCCCGCCGATCCCGTACAAGCTGCTGCAGCTCAGCTTCTTGAACACCGACGACACCGTCGCGACGCAGGTGACGTTCGACGTCACGCATGCGGGGACGCACACGACCGTGATCGACCGCGGCCGCTTCAGCAAAGGCGTCAGGATCGAGCACCAGTTCTACGACGACTTCGCCGACGACTACCGCAGCAGCCGCGACACGTGCACCGTCGCGGCGATCACCTTCGCCGACGGCCGCCGCTGGACCGCACCGGTCAACTAAATTCGTTCGAACCGGCGGCCGGGGCGGCGGCGTACGCCGGTTGCTGTGTTCGTTTCAACGACATTTTCGCGAGCGCGCCTCGGCGCGTACATCGCCGTCGCCGCGGCCCCGTTGCTGTTCGGCGCGCCCGCGCTCGCGCAATCGACGCCGTCGCCGGCGCCGTCACCGCCTGCCGCGCAACCGGCTCCGGCTGCGCCGAATCCGCTTTCGTTTCGCGGCTTCTTTCGCGCGTACGACTTCACGCGCCAGAACGCGAGCAAAGGGATCGGCGGCGCGGGGCAAGTCAACCAGCAGTCGATCGAGCTGGGCCTGGGCTTGCACGCGGACTATCATTTCGCGAACACGCCGTTCACCGCGGGCGCTTCATATGAGTACGCGCAGCCGACCAACGGCTGCACGAGCCCCGTCTCGCACTTGAGCCCGCCGTGCGGAAAGCTGAAGGCGCCGCTGGTGAATCCGGACGACTCGCTGCCGGGTTTTCAGATCAACGCGCTCTACGAAGCGTACCTGCAGTACAAAGACGCGAAGCTCTACGTGAAGGCGGGCGATCAGGTTTTCAACACGTTGTGGACGAGCTCGTCAGACACGCGGATCAAGCCGACGGCGTTTCAAGGCGTCGACGTGATCTACTCGCTCTCGCCGGCGTGGTCGGCCGAGGTTGCGGACATGATCCGCTTTCAAGGCCGCGTCAACTCGACGTTCGAGAAGAACACGCTGATGACGTCGTTCCCGGCCGGGACGGCCGGGACGCCGGCGAACACGTTCGTCCCCGGCGGAAACAGCATTCCGACCGCCGGTTTGCAGTACGTCCGGCTCGGCTATGCCGGAACGCACGGGCTGACCTCGGCCCTGCACCTCTACCGCTTCGACGACATCGCGAACTTGGCGTGGCTCGAAGCGAAGTACACGAACCTCGCCCAGCGCACGAAGCCGTTCATCGCCTTTCACGGTGGCTACGAGCGCGAGACCGGCGCGGCGGTCGTCGGCAAGATCTTCAGCACGCCGGTCGGCGTTCAGGCCGGCGGCTCGGTGACGCGCAACATCGGGATCACGCTCTCGTACGAGCGGATCCCGGCGCGGACCGACACGATCCGGCTTCCCGCGGGCGATTCGTGCAACGCGAAAGAGCAGCTCACGGTGAAAAAAGGGACGTCGTTCCCGTATCTGCTCCCGGTCAACGCGCCGCAGTGCATGACCGGCGCGAACGGGATGACGACGATCCAGTACGGCGGGTTCGCCTCCCCGTACACCGACGGCTACGGCACCGACCCGCTGTGGCTCACGAGCCTCACGCAGTCCCCGATCGACCGCCACGCGCCGTTCAGCGGCCCGAAGATCCAGGCGACCTGGACGTCGAACGACAAGCGGCTCATCGTCTACGTGACCCAGTCGTACCTCGAATACGGCAACCAGTTCCGCTCGCAGCTGCTCTCCGAAGTCAACGCGGACGCGACGTACTACGCGCGGCCGCTGCGCCCCGGCCCGTACAAAGGGCTGCTGCTCCGCTACCGCTACGGTTCGCGCCAAGTGACCAACGTGACGACGTACGGCGGCCTCCCGCTCTTCCGCTACAACCGCGCCCAGATGGAGTACGACTTCTAGGCCGGCGCGAGAGCGGCGCTCAACGACGCTTCAGCGTCTCCAGCTCGTCCAGCGTGCGCGGCCAGTCGGAGCCGAGCAGCCGCGACAGACTCCGGTCCGCCAGCACCTTGCCGCCGGTTTGACACGCGGCGCAATAGTTCGTCTCGTTGTCGGCGTAGCGAATCCGCTGAATAGGCGCACCGCAGCGCGGACACGGCTGGCCGTAACGCCCGTGCACCGCCATGTCCTTGCGAAAAGCGGTAACCTTCTCGGGGAATCCGGCGCGCGCCTCATCGCCCAGCCGCTCGATCCAAAGCTGCAGCGTCTCGCGCGTCGCCGCATACAGCCGCTTCCATTCGTCGTCGTCGAGACTGCGGGTCAGCGCCAGCGGCGAGAGCCGGGCCGCGTGCAAGATCTCGTCGGAATACGCGTTGCCGATCCCGCTCAGAAATCGCGGATCGGTGAGCGCCCTCTTCAGCGTGCGATTCTCCGCAATCAGTGCGGAACGGAACGAATCGAGATCGCTTGAGAGCACATCGATCCCGCCCGGATCGAGAGCCTGCAGCGCCTCCTCGCCGCGAACGACGTGCAACGAAGCGCGCCGTTTCGAGCCGGCCTCGGTGAGCACGAGCGACCCGCCGGGAAAATCGAACGCCGCCAGCGCGTTCCGCCCCGCCAGCGTCGCCCCGGCCTGGCGCCAGTGCAGCCGTCCGGCGATCATCAAATGCAACACGAGCCAAAGATCGTCGTCCAGCCCGATCGCAATCCGCTTCCCGACCCGCCGCAGCTCGCGCACGGTTCGCCCTTCGGCGCTCGCGATCGGCGGCTCCGCGGTGCGAAGCAGAAACGGGTTCGCGAGCCGAACG
>DASZGA010000041.1:0-1754 GCA_035939295.1 Candidatus Elarobacter sp. | reverse complement strand
ACGACCGGCGGGCCGGCGAGATCGCCTACACCGTCTTCGATCCCGAGCATGCCGTCGTTACGATTCGAATCGCAGTGCGCGAGCGCGGGCCGGGGAACGCTGAAGCGCTGGTGCGCTACGACTTGGTCGCGACGAGCGAGGCGGGCGATCGCTTCGTGCAAGAGTTCGGCGCGTCGTTCCCGCACATGCGGCGGCATTGGCAGGATGCGCTCGACACCGCCATCGCGCACCAGACTTGAGGCAACGTTATCCAGCACCTAACCTTCATCCCGATGCTGCACCGAGCGACGCACGCCGTCGCGCTGGCCCTTGCGTCCGATCCCGAGCTGGACGTCTCGCAAGCGGAGGCGCACATCCTCGCGCACCTTCACGAAAGCGGGCCCGCGCGTATCTCGGAGCTGCACGAGCGCTTCGGCCACCGGCGCTCGACGCTGACCAGCGTCCTCGACCGCTTGGAGCAGCGCGCGCTCGTGACGCGCGAGAACGATCGGCGCGACCGCCGCGCGTTCGTCATCACGCTGACGAAAAGCGGCCGTTCGATCGCGGCGGCGGTCCAGCGCACGCTGCTGGCAATCGAACGGGTCGCACTCGGTGAGCTCAGCGATGCGAAGCGCAACACCGTGACGCGCGCGCTCGACTCGCTCGCCGAAGCCGCTGCGAAGAGGGGCTAGGCCGTCAGCGAATCGGCGCGTCTGAGCGTCGGGTTGCGCCACGTCCACAGCGCGACGACGGCGAGCGTCGCGATCCCGCCGAGGACGACCGTGGGCACCGCTCCGATGAACGCGGCCAGCGTTCCTGATTCGAACTCGCCCAGCTCGTTGCTCGCGCCGATGAAGACGCCTTGGACCGCGTTGACGCGGCCGCGCATCTCGTCGGGCGTGCCGAGCGCGAGCAGCGCGTCGCGAATCACGACGCTGACCATGTCGGCCGCGCCGACGAGCGCGAGCGCCGGGATCGCGATCCACAGCGTCGTCGACAAGCCGAAGACGATCGTCGCAGCGCCGAACGCCGCGACGGCGAGCAGCAACCGCGGCCCGGCGCGGCGATGGATCGGATACCGCGCGAGCACGACCGCGCACGCCGCCGCGCCGAGCGCCGGCGATGCGCGCAGCACGCCGAACCCGACCGCGCCGACCTGAAAGACCTGCGTCGCGTACACCGGCAAGAGCGCCGTCGCGCCGCCGAACATCACGGCGAAGAGGTCCAGCGCGATCGCGCCGCCCAGAACCGGCCGCTCGCGCAGAAAGCGCAGTCCCGCGAACGCGTCGCGCAGCGACGGCATTTCACCGCGCGCGGGCCGCGCGAGCACCGGAACGAACAGCACCGCGATCGCGCCGGCGATCCCGATCACGGCGACCGTCCCGTACGCCGCGAGCGGCCCGGCCGCGATCAAGAGTCCGCCGAGCGCGGGGCCGCCGATCCGCACGAACTCGCCGGCCGCCGACGTCGCCGCGGTCGCGCGAACGTACGCCTCCGGCGCGACGACGGCCGCGAGCAACGATTCTTCGGCCGGGAACGCGAATGCGCGGTTGACTCCTGCGACGGCGAGCAATCCGAGGTCGGAGACGAGCGTTTCGGCGCCGTGGCCGCCGTACAGCGGGATCAGCGCGAGGGAGACAGCGACTTCCACCACGCCGGCGACCGCGAGGATCGCGCGGCGGTCGACGCGGTCGGCAACCAGACCGCTCAGCGGCACCAGCAGCAGCGAGGGCGCGAACAGCACCAGGCCGACGAGGCCGAGGTCGAACGCGCTG
>DASZGA010000040.1:0-20155 GCA_035939295.1 Candidatus Elarobacter sp. | reverse complement strand
GTCATCAAGCCGATCGAAGACCAGATCGACGGGATCGAGCACCTCGACCAGATGACCGCGACGGCCCAAGACGGGTTCGCGGTCGTGGTCGTGCAGTTCAAGCTCGGCAGCGACCTCGACTTCGCCGCGATCGACGTGCAGCGCCGCGTCGACACCGCGCGGCTTTACATGCCGTCCGACCTCGACCCGCCGCAAGTCTCGAAGAACGGCGCGCAGGACGCGATTCTCACCTACGCGATCAGCTCGAAGACGATGACCGGACCGGCACTCGCCGACATCGTCAACGACCGCGTGCTGGGCGACATCAAGCACATCCCGAACGTCGCCGGTGCCGACCTCTACGGCGCCGCGCGGCGTGAGTTCGAGGTCTACGCCGACCCGCTTCGCCTAATGGGCACCGGCGCGACGCTCTCCGACATCGCCGGCGCGATCGCGCAGAACAACGCGAACGTTCCGGGCGGGCGAATCGACAAGCCGACCGTCGAGCGCGACGTCTCCATCCACGCCGAGATCAACTCGGCGGCCGACATCGGCGCGATTCCGCTCGGGATCTCCGGCGGCGCGCAGAAGGCGCTCAACGTCGCTTCGGTCGCGCAGATCGTCGACGGCCACGCCGAGCAGCGCCAGCTCTCGAAGATCAACGGCGCGCCGGGACTCTTCATCGACATCAACCGGAACATCACCGCCGACGAGATCGCCTCGACGACCATCGCGCGCGCCGAGATGAAGAAGATCGCCGCCAAGTACCCGCAGATCTCATTCAAGGAGCTCTTCGCGCCGGCCGACTACACGCAAGCCTCGCTCAACGGCGTGCTGCAGTCGCTCTTCGAAGGGATCTTCCTCACCGCGCTGGTGCTGATGCTGTTCCTGCACGCGTGGCGCAACGCTGTCGTCGTGATGGTCGCAATCCCGTCCTCGCTGCTCGCCACGTTCGTGACGATGCGGATCCTCGGGCTGACGCTCGACAACGTCTCGCTGATGGGGCTCTCGCTGATAATCGGGATCCTGGTCGACGACTCGATCGTCGTGCTGGAGAACATCACCCGCCACCGCGACATGGGCCAGGCGCCGGGCGACGCCGCGATCAGCGGCCGGACCGAGATCGGCGGCGCGGCGATCGCGATTACGCTGGTCGACGTCGTCGTCTTCCTGCCGCTCGCATTTCTGAGCGGGTTCGTCGGGAAGTACATGCAGGAGTTCGGGATCGTCGTCACCGTCGCGACGTTGTTCTCGCTGTTCGTGTCGTTCACGCTCACCCCGATGCTGGCCGCGAAGTGGTCGGTGAAACGCCGCACCGCTGCGCCGCCGAAGTATCTGGCGTGGTTCCAGACCGGGTTCGAACGGTCGACGGCGTGGTACCGCGACCGCGCGCTCCCGCTGGCGTTGCGCCATCGCTGGGCAACGTTCTGGCTCAGCGGCCTCTTCGTGATCAATGCGGTCACGCTCGTCCCCGGACCACAGGCGATGACGTTTATGGCCGGGGTCGACGTCGCGCTGGCGGTCGCGACGATCGCGTGGTTCGTCGTCGGGCGGTTCGCACACGGGAAGCGCGTCTTCGCCGGGATTCGCGTCGCGGTGAACGGCCGCGCGTCGGTCGCCGCGGCGGCCGCGTGCTTGTTCGCCGGCGCAGTCCTGTTCGCGATGGCGGTGACGAAGACGTCGATCCCGAGCGAGTTTCTCCCCGACGAGAAGCGCGGCCAGGTCGCGATCACGCTGACCTTCCCGACCGGCACGCCGATCGGGGTGACGCAGGCCGCGATCGACCGGATCGAAGCCGCCGCGCTCGCGATCCCGCACGTCGACACGGTTCGTTCGACCGCCGGCCGCAAGCCGTCGGGCTGGGGCTCGACCAACGGCGGCTTCGTCGGGATCATCCGCGTGACGCTGCAGAAAGATCATCGCCCCGAAGAGGACGATCTGCTGGCACAGCTCCGCAAGGTCGCACCGCCGCTGGCCAAGGGCGCGATGGTGCAGGTCTCGCTGCGCGGCGGCGGCGGGAGCGGCGCGCCGATCAACTACACCCTTTCGGGTCCCGACGGCGCGATCGACGAAGCGGCGAACAAGCTCGCCGCGTACATTCGCTCGCTGCCGGGGACCGTGAACGTGCAGACGGGCGCCGAAAATGCGGCGCCGCACCTCACGGTGCGAATCGATCCGGCGAAAGCCGCCGTCCTCGGCGTCTCGACCGGTGCGGCGGCGACCGCCGCGCGCGTCGCCGTCGGCGGCGCGGTGGTGACGAAGGTGCGCACGTGGAACGGTCTGGTCGACGTCCGGCTGCAGTATCCGATCGCGCAGCGCAGCTCGATGGAGCAGATCCGCCGCATCCCCGTCCGCGCCGGCGACGGTTCGTTCGTCCCGCTCGCCTCGGTCGCGACGTTCACGGAAGACCGCGCGCCGACGAAGATCCAGCACGTCGACCGCGAGCGCGTGACGGCGGTGAACGGCGACATCGACCGCTCGAAGACGACGCTCGGTGAAGTGATCGGAAAGGTCAACAGCCAGATCTCGAATCCCGGCTTCTTCCCGGCCGGCGTCCACCTCGCGACCCAAGGCGACTCGCAGCTCTTCCAGGAGTTTCAGGGCAGCATATTCACAGCGCTCCTCACCTCGGTCGCGCTGATCTACTGCTTGATGGTGATCCTGTACGGCTCGTTCCTCACGCCGTTCGTGATCATGTTCTCGATCCCGGTCGCGCTCATCGGCGCGCTGTGGGCTCTCGCCCTCACGCACCAGTCCTCGAACATCTTCTCGATGATCGGGATGATCATGCTCTTCGGGCTGGTCGCGAAGAACGGGATCCTGCTTGTCGACTATGCCAACACGTTGCGCAAGCGCGGGCTGACCTACGCCGAAGGGATCGTCACGGCCGGCGGCACACGCTTGCGGCCGATCGTGATGACGACTGCGGCGATGGTGTTCGGGATGCTGCCGCTCGCGCTCGGCCGCACCGAGGGCGGCGAGATACGCATGTCGATGGGTATCGTGCTGATCGGCGGGCTGCTCAGCTCGCTGTTCCTCACGCTGTTCTTGGTACCGGCGATGTACGTCACGGTCAACCGAGTTGGCGCTTGGTTTGCGGATTGGGGCGCTCGGCGCGCCGAACGCCGCGGAGAGCACGACGAGCCGCTGAGCCCGCCGCGCGTTCCCGCCGGTGCCGTGGGCGACTAGGGGCGCGACTCCTTAGAAATCGCTGAGAACGGGTAAGGGGACCTTCGGCAAACAGCTTTGACGGAGGTCCTCGTACTCGATGCTTTCATCCATTCCGCGACGCCTGTCCGCATTCGCCGCCACCGCGCTTCTTGCGACGACGCTGGCGGTGCCGGCATGGGCGGCCGGCCCCGTCACCGTTCAGGTGAACGGCAACACGCTCAACCTGAACCCGTCGCCGACCGAGCGCGCCGGGCGCGTTTTCGTTCCGCTGCGCGGCGTCTTCGAAAACCTCGGCGCGTCGGTCGTCTACGCGAACGGCATCATCAACGCGTCCGGACGCGGCCACAACATCTCGCTGAAGATCGGCTCGCAGCAAGCAACGGTCGACGGCCAGCAACAAGCGCTCGACGTCGCGCCGTTCATCATCGGCGCTTCGACGTACGTCCCGCTGCGCTTCGTCTCGCAGGCGCTCGGCGCGACGGTGAACTACGACGGCGCCAACCGCGTCGTCGCGATCAGCACCAACGGCAACACGACCGCCGCGGCCCCGCCGCCCCAGACGATCACCCCGGTGCCGAACGCGAACGCGCCGCACGGCGCGATCACGCTCGCCAGCGTGCTGCCGGACCGCGGCCAGTCGGTTACCTCGCGGCGCCCGACGATCGAGGCGACCTTCGCCGGCGGCACGGCCGATCCGAACTCGATCCGAATCACCCTCGACGGTGCCGACGTGACCAACGGCGCGACGCGCCAGCCGCGCGGCTTCACCTACGCGCCGCAGTCACCGCTGCAGGCGGGCCAGCACACGGTGCGCGTCTCCGGCAACGACTCGAACGGCAACTCGTTCCTGCGCGGCTGGCAGTTCACGTCGGGCAACGGCACGGCGTCGGCCGGCCAGATCCTCAACGTCAACCCGCCCAACGGCGCGACGGTGCCGAACCAGTTCACGGTTACCGGCCGAACCGCGCCGGGTGCGCGCGTGACCGTGCAGATCGGCGCGAACGGCAGCCGGACCACGATCGGCGGAATCATCGGCGCGATCCTCGGCGGCGGCAACGGCGGCGCGCCGGTCAGCACGAGCGTCACTGCCGACGCCAACGGCCGCTTCTCGGTCCCGGTCAACATCTCGGCGCCGTCCGGCACCCAGCTCCTGATGGCGATCGTCGCCACGGACCCGCAGACCGGCGCGAGCGGTACCCCGGTCCAGGAAAACCTCACGATCCAGTAATCCTCGCAGAAAACCAGGAGGGCGCGGCGGGTGTCGCGTCTCACCGGTTCGCGTGCCCTCGCAAACCGGATCCGGATCGGATAGCGGACCCGCTCGCACCGCGCTGATCACCGGCGCGGCCGCCGGCTTGGGACGAGGGATCGCCGCGGCGCTCGCGCGGGCCGGTTTTCGGGTCGCGTTCACCTACCGCCCGGGCGGAACGCCGCCCCATGCGACGCTCGAGCTGGTTCGCCCGTTCGATCCGGACGCGGTTGCGATCGCCGCCGATTTCAACCGTCCCGATGCTATCGCCGAGGCGGTCCGCGAGGCCGAGGCTGCGCGCGGCCCGCTCGGCGTCGTCGTGCACTGCATCGGCCCGATGACGATCCGGCGCTTCGAGCGCAGCACGGCGGACGACTACCGCGAGATGATCGAGGGGAACCTCGGCTCGGCGGTCGCGCTCGCGGCCGCAGCACTTCCCGGCATGCGCGAGCGGGGGTTCGGCCGGCTGGTCTTCTTCGGGATGAACGGTTCGTCGGTGACGAGGCCGGCGCGCGGGCTCGCGCTGTACGGCGCGGCGAAGGCGGGGCTGGTGACGTTCGCGCGCGCGCTGGCGCTCGAGGAAGCGGCGCACGGAATCTCGGTCAACGTGATCGAGCCCGGCGACATCCGCGACAAAGACGCCGATCGTGCAGCGGCGCGCGCGATCCCGGCGAAGAACCCGACCGGACATGCGGGGTCGTGGGAAGACGTCGCGGCTGCGGTGCTGTTCGCGACGGCGGAAGAGAACGGGTTCTTGAACGGGATGGTGCTCGGGGTGAACGGTGGGCTGACGAGGCCGCACGAGTGAAGTACGCGACCTGGACCATCGTCGCGTTCGTCACGCTGCTGCGCGGCTTCGCGGCGTGGAAAGTTCCGCTCACCGGCGACGAGGCGTACTACTGGGAGTGGGCCAAGCATCTCGCGCTCGGCTACACCGACCATCCGCCGATGGTCGCGTACTTGATCTTTCCGTTCGATTGGGTGACCGGGAACCCGCTATGGCTGCGGCTCCCCTTCCTGTTGTGCGGCGTCGTTGCGACCCTCGCGGCGGCAGCGACGGCGAAACGGTTGACCGGCGACGAGCGCGCCGGAATGGTCACCGCGCTCGCGATGACGCTGCCGCCGCTGCTTTCGGTCGGTTTCGTCACGGCGACGCCGGACGGCCCGCTCATGGCGGGCTGGGCGCTGTGCCTGTACCTCACCGTGCGCGCGTCGCAGACGCACGCGCGACGCGACTACGTTCTGCTCGGTGCGGCGATCGCGTTCGCGCTGCTCTCGAAGATGTTCGCCTTCGCGCTGGTCGCAGGGATCGTGGCGTGGTCGCTCGCGCCGTCGCGGCGCGTCCTGTGGCGCGAAGGGTTGGGACTCTCGTTCGCCGTCGCCGCCGTCCTGTACGCGCCGTTCGTCGCGTGGAACGCAACCCATCACTGGGAGACGTTCACGTTCGCGTTTCAGAAGCGGCACGAAGCGCAGTGGTCGGCGACGCGGCCGCTCAACTATCTGATCGTCAACGCAGGCGCGTACTCGCCCGGGCTGTGGATCGCCGCACTCGCGGTCCTGGTTCGGCCGCGCAACGCGCTGATCGCGTGGACGGCGGTCCCGCTGACGGCGCTGCTGCTGCTGCTCAACTTCCACGAGCGGATCGAGTTCCACTGGATCTTCGGGCCGTTCGTCTCGCTGTGCGTCGGGATGGGCCTTGCGTTCGAATCGCTCTCGCACCGCGCGCGCGTCTTGTGGGCGACGGCCGGCGCGGTACCGGCGGCCGTGCTCATTCCGTTCCTGTTTCTCGCGGCGGCGTTTCCGGGGCAGCTCTACTCGCAGTTTCGCTCGACGGGATCGACGCTGCGCAACAGCGGGCCGTTCGAGATCTTCACGTACTGGTCGCTGGCGCAGGACGTGCGCCGGATGGCCGACGCGAACGACGCCGTCGTGGTGACCGACGGCTACGGATTCTCGTCGACGATGGACTACGAGGCTGGGATTCCTCCGGTCTTCATCGGCTACAACGCGCAAGGCATGGAAGCGAAGCGCTGGTACGACCCCGACATGCATCCGAAGCGGATCTTGTTCGTCGACAAAGAGGCGCTCGTTCCGGTGAAGGGGCGCCCCGAGACGTATCCCGGACGGCCCGATTTCGAGCGGCGCTTCCGCGAAGCGTGCCGAATCGTCGAAGCCGGTCCGGGCCTTGAGTACTCGTACACCGATCCGACCGGTCACACCGTTCCGGCGCGCCGCTACTTCGTCACCTGGTGCATCGACCCGCGGCCGAACGCGCTTCATCTCCTGCGCTGGGAAGACGCGAACGCGACGCGGACCGCGCGATCGTGATCGACTCCATTCCGCTCACCGCGCCGGCGCTCGACCGCGACGTCGCCTTGTTGGAAACCATCGCGTTCGCGCGGCCGTTGCAAGACGACGACGACCCCACCTTCACCGACGGAGCCGGTATTTGAGCGATCATCGACCCTTCGCGCTTCCGGGCGCACGCCCGCAGTACGGACCCGACAAGGTCGTCGACGTGGTGCACATCGACTTGCGGCTGCGGCCCGACATCGAGGCGAAGCGGCTCGACGCGGTCTGCACGACGACCGTGCGCGCGATCGAAGACGGCGTCGCGCGGCTCGTCCTCGACGCGGTCGACCTCGACGTGCGCTCGGTGCGGCGCGACGACGGCCGCGAGGTGCCGTTCCGCTCGACCAGCGAGACGCTCGAGGTCACGCTCGACCCGCCGCTGCGTGCCGACGACGAACTCGTCTTCGCCGTCGAGTACGTCGTGCAGAGCCCGCAGCGCGGGATCTACTTCATCGAGCACGAGCCGAAGCACGTCTGGACGCAGTGCCAGGACTCCGACGCGCGCTACTGGTTCCCGTGCTTCGACTATCCGGCCGAGAAGCAGACGACCTCGGCGACCGTGATCGTGCCGAAGGGCCACTTCGCGCTCGCGAACGGCGCGCTCGTGTCGCGCACCGAAGGGCAGGCCGAGACCGTCTACCGCTACGAGCAGCACATCCCGCACGCGACGTACTTGGTGACGCTGGTCGCCGGGCCGTTCAGCGAGGTCGAGCAGCCGCACGACCGCGTCCCGATCTGGTACTACACGCTCCCGGGGCGCGAGGCCGACGGCGAGCGCGCGTTCGGCAACACGCCGCGGATGGTCGACGTCTTCGAGCGCACGATCGGCGTGAAATACCCGTACGAGCGCTACTCGCAGATCGCGGTCGCCGACTTTATCTTCGGCGGGATGGAGAACACGTCGGCGACGACGCAGACCGACCGCGTCCTGCACGACGAGCGCGCACACCTCGATTACAGCGCGGACTACCTGGCCTCGCACGAGCTGGCGCACCAGTGGTTCGGCGACCTGGTGACCTGCCGCGACTGGGCGCACGCCTGGCTCAACGAAGGGTTCGCAACGTACTTCGAAGCGGTCTGGCTCGACGCCGACAAAGGCTGGGACGAGTATTTGTACGACGTCTACGGCGTGGTGCAGCGCTACCTCGAAGAGGACAGCGAGCGTTACCGCCGGCCGATCGTCTGCAACATGTTCCGCGACCCGATCGAATTGTTCGACCGCCACCTGTATGAAAAGGGCGGCGCGGTGCTGCACATGCTGCGCGGCGAGCTGGGCTGGGAGCGGATGAAGCGCGCCCTCAGGCGCTACGTCAGTACGAACGAGCGGGGGAACGTCGAGACGATCGACCTGATCCGCGCGATCGAGGTCGAGACGGGGCGCAACACGCGGCGGTTCTTCGCGCAGTGGGTCGAGCGCGGCGGCCACCCGCTGATCGACGTCGCGTACAAATGGGACGGCGAGCGGAAGACCGCGCTGATCACCGTCGCGCAAAAGCAGACGATCGACGACGACAACCCCGCCTACGTGTTCGATCTCGACGTCGGCTTCGCTTCGGTGGCGCCGGAGTCGATTCGCGCCGACTTCGGCGACGGGCCGCTGTCCGGCGAGACGCGGGTGAAGCTGCACGTCGACCGCGCGCCGCACACCTTCGCCGTCCCGCTCGAGCGCGAGCCGGCGCTGGTGCGCGTCGATCCGGCGGCGTGGGTTCTCTCCTCGTGGACCTCGTCGCTCGGGGCCGACATGCACGCGGCGATCTTGCGCGTCGAACCGTCGCCGATCGCGCGGATCCGCGCGGCGAAGGCGCTGGCGAAAGAGGCGGGGCGCGCGGCGCGCGAAGCGCTGGCGCACGCGCTGGCGCACGATCCGTTCTGGGGCGTCGGCGTGGAAGTCGCGGCGGCGCTCGGCGCGTCGCGCGCACCGTCCGCGCGCGAGACGCTGCTTGCGCACATCGCGCACAGCCATCCGAAGGTGCGGCGCGCCGTCGCCGAAGCGCTCGGGCATTGGCGCGATGCGGAGGTGGCGGAAGCGCTGATCGGTTTGCGCGACGATCCCTCGTACTTCGTCGTCGCGGCGGCGCTGCACTCGCTGGGCAAGACGCGCGACCCGCGCGCGTTCGACGTGCTGGTCGACGGCCTCGCGATCCCGTCGTGGAACGAGACGATCGCATCCGGTGCAGTCCGCGGACTCGGCGCGCTCGCCGATGCGCGCGCGCTCGCGGTGATCGAGTCGGCGTTGCAGCCGGACCGGCCGGAAGCGTTGCGGCGCGCGGCGGTCGGTGCGATCGGACAGCTCGGGACGCTGGTCGAATCGGCACGCACCGCGGCGGTCGAGGCGGTCGAGCGCGCGCTCGACGACCGTGCGTACCTGGTGCGGATGTCGGCCTTCGCGGCGGCGGAACGGCTCGACGATCCGCGGCTGCTGCCGACGCTCGACCGGCTCGCGACCGGCGAGAGCGACGGGCGGTTGCGGCGCGACGCTGCCGAAGCGGCGATCCGCATTCGCGAGCAGCAGTCGAAGCCCGCCGAGCTCGCGCGGTTGCGCGAGGAAGTCGACAAGCTGCGCGCGGAGTCGCAAACGCTGCGCGAGCGGCTCGACGAGCTCGGCCCCAGCCGTTCGGACGAGCTGACCGCGAAGTGAACGCGCTCGGCCGGCTCGCCGCCGCGGCGCTCGCGCTCGCGGCGGTCTCGGCGTGCGGCGGCCGCGAGCCGGCGCCCTCGCCGCAGCCGACGCGCGGTCCGACGGCGATCCCCGCCGCCCCGAGTGCGCCCGCGTGGAGCGCTGCCGACGTGAGCGCGCTGCAAGCGCGATTGCGCGGCGCGCTCGGCGTATCGGCGCTGGCGACGAGTGGGATCGCGGTCGTCGACGGCGACGGGCGACCGCTCTTCACACGTCGCGAACGGGTGCCGATGACGCCGGCTTCGACGTTCAAGGTGCTGGTCGGCGCGGCAGCGCTCGAAACGCTCGGCCCGAACTACCGTTTCTCGACGACGTTCGAATCGGTCGACGATCCCGCGCCGGACGGCAAGGTCGACGGCGATCTGTTTTTGGTCGGAAGCGGCGACCCGCTGCTGACGCGCGACGATCTGCGCGGCGGGGTTGCGGCGCTCGCGCGCGCCGGCGTGCGCGACGTCAGCGGCGCCGTCGTCGCCGACGCGTCCCTCTTCTCGGGCCCCGAAGTCAACCGTGGTTGGGATCCCGACGATCTGCAGTATGGATACGCTGCGGGGACGAGCGCGCTCTCGCTGGATCAGGGAACGGTCGAGTTTCATCTCGTTCCGACGAGTCCCGGCGTCGCGGCGCGGGTGCGCGTGCTGCCGCCGTCCGACATGGTGCGCGTCACGGGCGCGATCGTCACCTCGTATACGACGCTGCTGACGATTCAGCGCGACCCGGCGCGCAACGACTTCACGCTCGACGGTCGCGTCGAGGCCGGCGCGGAGCAGTCGTTCTGGCGTCCTGTTACCGATTTACCGCGCTATGCCGCGGGCGTGGTGCGCGCGATGCTGCGCGAGCGCGGGATCGCGGTGGAGAGCGGGATTCGAACCGGCGTCGCGCCGCTCGCGCCGCTGGTGCTGTGGCGGCATCGTTCGCCGCCGCTGCGCGAGATCGTGCACGAGATGATGCTGGAGTCGAACAACCATTTCGCCGAGCAGCTGCTGCGCGCCGTCGGCGCGACGCGCGGCGCCGGGACGGAGGCGAACGGCGGGCTGGTCGAGCGCGCGATCCTCGCGCGCGGCAGCGTTCCGCAGGACGGGTTGCGGATCGTCGACGGGAGCGGTCTCGCGCCGAGCGACCGCGTCGCGCCGCTGACGCTCGCCGTGCTCCTGGCGCGCGTCGCGCAAGAACCGGTCGGACCGCTTTTCGTCGGCGCGCTTCCGCGCGTCGGCATCGAAGGAACGGTCCGCCACCGCCGCGTCCGTGACGCGCTCGGGCGCGCCCGCGCAAAGAGCGGTCACATCGCCAACGTCAACGCGCTCACCGGCTACGTCCAAACCCGCCACCACGGCCGCGTCGCCTTCGCAATCCTCGTCAACGACCGCCGCGCCGACGACGGCCCGGTCGAGATCGGCATCAATCGTGCGCTGGATATTCTTGCGCGAAGCTAGCGCGAGTTGACTCGTGCGCAGAGGAGGCGTACGATGTCGAGGATCTCGCCGCCTATACCTGAAAGGTGAATCGCCGTGAAGCGTTCTGTTTGGCTGGCTTTTCCGCTAGCGGTTGTTTTTGCGGGTGCTGCCGCGGCGGGGCCGGTGGTGAAGGTTCCGCTGTTGGCGCAGCACGGGTCGAAGATCGGCGGGAGCGCGACGCTCGCGCACGTGTCGATGAAGCCGCTCGTCGTCGACGTGAGCATCGTGCTGGACGGCGTGTTCATCCCGGAGGCGGAGTATCCGGCCGGGCTCTATACCGGGACCTGCGCGAAGATGAGCGCCGAGCCCGCATATCCGCTCAAGCCGGTGATGGGCGGCCGCTCGGAGACTCGGTTGCGTGCGAGCGCTCCGAAGCCGGGTCCGTATGTTATCGCGGTGCTGAAGAAGGAAGGCGGCGAGACGATGGCGTGCGGCGCGTTGCCGGAAATGAAGCACAAAGACTAGCACCGAATGGGCGCGGACCGTGGTGACCGCGCTCGATTCCGATTTGCTTGCTCGCGTGCTCTCGCGAGCGCTGCGGCGTGGCGGCGATTTCGCCGACGTCTTCTTCGAAAACCGGTTCGCGCAGTCGTTTCGGCTGCAGGACGGTCACGTGCGCGAGGCGTCGTCGACCGTGCTGCGCGGTGCCGGCGTGCGCGTGGTCGTCGGGGCGCAGTCCGGGTATGCGTACTCGGACGATCTGGACGAAGCGTCGTTGTTGCGCGCCGCGGAGACGGCTTCGCTGATCGCGCGCGACGGGCGCGCGCATGCGAGCGTCGTCGAGCTTGCTTCGCAGCATGCGCCGCCGATGTACGAGCCGCACCCCGAGGAGCCGGTCGACTCGGCGCGCTACGTCTCGTTGCTGGCACGTGCCGACGTCGCGGCGCGCGCGTTCGATCCGCGCGTCGTCGCGGTCAACGCGTTCGTCACCGACGAATTGCAGTACGTGCAGATCGCTTCGAGCGACGGTCGCGTCGTCACGGACCGGCGGCCGTTGGTCGCGCTCGGCGTGCAGGTCGTCGCGCGCGAAGGCTCGCAGCGCGAGAACGGGTATCTTGGGGACGGCGGGCGCAGCAGCCTCGACGTCTACGACGAGGTGACGCCGGAGTCGATCGCGCGGGAGTCCGCGCGAGTCGCGACGACGAAGCTCGGCGCGCGCGAGGCGCCGGCCGGCGAGATGCCGGTGGTGATCGGTCCCGGCGGCGGCGGCGTGCTGCTGCACGAAGCGGTCGGCCACGGGCTCGAAGCCGACTTCAACCGCAAAGGCACCTCGCTCTACAGCGGCCGCGTCGGCGAGCGCGTCGCGAGCGATCTGGTGACGATCTACGACGACGGCAACCTTCACGGCGAGCGCGGGAGCATCGCGGTCGACGACGAGGGGACGCCGGGGCAGCACAAAGTGCTGGTCGAGAACGGTATCTTGCGCGGCTACATGCAGGATCGCCTCAACGCTCGCTTGATGGGTGTCGCGTCGACCGGAAGCGGACGGCGCGAATCCTACCGGGTGCTGCCGCAGCCGCGGATGTGCAACACCTTCATGCCGGCGGGGACGTCGGATCCCGACGAGATCGTCGCGTCGATCGAGCGCGGTCTGTACGCGGCCTCGTTCAGCGGCGGTCAGGTCGAGATCAGCAAGGGCGACTTCGTGTTCATGATCGCCGAAGGCTACTTGATCGAGAACGGCAAGATCACGGCGCCCGTGCGCGGCGCGACGCTGGTCGGCAACGGTCCCGACGCGATGACGAAGGTGACGATGGTCGGCGCCGACGGGCGGCTCGCGAACCGTTCGTACACGTGCGGGAAAGGCGGGCAGCGCGTCCCCGTCGGCGTCGGGATTCCGACGGTGAAGCTCGCCGCGTGCACCGTCGGAGGGACCGGCCGTGGCTGACCCGCGCGACGAGGCGCTCGAGATCGCCGAGTACGCGATCGCGCGCGCCGGTGCGGCCGGTGCGACCGACGCCGACGCAACGGTCTCGATCGCGGAGCGCTTCGCGTGCGAGGCGCGCGCCGACGAAGTCACCAAGCTCGAGCGCTCGCGCGGCCGCTCGCTGCACCTGCGCGCGTTCTCCGGGAAGCGCCACACGACGCTGACGACGACCGATCTGTCACGCGACGGGATCGACGCGCTGGTGAGGCGCGCTGTCGAGGCGGCGGCGTTCGTCGGCGAGGATCCGCACGCGGGGTTGCCCGACACCGTCGCTTCCGACGGCGTCTGCGACCACGATCTGCTTACCGTTGCGGACGACGTGGCGGACCGTTCGGACGCCGAGAAGATCGCCGAAGCGCTCGCGATGGAGCACGCGGTGCGCGAGGCCGACGTGCGGATCGGCAACTCGGACGGCTCGCGCGTGCGCGATGCGCTGACGTCGTGGGCGCTCGCGAACACGCGCGGCTTCCGCGGCGTCACGCAGGGGACGACGGTGTCGCGCGCCGCCGCGCCGGTCGCGTATGACGGCGATGACAAGCGGATCGGCCACTACGGAACCGCGGCGCGCGGCTGGGCGACCGCGGAGAGCGCGGACGCCGTCGCGCTGCACGCCGTCCACCGCGCGCTCGCGCTGATCGGCGCGCGCAAACCGCCGACGATGCGCGTGCCGGTGATCTTCGAGCGCGACGTCGCCGCGGCCGTCCTAGGTGACGTCTTCGCGGCGCTCAGCGCGGCGAACGTCGCGCTCGGGAACTCGTGGCTCGCCGACCGTGTCGGCGAGCGGATCGCGGGCGAGCGCGTGACGATCGTCGACGACGGCCGTCTCCGCGGCGGCCTCGGCAGCTCGCCGTTCGACGGCGAAGGAACGCCGACGCGCGAGACCGTCGTCGTCGCGAACGGTGTCCTGCAAACGTATCTCAGCGACGTCTACTGGGGCCGCCGGCTCGGAATCGTATCGACCGGCAACGCCTCGCACGGGGCTGTCGAAGCGAACAACTTTTTCCTAGTCCCCGGGACCGGGACGCTCGACGATCTGGTCGCTTCGACCGAACGCGGCGTCCTGGTCCTCGACACGATCGGCTTCGCGACCGAGTACGCGAGCGGAACCTACAGCCGCGGCGGCCGCGGAATCTACATCGAAGACGGAACGCCGCAGTACGCGATCGACGAGTTCACGATCGCCTCGACGTTCCAAGAGATGCTGCAAAGCATCGACGGGATCGCCGGCGACCTGCGCTTCGACGGGACGATCGTCTCCCCGTCGTTCCGCATCGCCGAGATGACGATCAGCGGGACGTAGAGGACCGCGGGCGCGAATGCTACGCTCGTAGCCGGCCTAGGAGGATCGAAATGACGACGACTGCGCTCTTTCGGCGGTTGACCGCCGAGGTTCTCGGCACGTTCTGGCTCGTACTCGGAGGCTGCGGGAGCGCCGTGCTCGCGGCGGCGTTCCCACAGCACGGCATCGGCTTCGCCGGCGTCGCCCTGGCGTTCGGGCTGACCGTCCTGACCGGCGCGTACGCGTTCGGCCCGATTTCGGGCGGGCATTTCAATCCCGCCGTGACGGTCGGTCTGTGGGTCGCGCGCCGGATCCCCTCGCGCGACGTGCTGCCGTACATCGTCGCGCAGGTGGTCGGCGCGATCGTTGCGGCGGCCGTGCTCTACGTCATCGCGAGCGGCGCCACCGGGTTCAGCACGGCCGGCGGTTTCGCGAGCAACGGGTACGGCGACCATTCGCCCGGCGGGTACTCGCTCACCGCGTGCATCGTCTGCGAGCTCGTGCTAACATTTATGTTCCTGATGGTGATCCTCGGCGCGACCGACGAACGCGCGCCCGGCGGTTTCGCGCCGATCGCGATCGGGCTCGCGCTCACGCTGATCCACCTGATCAGCATCCCGGTCACCAACACGTCGGTGAACCCGGCGCGCAGCACGGGGCCGGCGCTGTTCGCCGGCGGCTGGGCAATTGCGCAGCTCTGGGTGTTCTGGGTCGTTCCGCTCGCGGGCGGCGCGCTGGCGGGTATTCTTTATCCGCTGCTCTTCGGGCCGAGCCGGCTCGCGCTCGAGAAACCCGCGGTGGGATCGACTGGCGAGCCCATCGTCTGACGATCAGCCGCGGCGCTTCGCCGGAGACGGCAGGCGTACCGTGTTGACGCGGCGGACTTCGGGCGCCGGCTCGATCGCCATCACGTCGATCGGCTCGCGCTTCCCGCGGACCGGCTGCGCGCCGAGCGGGCGGACGATGTAGCGCGACGGCTCGCGCACGAGGTGCATCACGTCCTCGGTCGCGACGACCGGCGCGCGCAAGCGCTTCGAAAGCCCCTCGACGCGCTTCGCGGTGTTGACCGTGTCGGAGACGACGGTCGTGTCGATGTGGCGCGCGTCGCCGACCGTCCCGAACGTCACCGGGCCGGTGTGCAGGCCGACGCCAATCTCGATCGGCGGCCCCAGCTTCTCGCGGTTGAGCTCGCGGACCGCCGCCTGCAGCGCAAGCGCTGCGTCGAGCGCGTCTTCGACGCAGCGCGGGAACAGCGCCATGTAGCCGTCACCTAAATACTTGTCGATGCTCCCCCGGTGCTCGCGCACGACCCGGGCCGAGCGCGCGAAGAAGTCGGCGATCAGCACGAACGCGGTCTCGGAGGGGAGCTGCTCGGTCAGCGCCGTCGAGTCGCGGATGTCAGCGAAGAGAACGGTCATGGGCTCGGTAGCCAGGTCGCCGATCGCGACGTCGTCGAGGGTTCGGCCGAGCCGGTCGACCAGCGTCCGCGGGAGGAACCGCCCGCGGGTCTCGCTCTCCCGCTCGAAGGCGGCGAAGAGCCGAGCCGGGGCGTCGCGGGTCGCCGAGACGACCGCCTGGATGTAGCGCGCGATCGCCGCCGCGCCGAGGACGAGCGCGACCCCACCCAAGACGAAGTCGTCGCCGCCGAGGATCGTCGCGGCCGTCGCAAGCGCCGCCGCCGCCGCCGCTTCGAGCGTCTCACGCCGTCGCCGGAGCGCCGGACCGGTGCCCACCGCGACCAGCGCCAGCGCACCCAGCGCGCCGGCGGCCACCGCCGTGACGTACGTCATACCGTGAAGATGCCCAAAAACGAACGGTTTCGTCGAGTGTCGACCGCTGAGAAGGACCGCCCCGGGGAGAGGACGAGCGAAGCGATCGGCGAGGACACCCGGCGGGCGACACCGTACCCGAAGCCGATGGCCTCCGCTCCTTCGATCGGCACGCAGCTCGTCATACGGCTGGAAACGCCGAATACGCCGGGCTCGTTCGGCGTCCTTGCGTCCGCGATCGGCGACGCCGGCGGCACGGTAGGCGCGGTCGATACGCGCACCGTCGGCAAGACGACGATCGTCCGGGACGTAACGGTGAACGTTCCCAGCGAAATGGTCGGCGACCAGGTCATTCGGGCGATCTCCGGGGTCGACGGGGTCCGGATCGTCAACGTCTCCGACTCGACGTTCCTCGCGCACCTCGGCGGAAAGATCCGCACCGGAATCACGCGCCCGGTCAAAACTCGCCAGGATCTCTCCACCGTCTACACGCCGGGCGTCGCGCGCGTCTCGAGCGCGATCGCGAAGGATCCGAACAAAGCGTACGCGCTGACGATCAAGCGCAACACGGTGTGCGTGCTGACCGACGGCACCGCCGTCCTCGGCCTCGGCGACATCGGGCCGTACGGCGCGGCGCCGGTGATGGAGGGCAAGTGCATGCTCTTCAAGCAGTTCGCCGACATCGACGCGTTTCCGATCTGCCTCGACACGAAAGACGTCGATGAGATCGTCGAGACCGCGAAGCGAATCGCGCCGATCTTCGGCGGGATCAACTTGGAAGACATCAGCGCGCCGCGCTGCTTCGAGGTCGAACGCCGGCTCGTCGACGAGCTCGACATCCCGGTGATGCACGACGACCAGCACGGCACTGCCGTCGTGATCCTGGCCGCGCTGATGAACGCCGCCGCCGTCGTCGGCAAGAACATGGAAGACCTGACGATCGTGCTGACCGGGAGCGGCGCTGCGGGAACCGCGACGATCAAGATGCTCCTCGCCGCCGGCGTCCGCGACGTGATCGCGGTCGACCGCGACGGCGCGCTCAGCCGCGACCAGCAGTACCAGAACTCGCACTGGACCTGGCTCGCGCAGCACACGAACCGCGACAACCGCCGCGGCTCGCTGCAAGAAGTGATCAAGGGCGCCGACGTGTTCATCGGCGTGAGCGCGCCGGGGATTCTGCAGCCGGAATGGATCGGGACGATGGCGCGCGATCCGATCGTCTTCGCGATGGCGAACCCGACCCCCGAAGTGATGCCGGACGCCGCCGCGCCGTACGCCGCGGTGATCGGAACCGGGCGCAGCGACTTCCCGAACCAGATCAACAACCTGCTCTCGTTTCCGGGGATCTTCCGCGGCGCGCTCGACTGCCGCGCGCGCAAGATCACCGAGGGGATGAAGCTCGCGGCGGCGCGCGCGATCGCCGACATCGTCGGCGACGAGCGCAGCGCCGAGTACATCGTCCCCAGCGTCTTCGACACGAAGGTCGTCGACGCGGTCGCGAAGGCCGTCGCGCAGGCGGCGATCGACGAGGGCGTCGCGCGGCGCGAGCTGCTGATCGCCGACGAAGACGCCGCCGCCGAACCGGTCGGGGCGCGTTAGATGTCCGACCGGATCTTGATCATCGAGGACGACGCCGACGTCGCGACGTTCGAGAAGATGATCCTGGAACGCAGCGGCTACGAAGTTCGCATCGCGAGCACCGGCTCCGCGGGACTCGAGACGGAACCGGTCTTCAAGCCGGCGATCGTGCTGCTCGACGTCGAGCTGCCCGACATCTCGGGGCTCGACGTCTGCACGTCGCTGGCGAACTCGTCCGATGCGTTCATCCTGATGGTCAGCGCGCACTCGAGCGAGAACGACGTGCTCAAGGGGCTCGGCCTCGGCGCCGACGACTACATTCGAAAGCCGTTCTCCGGCAACGAGCTGGTCGCGCGCGTGCAGTCCTTTCTGCGCCGCCGCGAGCGCTCGCGCAAGACCGATCAAGAAGGCCGGCTGCAGGTCGGCGGCGCGACGCTGGTCCGCGATTTCCACACGCTGGAGAACGGCGGCAAGAGCGTCACGCTGACCGCGCTCGAGTTCCGCCTGCTGTGGTATCTGGCGGAGAACGTCGGCAAGCTGCTGACCCGCGCGCAGATCCTCGAACGCGTGTGGAACGACGTCTCGGGTGTCCCGACCCGCGTCGTCGACGTCCACGTCGCCGCCCTCCGCAAGAAGCTCAACGAAGTCGCCGCCACGCTCGCGATCTCGTCCGTCCGCGGAATCGGTTACCGGCTCGACGAGCGATGATCCCCGCGATCGCGCTGGACTCGCGCGATCCGAGGCCATTGTATGTGCAAATCGCCGACGCGCTCGCCACTTCGATCGAGCGCGGTCAGCTCGCGCCCGACGAACGATTGCCGCCGATTCGGTCGCTGGCCGGCGAGCTCGACGTAGCTCTGGTGACGGTGTCGCAGGCGTACGAGACGCTCGCGGCGCGCGGGCGCGTCGTCTCGCGCGTCGGGCGCGGCACCTTTGTGGCACCGGCGCGCGGTGCCGACGAGACGTCGTTCGCGCGGACGTGGGAACCCTCGCTGCTCTCGCGCGGCGAGCGGATGGAAGGCGTGATGGACCGGCTCGCGCAGGCGCACGCGCCAGGCGTGATCTCGCTGGCGCGCGCGAATCCGGCGCCGGAGACGTTCCCGATGGCGGAGTTCGGCCGCGCGATGCAGCGCACGTTCGCCGACGATCCGCCCGAAGCGATGCAGTACCGCGCGAACACCGGCGATCCGGACCTGTGCGCCTCGCTCGCCGAGTTCCTGAACGCGCGCGGCTGCGACGCGAACGCGGATGAGATCATCGTCACCTCGGGCGCGCAGCAGGCCGCCGACCTGATCGCATCCGTGCTGCTGGCGGATCGCGCGGTGGTCGCGTCGGAGTCGCCGACGTATCCGGGGACGCTCGGCGTCTTCGACGCGCGCGGCGCGAGCTACGTCGAGGTGCGCAGCGACGCCGACGGCGTGCGAATCGACGACGTCGAGCGCGTCTTCGCGGAGTACCGCCCGCGGTTGTTCTCGATCTGTCCGATCGCCGAAAACCCGACCGGAACGGTGCTGCCGGCGCGGCGCGGGAAAGCGATCGTCGAATTGGCGCGCCGCTACGACGTCGTCGTCCTCGAAGATCAAACCGGTTGGACGTTCGCGTACGACGGCCCGGCGCCGCCGCCGCTCGCGGCGTACGACACCGACGGCCGCGTCGTGATGATGGAGTCGCTCTCGAAGTCGATCTTTCCGGCGCTGCGGATCGGGTATCTGCGCGTGAAAGGTGCGCTGCGAATGACGATCGAGGCCGCGAAGGTGCGGACCGACTCGTTCACCTCGACGCTCACGCAGCGCGCGCTGTGGCGGTTTCTGCGTTCCCCGGCATATCCTCGCCATCTGAAGAGCGCGCGCGCGCTCTACCGCCACCGGCGCGACCTGTTCGTCGACGCGCTTGCGCGCGCGCTGCCGTGGGCGGACGTGCGCGCGCCGCAGGCGGGGACCAACGTCTGGCTGCGGCTCCCGCCTCGGCTCTCGACGCAGGCGGCGTTCGACCAGTGCGCCCGCGAAGGTGTCTTGGTCATGCCCGCCGATCCGTTCTATCCGACGCGCACCGGCCCGCCGGCGCTGCGGCTCTCGTTCGGGGACCTCGACGACGACGCGCTGCTGCGCGCGGTCGAACGCCTCGCTCGCGCCCTCCAGTAATACGCCTCGAAGACAAGGAATCGATGAATCGGAATCGCCTCGCGCTCGCCGCCGTGCTGCTCGCGTTCGTGCCTTGCGCGACCGCCGCCGCAACGCCGAAGCACGGCGCGCCGAAGCACGCCGCAACCGCGCGGGTGACGTACGCCGCGCCGGCCGGAAATATTCCGGCGGGACATTTCCGCGGCGGAACGTTCGACGCGGTGCTGCCGTCGGGGCGAATCGTCACCCCGCTCGGCGAGAGCGTCGTCACCGGAATGAACGCGCTCGGCGTCGCGCTGACGCCGGACGGGCGATTCGCGATCGTCAGCAACGACGACGAGCGCGAAGGGATGGTGCACTCGCTGGTCGACTCCGGCGCGACCGGCGGGTTCTCGCTCGCCGTCGTCGAGCTCGCGACGATGCGCGTCGTCGACCGCTATCGCGCGCCGGGCGAGAAGTTCTGGGTCGGCGTCGCGGCGCTCGCCGATCCCGCGCAACCCTCGCGCACGCTGGTCCTCGCGTCGGGTGGCCCGACCAACGCGGTGTACGCATTCGACCTCGACGCGAACGGGCACCTCACCGCCGACGCGACGCACGTCGTGA
>DASZGA010000039.1:0-41243 GCA_035939295.1 Candidatus Elarobacter sp. | reverse complement strand
CCCGGCCGGCGCGGTCGCCTGCGAGCTGGAGCCCGTGGGGCTCGACAGCAAAGGCGCGCGCTACGAGCTTCGCATCACCAACGGCACCGCCGGCGTGCTCGCCGCGACGGTCAGCGCGATCCGGGTCGACGAGGGCCGTCCGGTCGCGGCGCTCGCGATCGAGGTCGAGCCGCACGCGGCGGTCCGGACCGGCTTCACCCTCGACGCGGCGCTCGCGTACGAGCGCGTCGTCGCGGAAGTCCACGGTGAAGGCATCCACCTCGTCGTCGAGGCCCCGCCGCCGCGCGGCGGCCGCCCGCGCCGCCGCTGGGTCACCCCCGCGACCGCGATCGGCGTCGCCGGGCTCCTCGCGGGCGGCACGCTCGTCTTCTTCGGATTGGAGCGCCCCCGCGTCGTCGACGCCGCGCTGCTGGCAACGCCCGACGGGAAGCTGATCGCGCGCTGGGCGACCGCCGGCAGCGGGAAGCGCACCTACGAGCTGCGCGACTCACACGGCGCCGTCGTCGCGCAGGGTGTGCTCCCGCAGCCCTCCGGCGAGATGCCGCTCGGAAACGGTGACGCCGCCAACTTGCGCGTCGCGATCGCGAACAACTTCGGAAGCGACACCCGCGATGCGGCCTACGCCCGCGCCACCCCGCCGCCCCCGATCCGGATCGTCGCGACCCCGCCGCCGCGGATCGAGACGCTCGCCGTCGATGCGCCGCGACCGAACGCGCCGCTCACCGTCCGCTACAACATCGCCGACGCCCGCGACCTCCAGCTCGCAATCGTCGACCGGACGGGCGCGACCTACTTCTCGACAACGACACCCTCAGGCAAAGGCACGATCCAGGTCCCCGCGCCGCCCGCCGGCCCGCGCGAACCGTATCAGCTCGTCGCCCGCGCCCGCGGCGAAGGGAACGCCGCCGGCCAGGAGACGCGCGTCCCGCTCTCCGCCGCGATCGCTCAAGCGCCGTCTCCGGCGCCTTCTGCTCCGTCGTCGGCCGGTCCGGATCGGCGACCCGCCGGCGCCGGCAACGGCTCGCATTCGACGGTCGTCGACGCCGGCGGCGGCGACACGTTCGCGATCCGCCCCGACCCGGTCCACGCCGGCGAGCCCTTCGTGGTCGACATTCCCTTCGCGGACGGCGCCCGCGTCCAGGTCGTCCGCGACCGCGACGACGTCGAACTGGCCGGCGCCGACCTGCGCCGCGGCGAGCGCAGCGTCGCGCTCACCGCCCCCTCGTCGCCGGGCGCGTACACCGTCCGGGTCACCATGCAGCGCGGCGTCGGGCTCGAAACCCTGGTGCGGCCGCTTCGCCTCACGCACTGAGGGCGACCGTACAGTCTTTTCCTGGTTAAGAGTGTTAGGTCGGTCACACCCCGGGTATTTGTTTGGGCCTAAAGACCTAGTCTCATGAGGGACCGCCCACGTGCACGAGGCAATGTCTCGAGCGAAGCTCCCCAAGCTTGCGCCCGACACCATCCGACGGGAACGGATCTCCGGCTGGCTTTCAGACCACGCCGATGTTCCGCTGCGCCTGGTCGCGGCGCCGTCGGGGTCGGGTAAGACGACCGCCCTCGTCGCCTACGCCGCCGCGCCCCGCCACCGCGCGGGCTACGTCTCCCTCGACGCCGGTTCCACCCCCGCCTCGCTGCGCTCCACGATCGCCCGCGCCTTCGGCTTCGCCGAGCCCGACAGCGACGACGGCCTCCTCTCCGCCCTCGAAGACGCGGGCCGCTGCGAGGTCCTGATCGACGAAGCCGACCGCGCTCCCGGAGCCGTCCGCGCCGCCCTCCGCCGTTTCGTCTACGAAGCCCCCGAAAACGTCACATTCGTCTACGCCTCCCGCTCGCGCGACGTCGTCGACGCGACGCGCCTGGTCTCGCTCGGCCTCGGCGCCGTCCTCGACGGCGACCGCCTCGCCTTCACGATCGAAGAGGCGACGCGTCTCGCCGAAGCGGCCCGCCTCGACGCGAGCGACGAGCGCGAGATCGGCCGCCTCGTTCACGACACCGAAGGCTGGGCGTTCGCGCTCTGCTCGGTGATCCGCGACAGCGCCTCGGCACAGCACGTCTCGCTCGAAAACGCGTTCGACCGCTGGCGCAAAACGAACGGCCGCTTCATGCGCCACTTCATCGACGACGCGCTGGCCGACGAAGAGCCCGTGCTGGCCACGGCCGCGCGCAAAGTCTTCGACGGCGAGAACGTCGACGACGCACTGCTCGACCGCCTCGAGCAGCGCGGCCTGTTCGTGCGCTGGGCCGACGGAACGTTCCGCCCCTACCGCGCGATCGCGCGCGTCACGCGAATCAGCAACGCGCAGCCCGCGCGCGCGCTCGTACCGTTCTCGGTGCGTCTCTTCGGTAAACCGGAAGTCCGGATCGAATCGCAGCGCGTCGCGTGGTTCCGCCGCCGTGACGCCCAAATCTTCGCCTTCCTCGCGATGCAGCCGCAAGGCCGCGCACGCCGCGAGCTGCTCCTGCGCGCGTTCTGGCCCGACGCCGATCGCCAGCTCGCCGCGCAATCGCTCCGCTCCGCCTGCAGCACGATGCGCCGCTCCCTTGCCGCCGTCGTCGGCTACGCCGATCTCTCGCACTACGCAGCGTTCGGCGACGAGCTCGCATTGAATCTGGATCTCTTCGCGATCGACGCCCGCCGCGTTCGCGCGCATTTGCGCGACGCTGAAACCGCCTGGTCTTCCGGCGACGTCATCACCGCACTCGAACACGATCGCGCCGCGCTCCGTCTCGCGAAACAAGAACTGCTCGACGGCGACATCCCGACGCCGCTCGCGGGAGTCGCTGCCGAGATGCAGGCGAGTCTCACGCGTGCGGCTGCGCGCGCGAGCGACGAAGAAGAAGCGGAATCACCGCTTGTTGCGGTTTGATCTGACGTAGCGCTGAGATCGTGGTTGGCCGCGGGGGCGGCACGTCATGATGGCGGACACGCGGCCGCGGACTTCCTGTCCGCGGCCGCTCCGCGCTCACTCGCTCCTGCGCATCCTGCGCCCGCTCGTTCACGAAGGTCCGCCATCATGACGTGCCGCCCCCACGACCCGGCATGATTTGGATTTCATTCCGGCACGTCGCGATTAAAAAATCGTGCCGGGTCGTGGGCGGGACATGGTACTCCGCAGGGTACTTCTGAACGACCGGAGCGCACGATGCGCGGGAGGGAGTGAAGACGTAGCGGCTCACGCACACGATGTGCGTGAGACGCGTGCCCGGCGGAGTACCATGTCCCGCCCGCGACCAACCACCGCAGCCCGTTTTACACGGGTTCGAGCTCTAGCTGATCTCCCGGCCGCAGCGGATTTGCTTTGGCAAACCCGGGGCCGAACTCTGCGACCGTATGCGCGTTTCGCGCGGTGACGATGAGCTTATGAGGCGGGACGTTTGCTTCCACGGCGACCACGCGATGGTCGCGGTCCAGGAAGACGACGTCCAATGCGCTGCGCATTCCGACGGTGTGGACGGCGTGGCAGCCTTCGAACCACATCCCTTCCTCAGGTGCAATCGATGCACGGGGGAGGAAGCCTACGGTGCGCTCGAGCCAGCCGTCGGCGCGGCGGACGCGCCATGCGAGGACGCGGCCGGTAGTGGTGTTGCGGACGAGCCACATCGTCATAGCGCGGTGAACGCCGTGAAGAGCGCGGTCGCACCGATCAGGTATGGTGCGAAAGCGAGCGGTGCGTTGGCGGTCGCGGCGTCGGTGCGGCGGAACTTTGCGCCGACGGCGGCGGCAAACGTTGCGAGCGCGAGGGCGAGCAGCGCGTTCGATGCGCCGAGGAGAGCGCCGGCTACGGCTGCGAGCTTCACGTCGCCCCAGCCCATTCCGCGGCCGCGCGACAAGTAGGCGAAGATTGCGAACGGGACGACGACGATCGCGGATGAGACGAGCATGCGCGGGTCGTGCCAGACGAAGGCGAGTACGGCCATGAGAATCAGGGGCCCGATGGAGAACACATCAGGTACGATACCCCGCGCGACGTCGCAATACCACGCGGCGACGAAAGCAGCGGTGACTACGGCGATCAGACCGAGCCGCGCGGGGTCGGTGTGCGCACCCGCGATTCCGCCGATCAAGGCTGCGCCGGCGACGAGCGCGACGATGGGCGGTGTGCCGGGTTGCGGGCCGTCGTCGAAGCCGGAGACGCGCGCGCAGATCGCGGCGGCGGCGGTGAGGCCGGCGATCGCCGCGCAGGCGAACAGGATCGCGCCGAGCAGAACGTGCGCGTTCATCTGCTCATCAACTGCGCGGCGACCGCGCCGAAGATCATCACGAACAGCGCCGGCAGCATGCAGAGCGCCATCGGGAACGTCATCTTCACGGGAAGCTGTGCGGCGAGCTCTTCGGCTCGCGTCATGCGGTGGTCGCGCGCGTCGTGCGCGAGCTGGTCGAGGATTCCGGCGATGTCGCCGCCGAGCTTCTCGGCTTGGACGATCGCGGTGACGGTCGTGGTCAGCTCCGTCACGTCGGCTCGCGCGGCCATCGCGGCGAGCGCTTCGGCGCGCGAGCGGCCGACGCGGATGTCGGAGAGCACGGCCAGCAACTCGTCGCGGAACGGGCCGCGCACCGCGTCGACCGCGGCGGCGAACGCGCCGTTCAGCGCGATTCCGGCTTCGACCGTCGTCGAGACGAGGTCCAAGAAGTCGGGGAGCGCATTGCGGATCCGGCGCTTGCGCTCGGCGATCGCGCCGTCGAGCATCGAGCTCGGCAAGATCGCGCCGGCGAGCGCGAGGACGATCGGGATGATGAAGAACCACGCTTCGTGGCGGTGCAGCACCAGCACCGGGAGCGCGATCCCGACGATCAGGCCGCTGAACGATGCGACGATGCTGCGCATCATGAAGCGGCCCGGAGTAAGCTGGTACCAGCCGGCTTGGATCAGGCGGCGCTCGAGCGCCGTGCGGCCGCGTTCGTCGAAGAAGCGCGCGAACACGCCGAGCTCGGCTTTGCGGTCGGCTTCGATTCCGGCGCGGTCGAGCGCGGCGACGTGGCGTTCGACCGCCGAGCGGTGAACGAACGTGGTGACGACGACGTAGCCGACGAGCGCGACCGAGGCGGCGGCGGCGAGGATGATGACGAGCAGCATCAGACCTCGAACCGCATCATCCGGCGCAGCATGAGGATCCCGGCGCCTTCGAGCAGGAAGACGAAGATCATCACGACGTGGCCGATCTCGGTTTGCAGCAGCGCGTGGCGCATCGAGGGCTGCAGGCCGACGATCATCACGCCGACGATCACCGGGAGCAGCGCGATCACCCAGGCGGTCATCCGGCCTTCGGCGGTGAGGGCGCGCATCTTGCGGTAGACGCGGCGGCGTTCCTTGATCGTCGTGGCGAGGTGCTCCAGCACTTTGGCGAGGTTGCCGCCGGTCTGCGACTGGACGCGGATCGCGCGCACCATCATCGAGCACTCCTCGCTCGGCATCCGCTTCGCGAGCGAGTCGAGCGCGTCGTAGACGCTCTGGCCGATGTTCGCCTGGCCGAGGACGCGCATGAACTCGGTGCGCGCCGGATCGTCGAGCTCGTCGATGACGAGCACGAGCGCCTGCCGCAGGCCGAGGCCCGCGCGCAAGCCGCTGGCTTTCAAACGCAGCACGAGCTCGAGCTGGTCGCCGAACTTCGTGAGGCGCTTGCGGCGCTTCTGCGCGATCCAGCCCTTTGCGCCGACGGCGGCGCTGGTCAGCGCGATCGGGAAGACGAGCGCGCCGTAGAGGGGGCTCAGGTGAAGAAAGACGACGAGGCCGAACCACAGCCCGATTCCGACGCCGAGGATCGCGAGCATCACTTCTTCGGCGCGGACGCGGACGTCGGCTTGCTCCAGCGAGAGACGATATTCTTCCGCCATCGGGCGCATCGGCGCGGTGATCCGCTGCCAGAACGAGGCCAGGACGAGACCGATCGCGGCGATGACGCCGAACACGATCGCATACGGCATCACCGCTACCATGACGCGACCGCCCCCAGCTTCGGCGCGCCGGCCATCGCGCTGAGCGAGCGCATGTCGAACGAGACGCCGAACTCGGCGAAGCGCTGCATGCACTCCGGCTGCACGCCGGTGAACTCGAACTCGCCGACGACCTTGTTGTTCTTGTCGAGACCGCGCTGGTGGTAGCGCACGATCTCCTGCATCGTCACGACCTCGCCCTCGAGGCCGGCGATCTCGCTGATCCCGACGATCTTGCGCGAGCCGTCGCGCATGCGGGCGATGTGAACGACCAAGTCGACCGCGGAGGCGATCTGCTCGCGGATGGCGCGGACCGGCAACTCGAAGCCGGCCATCATCACCATCGTCTCGATGCGCGAGATCGCATCGCGCGCGCTGTTGGCGTGGATGGTCGTCAGCGAGCCGTCGTGACCGGTGTTCATCGCCTGCAGCATGTCGAGCGCTTCGGCGCCGCGGCACTCGCCGACGATGATCCGGTCCGGGCGCATGCGCAGCGCGTTGCGAACGAGGTCGCGGATCCGGACCTCGCCGGCGCCTTGCAGGTTCGGCGGGCGGCCCTCGAGCCGGACGATGTGGGTTTGATTGAGGCGAAGCTCGGCGGCGTCTTCGATCGTCACGATCCGCTCGCCGTCGGGGATGTACGAGGAGAGGACGTTCAGGAACGTCGTCTTGCCGGAGCCGGTGCCGCCGCAGATGACGAGGTTCAGCCGCGCTTCGACGGCGGCGCGGAGGAAGTCGAGCATCGGCTCTTCGATCGCGCCGATGTCGATGAGCGCGCGCGGGGTGAGCCGGGTCTTGCCGAAGCGGCGGATGGTGAGCGTCGGGCCGTCGAGCGAGAGCGGCTCGATGATCGCGTTGACGCGCGAGCCGTCGGGGAGCCGCGCGTCGACCATCGGAACCGACTCGTCGATGCGGCGGCCGAGCGGCGCGATCATCCGCTCGATGACCACGCGCAGCTGGCGGTCGTCGCTGAAGCGTTTGTTCGTCGTCTCGATCTTGCCGTTGCGCTCGACGAAGACGCGGCCGGGTCCGTTCACCATGATCTCGGTGACGTCGGGCTGCGCGAGCAATTCTTCGAGCGGGCCGTAGCCGAGGGCCTCGTCGATGATCTCCTGCTGGACGCGCGCCAGCTCTTCGGCGGAGAAGACGGCGGGGTAGGCGGCGAGCAATTCGCGGACGATCGCGTCGATCTGCGCGCGCAGCTCGGCGATCTTCTTCGGCTCGTCGAGCGCGGCGGACGCCGCGACGACGTCGAGCCGCTGCGCGAGCGCGTCGTGGATCTCGCTCTTGAGCAGGTCGCGCGCGGTCCGCTCCATCGTCGCGACGATGTGCGCCTCGCTGGCGGCACCCGACATCACGTCCTCGGGCTTCGCGTCGCCTTTCGGACGGCGGTTGCTGGCGCGCCGGTCCCCGAGCGGGGTCTTCGCCGACGGCTTGAGCGGTTCGATGTCCTCGGGGAGCGGAAGCGCGACCAGCGCCGAGGCGAGCGCTTCGACGGCTTTCTGATAGCGGCGGTCGCCGATCGGCGGGATATTGCCGAGGAGGCGGGCGCCAAGCGCGCGTTCGACTTCGTCGGGGCGGACGGCGGCTTTCGCGTCGCGCTGGTTGAGGACGAGGTACACGCGCGAGGCGGGGATCCCGAAGCGCGCGAGCTCGGTTTGCACCGCGCGCGCGCTGGTGACGCCGAGGAGCGTCGGCTCGACGACGACGATGAAGTGGGCCGCGTTGACGACGAACGGGCGGACGGCGGCCGCATACGGCTGCGGCGCGTCGACCAGGACGAACTCGGTCGTGTCGCGGACGTCGCCGAGGATTGCGGCGACGTGGTCGGGCATCAGCGTGAACGCGCCGTCGATCGAAGCGGTGAACTCGATCCCGGCCACGTCGGTCAGAATCGTTGCCGAGGCCAGGTTTCCGCCGACGCGGCCGGCGTCGAAGGTGCGGACGCTGTCGGTGAGGACCGCGACGCAGCGCCGGCCGGAGAAGTCGGCATCGACGAGACCGCAGGCCTTCTGCTCGCGCAGCAGCCGGATCAGCTCGACGCAAAGGGTGGTCGCGCCGACGCCGCCTTTCGCGCCGACGACGACCGCGATCGTGCCCCGCACGGCGCTACTTCTGCGATCCCGAGACGACTTTGTCGCCGTCGATGACCGAGACCGCGGGGACCTGCGGCGTCGGTTTCGCCTGCGGCGGTGCCGGCTGCGGGAACGGGTTGCGGAGCGGCGTGAACAGCTGCGGGAGCAGCTGCGGCAAGTTCGGCGCCATCGCGGGGCGCGGCGCGGGCTTGTCGTTGGCGAAGACGAGCTTCTCGACCGGCTGGCTGCGCGTCGCTTCGCGCGGCGAGCGCAGCGCGAGACGGAGCGTCGTGTTGACGTCGGCAAGGGTGAGCAGGTCCGCTTGCTTCGCGGTGACCTCGAGGGTCGCGCTCGCGAACTGCTGGCCGGCGTCGGGCGCGGGCGTCGCGCCTGCTTCGGTCATCGAGCCGACCGAGAGAACGCGGGCGGCGCGGATGATCGTCACCGCTTTCGGTGCCGTCTCGTTGGTGCGCGGGGTCGCCGCGATGACGTCGACGAGGTCGCCGGCCTGAACGAGGTTCGAGACGCCCTTGACGCGGTCGAGGGCGATCGAGACGGCGCGCATCCCGATGTGGACCTTGCCGGGCAGCCCCGAGGTCGCGTAGTGGACGAGCTTCGAGGCCGTCACCTGGCTCCCGGCCGGGATCTCGTTGACCGCGGAAGAGCCGATCGCCGCCGCGGGCGCCGAGAGAACGTCGGGGTCGACCGCGTCGGCCGGGCGGGTGACGCGCGAGAGCATCTCGGCGGTGATCGTCACGTGCGCGGGGATCGTGCGCGAGGCGACGATGATCGAGCGCTGGGCGGCGGGCGCGTTCGCGTGGCCGACCGAGGAGAGGTAGTTGTACGTCATCACGCCGGTTCCGACCGCGAGCAGCCCGGCGACGGACAGTGCTATCGTTCGCGTATCTAGCGGACGAGCAAGAACGCTGGACATAAGAGTGCCACCCACAAGAGGAGAGCGCCGCCGGCCGCGGCGACGGCATAAGGCAGCCGTTCACCGGTTTGCGGAAGACGCCAGGTGATCAGCGCCGCCGCCATCCGTTGCGACGTCGCCAGTGCGTACAGGGAAAGCAGCCCGCCGCACAGAGCCGTGTAGACCAAAAAGTCGACGGCGAGCGCGGGGGTCAGCCCGCAGCATCCTGCTGCGAGCAGCTTGATGTCGCCGCCCCCGAACCAGCCGCGCGTGAACGCGACGGTGCCGGCGGCGAGAAGGACGGCCAAGATCGCGAGCGCGACCCCGGCGCCGGAAAGCCCGCGTGTCGCCCCGGCCGTCGCGACGCCCAAGATCGCGAGCGCGCCGGTCAGCGCGTTCGGGATTCGGCGCGTGCGCACGTCGCTCGCCGCAGCCGTCAGCGCGGCTGCGGCGAGGATCGGGACGAACGGCAGCATGTTACTGCGGCGGGGTGATCTTGCCGGCGATCGCGGTGAACGTTTCGCTCACCTTGGTGCCGAGCGTGCCGATGGCAACGATCGCGGCGACCGCAATCAGGGAGACGACGAGGCCGTACTCGACGAGGGTTGCCCCTTCATCGTCCTTGAGCATGGCGAGAAACGAGGTGGTCACGGGGAGCTCCTTCTCTGGACGAGCCAGACCTAGTGGTCTTTCGGGAGGTGGTCGAAATCCGAGTCGAGGGACGGGTTGGGCGCGCCGATCGTGAGGCGCGCGCTGGCCGGGGCGACCCCGGGCAACGACGTCGCCGTGACGACGACGAAGCTGCCGCGGGGCATGGCAGGCGCGACGGGGAGCGTCGCGTGGAACGTGCGGTCCGACTGAATCGTGATCCGGCGGATGAACACGTCCGGCATGTCGCGAGAGATCGAGCCGACGAGCGTGAGCGTCACGGGCATGGAAGCAGGTGCCGTACCGTCAACTTCGATCGCCTCGCGCCCTATCGCCTGACGTGCCGTGATGGTGAGCGAGCCGCTCGCCGTCGCGGTGTAGGTGATAGGTCCGGGGCGCGCGCCCTCCATGGCACGCGCGTCCGGGTAGCGTCCGGCAAGTGCGCGCAGGTTCTGCACGACGTCATCCGGGACGACGAGATCGCCGGCTCCGTAGACGGGTGCTTCACTGGCGTACTCCACGCGGCTGTTGACTTCGTACCGGCGGTTGCCGGGGCGAAGGACGACCGTGAGGCCGGGGCGCGAGAGGGTGACCTCCGAAGCGGACGCCGACCACGCGTAAGCGTAGCCCGCCGCCTCAGCCACCCGCATCAGCGGGGTTCCGGTGTGGGCGGTTGCCGGAGCGGTGAGGAGCGCCGCGGCAACGAGTGTTGCCGAGAGACGCCGCATCGGAAGAGTCACGGCCTGGTCATACCGCCCTAGGACCTTCGTCTTGCGTGAACGTCCTATTTTTTACGTGTCGTCGACGGGATGTTGACGCGTTAACGGGGTTGCCCGGGGCAGAACGAACTCGAATGAAACCGCTGGCTTGGTTCATGACCTTCGTCGCGGCGCTCGCGATCGCGTCTCCCTCGTTCGCGCAGCCACTCGCAGCGATCTCGCTTCCCTCCGGACGCTCGACCACGATCGAAGCGCCCGGCCTCACGCGCGTCGCCGTCGGTGACGGTCGCATCGCAGGCGTCGTTCCGATCGGGACCTCGCAGGTGATCGTCAACGCGAAGGCGCCCGGTCACACGACGGTCCTCGTCTGGACGCGCGACGGGCGCCACGAGTACGACGTCACCGTGACGGAACAGACGCTCGACGATCTCGCGCAGATGCTGCGCGGGACGCTCGACGAGCCCGGCGTGACCGTCGAGCCGATCGGCCGCGCGCTGGTCGTCAAGGGCGACGTCGCCGATCAGTCGCACGCGAACCGCATCGCCGACGTGCTCGGCCGGTTCACGCTGTACGCGAAGAATCAGAAGTACGACATCGTCGACGCCGTCACGGTCTCGCGCCCGCTCGGCGCGATTCAAGCCGAGCTGGCCCGCGAGACCGGCGCGCGCGACGTGCGCGTCGACTACGACGCCAAGGGCAACGTGATGGTGAGCGGCCACGTGCGCGACCGCGCCGCGGCCGAAACCGTGCTGCAGCGCGTCCGCGGGCTCGCCGGCGCGAACCTCGCGGTCGACGGGAAACTCGTCGACCGGCTCGTCCTCGACATCACCCAGCAGATCGACACGCACGTCTACATCTTGGAAGTCGACAAGACCGCGCTCACGCAGCTCGGCATCAAGCTGCAGGGCGCGTTCGTCGACGCGAGCGGCGTCGTGCACTACAACGACCCGTCGTTCCCGATCTTCGAGAACCCGTTCGATCTCGGTCCGGCCAATCCGGGGAAGGGGACGACGATCGGGCGTTTCATCCGCGCCGAGTTCCTCGCGCCGACGCTCGACGCGATCATCCGCAACGGCAACGCGCGCGTCCTGTCGGCGCCCGACCTGGTCTCGATGCCCGGCTCGAACGCGCAGTTCCTGGTCGGCGGCGAGGTGCCGTACATCGTCTCCAGCCAGCTCGGGACGGTCAACGTGCAGTTCAAGGAGTACGGCGTGCGGCTCAACGTGACGCCGACGATCCTCCCCGACGGCTCCGTCGAGTCGAAGATCACGCCGGAAGTCAGCGATCTCGACTTTCAGAACGGGATCGTCGCCGGCGGGATCCTGCTGCCTTCGTTCAAGACCAGCCGCATCACGACGGATGTCGTGACGAAGTCGGGCCAGAGCATCGTGATGGCCGGGCTGCTGCGGCGCCAGGAGACGCGCAACGTCGACAAGATCCCCGGGCTCGGCGACCTGCCGATCCTCGGCAAGCTCTTCCGCTCCACGCGCTATCAGAAAGCTGAGACCGACGTCGTGTTCGTGATGACCCCCGAGGTGGTGACCCGATGACCACCTTCGTCGCGATGCTGCGCGACGAAGACGCCGCGTCGCTCACCGAGTACGCGCTGGTGCTGGCGCTGATCGCGGTCGTCGCGATCGTGGGCCTCAATCAAGTGTACAACGCCGTGTCGGCGACGCTGAACAACGTCGGCGACAAGCTCACGGCGGCGCAAAGCGGGCCGTGAAGTTCTCGCGGGGCGGCGCGCTTCCGGAGACGGCGGTGACGCTCGGCGTCGTGCTCACGCTGTTGTTCGGGACCTTCGAGCTCGGCTTGATCGGGCTCGCGCAGCTCGCCGGTGACGGCGCGGCGTTCGTCGCCGCGCACGCGTCGGTGCTCGGCAACGATCCGAACGCTGCGATCGCGGCGCCGTTCCCGCTGGTCGCGCAGAACGCGACCGTGAACATCCAGCGCACCGCACCCGACCCCTCACAGGTCGCGGTCGACTTCCAGCTCGCCGACCAGTCGAACCGGCACGGCGGCGTGCAGATCGTGCGCCCGGCGCAGACGCAGGCGACGGTGACGAACGGCGGCGTCGGCATCGGCAACATCCTTCCGACCGCGAACCTTTCGAGCGCCGCGATCGAAGCGAACATGATGGTCTCGGGGTTCGGGTTCAACCTCGACGGCTCGCCGATGAACTCGGCGCAGACCTACGCCGACCAGAAGAACTACTTCGTCGACGACGGTAACGCGCCGCCGTACTTCATCGGCTTCAAGTTCCTGTATCATTGCAATCCGACGCCGCACTCCGGCTGCCAGACGAACGCGTCGATGTGGTCGGGCGGGTTCGCCGAGATGCTCGACGGAAGCAACTGGTCGAGGCCGGCGAGCGGGATCGCGCCCGGCGGCGTGTACGAAGCGATGTCGATTCACCAGCGCGTCTACGCGACGATCGCGAAGCAGCTCGACGCGGCGGAGCCCGCGGTCGTGCTGGGCGACGGGTCCGGTACCGTGCTCGATCCCAGCACGTCGAACCCGAACGGCGCCTGCATCCGCAACGTGATGGCGTGGGACGCGCGGGTGACGGTCGGCGTCCCGCTCGGCTCGACCGACACCTCTCACGATCCGCTGAATCCCCTGTACAGCGATCCGGCATGTTCCTGACACGGCATTCGCGCGGTCAGACGCTTCCGATCTGGAGCATGGGAATCTGTGCCGCGCTCGCGCTGGCGTTCACCGCGGTGCAGTACGGCGAGGTGCTGCGCTGGCAGGTTCGAGCGCAGAACGCCGCCGACGCAGCCGCGGTTGCCGCGCTCTCGGTGCAGACGCAAACCTGGAACCAGCAGCTCGCGCTCGTCTACGCCGCCTCGGTCGAAGAGTGGCGGATCAAGAACTTGCTCAACGCGTTGCAGGCCGCGGCATACGCCGATCCCGGTTGCACCAACGGCGGGGCGAACTGCCAGGCCGCGTACGACACGCTCAAACAGCAGTACTACCGCGCGGTGCAGCGCTACACGACCGACGTGCAGCTCGTCAGCCGGACCTCGCAGTACTCGTTCGGCCAAGCGGTTTCCGATGCGAGGGCGATCGTCGCCGCGCTGCAGGCGCACTGCGGCGAGTCGGGCGGCGGTGACTGCGCGTTCAGCTACAACGTCGTTGCTGTCCAGCCTCGGGCGACCGTGAACGACGTCGAGCAGGCGGCCGGAATCTGGGTCGTCAACAACGGCACGACCGCGAACGTGAACCAAGACTTCATGCCCGCGCAGATCGAGATCGTCACCTGCGCGAAGAAAGCGCCCGCGGTTCCGTCGTTCCTGAACTTTCAGCCGCCGACGTTCACCGCGATCGGGCGCGCGGCCGCGACCTCGGCGATGGTGACGCAAGAATGGATCCAGCCGGGCACGATCGTCAACCCGATCACCGGCAGCCCGTTCCAGCCGGCCGAGACGCTGGGTCTCACGAACACGACCGCGACCGGGCCGAACACGGGATCGAGCAACTGGAACTGGTTCGCGATCGCTTACGGCGGCAACTCGGCGAAAGCGTATCCGACCTTCGACGCGTATTCGATGAAGGTCACGGGACCTGAGTTCTCCGCCGCGACCGGCTGGTGGAACGCGATTCCGATCAAGCCGTTCAGCGGCGCGCTCGACATGGGGAAGGTCACGTGCACCGCTTCGTGACGCGCTCGCGCGGGCAGGCGCTCATCGAGACCGCGCTCGTGCTGCCGCTGTTCTTGATCGTG
Organism: Candidatus Elarobacter sp.; assembly: GCA_035939295.1. GTDB lineage: Bacteria > Vulcanimicrobiota > Vulcanimicrobiia > Vulcanimicrobiales > Vulcanimicrobiaceae > Vulcanimicrobium. Next base: position 27,226 of record DASZGA010000039.1, on the reverse strand, counting down.
ATGTTCCTCGTCGTGTGGGGGCTGCAGGTCGGCGTCCTCGGCGAACGCGTCGAGCTGGTCGCGCGCTACGGCGGAATGGTGTCGGCGCGGATCAACCCGTATCAGCAGTACAGCGTCTACGCCGCCTACAGCGCCGCTTCCGGCGCGCCGCTTCCGACCTCGTGCGTCACGCCGCCGTCGGGGCTCGTCACCAACGGCGGTCCGCTCGCGGCGCCCGCGTCGCCGACGCAGCCGTTCTGGCAGCCGTCCGCCGGAAGCACCGCGACCAGCGCGATCTGCGGCAAGGCCCTGGAGAACAGCTCCGCGCTGAGTGCGCCGATGCTGCTCGGCCGTACCGCGATCACCGTCGAAGCGGCGAACGACACGCCGGCAGCGCTGGTCGGGATCATCGGCTCGCAGCGCCGGCGCGTGGCGACGCTCAACCAGTTCGAGTCGCCGGACATGGCGACGCTGATCGGCTGTTACGGCGAGCTGCAGGCGGCGTTCGAGCACTCCGTCGATCCAAGCACCGACGCGTCGGCGACGACGATCCCGAGCGTCATCGGCGCGCCGGCGGCGGGGCCGCTCAGCCTCTCCTGCGGGTCCTAGCCTAGGCGCGCAACGTCGCGACGATCTGCTTGATCGACGGCGGGCGGCCGTACAGCAGCAGCCCGACGCGATAGACCTTTCCGGAAAGATATGCGAGCAGCACGGCGGTCGCGACGTTGATCGCGAGCGAGAGCACGACTTGCCACGCCGGCACGTCCGAGACCGCGATTCGGGTGAACATCACGAACGGCGAGATCAGCGGGATGAACGAGCAGACGACGACGTTCGGGCTGTTCGGAAACTGCAGCCCGATCTGCGCGAGAACGATCCCGACGACGACCGGAACGACCAGCGGTCCCGCTACGCTGCCGAGATCTTCGGTGCGGTTGATCAGCGACGCCGCGGCGGCGTACATCACGCCGTACTGCGCGAAGCCGACGACGAAGAACGCCAAGAACGCCAGGATCTCGCCGGACGAGACGGAGAGCGTGCCGAAGAGCGGGGCGCTCGCGGATGCGGCAGCGGCGTCGCCGCGCGCGAAGAGCCCGGTCACGGCGCGCCCCGAGAGCATTCCGGCAGCGACCCAGACGCCGAGCTGAATGAAGCCGGTCGCAGCAGCCGCGAGAATCTTCGCCGCCAGTAGCTGCGCGGGATCGAGCGTCGCGACCAGCAGCTCGGCGATCCGGCTCGTCTTCTCCTCGGCGACCGAGGTCATGATCGACTGCGCGTTCAGCAGTATTGAAAGGTAGAGCAGCATCACGAACAGGTACGCGATCCCCTTCGCAGCGTCGGCGGCGCCGGCGTTCGCGAACCGGCCGGAGATGTCGTGCACGTCGACCGGAACCGTCGAGTGCGCGGCGACGCGTTGCACCGGCGCGCCGGTCGCCAGCGCGATCTGGATCGGCGCGAGATCGGTCGCGAACGCGTCGCGGAACGACGAGGGATCGCGCGCGTACGCCGTCACGTGCAGACCGTTGCTCCCGCGCTTGAGGATCGCGACCGCCGCCGCTTTTCCGTGCGCGTCCAAGAACGCCGCGCTCGGCGTCTGGTCGAGCTTCGGCAGCGTCGCGGTGATGGTGAAGTCGCGCTTGAGCAGCGTGCTCGCGGTCGAGGTGATCGCGGGGTCGCCGACCAGCACGATCTTCTTGCCCGAGCTCGACATCATCCCGCCCAGCAGCGCGGGAAGCATCGCGATCAGCACGATGCTCGCGGCGCCGATCAGCGTTCCGGCGAGAAACGCGCGCGAACGGATCCGCCGCACGAACTCGGCGTTGAAGACGACCGACAGCGTGTTCACGCCGCCGCTCCGATCGCGCGCAGGTAGATGTCGCGCAAGCTCGGGTCGACCCGTTCGAAGCGCGTGACGTCGCCGGCAGCAACGAGCCGCCGCAGCAGCTCCGCCGTGTCGGCGTCGGCGGGGAGCTCGTACGCGAGCGCCGGCCGGTCGGCCTCGGCGAGCGGCTTCGCGCCGGGCGTCGCGTCGAGGACGCCGCGCAGCGACGCGGCGACCGGCTCGACCTCGACGATCCGCGTCGGCCAGTCCGCGCGCAGCTCGCGCAGCGTCCCGCGCGCGCGGACCGTCCCGCCCGCGATCACGCAGAACGACTCGCACAGATCCTCGATCTGCCACATCTGGTGCGAGGAGAGGATCAGCGAGGTGCCCGCCGCCTTCAGCTCGCGCAGAGCCTCGAGCAGCGTCTCGGCGTTGACCGGATCGAGCCCGGAGAACGGCTCGTCGAGAACGAGCAGCTCCGGATCGTGCAGCGCGGCGCACGCGACCTGCACCTTCTGCTGGTTTCCTTTCGAGAGCTCCGCGCACGGCCGCTCGGCGTACTGCTGCAGCCCGAGCCGTTCGATCCACGCGTCGGCTCGCGCGACGTCGTCGGGCGGCATCACGCCGTGCAGCCGCCCGAAGTACGCGATTTGCTCGCGCACCTTGAGCTTTCCGTACAGCCCGCGCTCCTCGGGAAGATAGCCGAAGCGGCGGCGGACGTGCAGGTCGACCGGCGCGCCGTTCCAGGTGACGCTTCCGCTGTCCGGGATCAGGATCCCGAGGATCATGCGCATCGTCGTCGTCTTCCCGGCGCCGTTCGGCCCGAGCAGCCCGAACGTGCTCCCGGCCGGAACCGAGAACGAGACGTCGCGCACCGCGACGACGTCGCCGAACGAGCGAGCGACGTTGGAGAGGACCAAAGTACCCACGGAGCGATCTCCTTCGGAGGAGGAACGACGACCTTGCTTCCGATCGATTTACACGACCGCGTGAGTTTTGTGACGGGTGGAGCCCGTGGAATCGGCCGTGCCTGCGCCGAGGCGCTCGCGCAAGCAGGCGCTGCGGTTGCGATCGTCGACCTCGACGCCGAAGGCGCGCAGCGAACGGCCGGCGAGATCGGCGCGCAGTTCGGCGTGACCGCGCGCGCGTACGGCTGCGACGTTCGCGATTCGGCCGCGATCCGCGCGACCGTCGAGCGCGCCGCCTCCGACTTCGGCGGGCTCGACCACGTCGTCAACAATGCGGGCGTCCAGTTCGTCTCGCCGATCGCCGAGTTCCCCGACGAAAAGTACGCAAACGTTCGTGCGATCGACTTGGACAGCGTCTTCCACACCTCGAAGGCGGCCTGGCCGCACCTGGTCGCGCGCGGCGGCGGCCGCATCGTCAACGTCGCCAGCGTTCAAGGGCTGATCGGCTCGCCGTTCAAGATCGCGTACGTCGCGGCGAAGCACGGCGTCGTCGGGATGACGAAAGTGCTGGCGATCGAAGGCGCCGCGCACAACATCACCGCGAACGCGATCTGCCCCGGCGCCGTGATGACGGACTTGGTGCGCAATCAAGCCGCGGGGCTGGTGCAGTCGTACGGCGGCGGGATCAGCGAAGAACAAGCGCTGGAGCGCGCGTTCTTGGACGCGATGCCCTCGAAGCGTTTCATCGAGCCGCCCGAAGTCGGCGCGCTGTGCGCGTACTTGTGCAGCGACTACGCGAAGTCGATCACCGGCGCCCCGATCTCGATCGACGGCGGCTGGGCCGCCCATTGATCGCGCAACGAAAATCGCAACGCCGAGTTGACGAACCGCAGCACCGCATGATAGAGTCGGGTACCGCCGCGCGATTTGCGCGCGCGGAGAAAGGAGGAACGCGTATGAACCGACTTCACCCCACCGTCATTCGTTCCGGTTTTGTTTTCTCGGAGGCCGCATCTCGCTGACCTGACCGCCTTTTCGGCACGTCTGTCTTGATGAAGCCTCCGTCCAGCGGAGGTTTTTTTCGTGCCCTACACCCAGCAGGTTCTCGCCGTGCTGGTCGACGACCGGCATCGTGCGATCGCCGGCGATCTCGCGTACGCGCGCAGCATCGGGCTGCGCCGGAAGTTCGCCGCCATCGTGTACGCCCTCGCCAAGGCGGTCACCGTTCTCGCCGTCGCGCTCGACGACGAGCCGATGTGCCGTGCCGGTGAGCGGGCACGATAACGGCGTGACGAAGATCGGCGTCGTCAGCGACACCCACTTCCCGCGCTTCGGCCGTGCGCTTCCGCGCGCGCTGGAGCGTGGGTTGCGGCGTGCCGGCGTCGTGCGGATCCTGCACCTGGGCGACATGACCGATCTGCTCGCGGTCCCGCTGTTCGAGGCGATCGCCCCGTTCGACGCCGTCGCGGGGAACAACGACGGCCCGGAGATTCGGGCCCGGTTCGGCCGCCGCAAGGTGGTGCGGATCGAAGACGTGCGCGTCGGGATGGTGCACGGCGACGGGAAGCGCGGGACGACGAAGTCGCGCGCCGTCGAGGCGTTCGCCGACGGCGAGGTCGACGTCGTGTTGTTCGGCCACAGCCACCGGCCGGTCGTGGGCCGCGAGCGCGGCGTGCTGATCGGGAACCCGGGCTCGCCGACCGACAAGCGCTTCAACCCGCTGTACTCGTACGCGATTTTGACGGTCGAGGGCGCGAAGGCACGGATCGACTTGAAGTTCTACGTCTCGCGGGCGGTGTAGCGGCAAAGGGCCTGGCTACTTTTAGGCTTCCTCGCATGCCCCCAGGCGTGCCATCATCGGCGCGGGAACGCCGGTCGACGTCTCACCGAGGCGTCCCACACCCGGGCCGGCGTTCCCTCCGCACCCCGTGTGTAGCGTCGTCCCCGGTCGCCTTCGGCGCGCCGGGGTTTTTTGTACCTTCCGGCCGATTTCTGCCGCCCGCCGTTCCGGCGAGGCGGCATCTTTATGTCCGAGCGATATCGTACATAATTGTGATCTTAAGATGTGACAGATAGTAGCGAGGACTAGTCAAAACGAGCGACGGCATCCTCCGGCACGCGTCGCGGCTTGCGGCGCGCACTGCCCAGGAGGAAACCCCATGCTCACGATACTCATCGTCGCGCTCTCGCTTGCCGTTTCGGCAACGGTCACGACCCTACAGACGCCGGTCGCGGGTACGACAACGGCGACGGTAAGCGCTCCGGCATCTGACGAGTTCGTCGGTTCGGGTCCGCCCGGCTAGGGAGACACGCGCACGAAGGAGGGGGCGTTCGCGCCCCCTCCGGGTTCGTCAGCGCAGTGACTTTATCTCGTCGAGGATTCCCAGTCGCGCGCATTCCGCGACCAGCGATGCTCGGCTTCGAACCCCGAAGGCCGAGAAGATAGCCCGCGTGTGGTTGTTGATCGTGTTGAAGCTGCGATCGAAACCCGCGGCGATCTCGCGAGCTTTCTTGCCTTTGCAGAGCTCCGCAAGGACACGCCGCTCGGCGGGTGTGAGCTGGCCGAGCGGATCGTCGTCGACGGTGCGCCGTTCGATGGCCTCGCGTATCCACGCTTTCGGCGTGTTCCTGAGCGCGTCGAGCGCGATCTGAGCATACTTGCGATCGCCGGTGATGCCGCGCAGCACGTTTGCGGTCAGTGCGGCGCGCAAGCGGAAGTTCAGGCGCGTCCAGAGCTCGAGCGATTCGTTGAGCTCCGCAACTCCCTTCTGAACTTGTCCTTCCGCGATCGAAGCTCTGCCGCGAGCGAGGAGCTCGTAGGCTTCGGCGCGCCGGTCGCCTTCCAGCGCCAGCATCTCCGTACGGCGCGGTCGCGTGCGCTCGTACAGTGCGAAAACTTTGCGGGCGATTTCCGGGTTGACGTTCGAAGCCGCGACGTACGAGAGCATCGCGTTCCGCCGGTCGACGTCGAGGCCGACCTGGTCGCCGCGGAGCAGCAACGCTCCAGCCAATTCGAGATAGCGCCCTTCGGAAAAACGGTCGCCGACGATGCCGGCCACGTGCGCGGCCCTGATGAGCGCGCTCGCGTGATAGGTGGTGTCGATCGTGAGCGTCAGCGCGTATTGACACTCGTCCCACGCCCTTGCTACATCACCTTCGAGAAGCGATAGCCAGGCGAGATATTCCAAGACCTGAAACCGCTCGATGCGCGTGTCGTCTGACCACTTGGTGGAGTCGTACTCGCGGCGCGCCACCCGGCCGAGCCGCAAGTCGATCGTCTCGGCGGCGATGATTCCGATTGCGATCAGGATCCGGGCGCGGCCTTTGACGTCGGTGCTTTTCGATTTGTCGAGCTCGCCGAGCGCGGCGGTGAACTCGTGCGCGGCGGCCGCGTAGTTCTCGCGGCGGACATCGATCCAGCCGAGCAATTGCAACAGGCGCGAGCGCGGGACGTCGGTCGCCGTCGCGAGCGCGGCTTCGACGATCTCTTCGGCTTCGGCGAGGCGGTGCGTGCTCCAGCGGCTCAGTCCGCGGTAGTAGGCGATCTCCGCGGCGTGCTGGTGCGCCGACCGCTGCGCGAGCGCGGCGGCGTCGTCGAGCATCGCTTCGCCTTGGTCGCGGCGGTTGGTGCGCGTCATCGCCGCGCCGAGGAGCATCTTCGCGAGCACCGTCTCTTCCGCGCTCTTCGCTTCTTTGCTCGCGCGCTCCAAGACCGGCGCGACTGCTTCGGGACGGTCGAGCGCGAGCGCGGCGCGCGCTTGCACGATCGCAGAGTGGACGCGATCCTCGCGTCGGTCGAAGCGCGCGCCGTTCAACAGCCGCAGCACGCCTTCGTACTCGCCTGCTTTCCATGCGGCGTCGGCCTGGTCGAGCACGTTGGCGACAGTAAGGGTTGCGCGACGCGAACTAGCCACGGGCGCTCACCCTTCCCGGCGCCGCGTTGGTTCTCTTCTCGCGCTCGGGTTGTACGGCGGGACGGCGAAACATCGCGGGTGAGTCTGCGTTACGACGGGGCATGGGTCTCCTTCGACTGCTCCTGACGTCCCGGCGCACGCTCACCCGCGCCTACGCCCTCGCGCGCGACGCGCGAGTGCCGATGCGCCTGAAAATGCTGGCGCTCTTCGGAGCGGTGTTCATCCTTTCACCGCTCAACATCCTCGGTGACATCCCGTTGCTGGGAATCATCGACGACGCAGCGCTGCTCGCCTTGCTCCTCAACTGGTTCGTGCGCGCGGCCACGCCGCACGCCCCGCAGATGGTCACCGCGCCGGGCACGAACATCGTCGCCGGCGGCCGCTACCGGGCCTAGCCCGCCGCTCGCCGAGCCGGGACGAACCGCTCCAAGACCGCGCTCCGCAGCGCGTCGGGCGGGACGAGCCCTTGGTCCAAGATGAAATCGTGAAACGCGCGCGGCTCGAAGCGCGGCCCGAGCGCAGCTTCGGTCTCGGCCCGCAGCGCGACCAGCTTCGTGTAGCCGTAGAAATACGACGTCGCCTGACCGGGCGCGCGGAACGTGTAGCGCTCGACCTCGCTGCGCGCGAACGGCGCCGAGTAGACGATCTCGCGCTGCAGGAACGCGTGCGCCTCGGCCGGCGTGCGCGCGCCGCTCTGCAGCTCGGGATCGAGAAACGCGCGCGCCGCGCGGTGCAGCCGCATCTGCAGCGAGCACAGCTGTCCGGCGAGCGGCATGTACGGCAGCACGATCTCTTCGGCGTAGAGCGCCCAGCCTTCGACGTTCACCGAGTTGAACGCGAAGACGGCGCGCGCCAGCGACTGTCCGCCGCCGAGCATGCGGTCGAACTGCACTTCGTGACCGGGACGCGCTTCGTGCGCGGTCAGCGTCCACGTCACCGCGTCGTGGGTGAAGTCGTCGGAGCGCTCGGTCCCGCTCGCGCCGGCCGCCGGCGGCACGTCGAGCGGAAGGACGAACTCGCCGACCTGCCCGGTGTTGCCGACCAGGGGCGCCGGGTTCATGTGCGCGGCGGGCGTTTCCGCGCTCTCCGCCAGCGAGGCGACGCGGATCCGCGCCGGGCGGTCCGGGAGCGTGACCAAGTTCTCGCGCCGCACGATCGTCTCGATCTCGTCGAGCCGGCGGCGGTAGAAGGCGACGATCGCGCCAGCGTCGCCGTGGATCTGATCGCGCTTGAGGTCGCCGATCACGTCGCGGTAGTCGTGTGAGGCGAAGCCGCGTTCGGCCGCGACGCGCGGCGCGAGCCGCTGCATCGCATCGCGGATCGAATCGAACGCTGCGTGCGCTTGCGCGGTCAGCTCGGCGGCGGAAATGTCGACGCCGACGTGCCCGAGCAGATACGCGTAGACCTCCGGCGGCAGGCGGTGATCGGTGCGAGCGCGCGGCAGCAGCTCGGTCTCGACGAAGCTCGCGTACGCAGCGCACTGCGCGCGGAAACGTTCGTACGGCTCTTCCCAGCCTGCCAGTCCCGAGTCGCGCAGCAGCTGGCCGATCCCGTCGATCAGCACCGGCGCGAGCGCGAGCGCGGTGCGCACCTCGACGTCGTACGGGCCGGTGAGCTCGCGCCGCGCGAGCCGTGCGCGCGTCTCGGCTTCGGCGGACTTCGCCAGCGGTTCGTTTCCGGACTCGACGCCGGCGTAGCGGTGCAGGCGCACGAGCGCGAGCTCCTTGCGCTGCGGCGGGTTCTGCTCGTCGAGCAGAACGCGGATCCCGACGAACGCGATCCGCGCGACGTCGACCAGCTGCACGAGGTGCGCGTCGTAGACGTCCAGCATTCGCGTGACGTCGTCGACGGCGCGCAAAAGGATCGCCACGTCCTCGCGAACGCGCGCGTCGCGCTCCGCCGACTCGGCGGCGCGCAGCGTCTCGGCGGCGCGAAACGCCGCCTCGCGGATGCGCTCCCGCCACCCTGCGCGCAAATCGCTCGTCTGCGAGTCGGCTTGGCTCAGCCCCATCTGCGAAGCCGTCTCGGGCGAGGCGAGCGTGTACAGCGCGATGACGGGCTCGGCGAGCGCGTCGCTGCGGCGGATCCAGTCGTTCACAGCGTCCAGCTTCCCGCGTTCCAGAAGTCGGTGACCGACTGCGCCGGCTGCACGCCGTGCAAGTCGTCGTTCCAGGCGTTCACGTTCGCGCGCCACACCATCGTGTGATACGGCAGCACCTCGCCGAGCCGCCGCTCGACCTGCGCGTACAACCGCTTTCGTTCGGCACGGTCGTAGGTCGCGGCGGCGCGGTCTTGCAGCGCGCCGAGCGTCGCGTCGGTGACGCGCGAGTAGTTCGCGCCGTGCGGCGGGATGTTCTTCGGCGCGGCGGTCTGCGTGTCGTCGGGATCGGGGTTCTTCGTCCAGGCGTAGATCCCGAGGTCGAACTTTCCGCTCGCGAAGAGCCCGCCGGCGCCGAGCGGCGCGAAGAGCATGTTCGCCGGCGCGTTGTGCACCTGCAGGTCGATCCCGACGTTGCGCAGCTGCGACTGCATCACGACCTCGGCGTTCTGCCGCGTGATCGCGCCGGCGACGGTGACGATCTCGAGCTCGAGCCGCTTGCCGTCTTTCGTGCGAATCCCGTCGGGGCCGGCGCGCCAGCCGGCTTGGTCCAGGAGCGCGCGCGCCTTCGCCGGATCGAACGGCGCCGGATCGGCCTGCGGCGTGTACGCCCACGAGCGCGGAAAGATGTCGCCCCAGTCGGGCAGGTCGACGTCGAGGTAGACCTTCTGCGCGATCGACTTCCAGTCGATCCCCATCGACGTCGCGCGCCGCACGCGCACGTCCGAGAGCGGCGCGCGGCTGCCGTTGAAGACGACCATCTCGAACTGCGAGGACGGGATCGCGCTGACCGCGACGCCGGGGAGCGCCTTGAGCTCTTGGTACTGCTGTTCGGGCGCGGCGTAGTAGAAGTCGATCTCGTGCGTCTTCAGCGCGACGAGCAAGGTGTTCTCGCTTGGGATGATGCGGTACGTCACGCGGCGCAAGCCGGGCTTTCCGCCGAACCAGTACGGGTTCGGAACCATCTCGAGCGTCGAGTTGATGTCGTAGCGCTCGACCATGAACGGCCCGCTTCCGACCGGCTTGGTGTTGAACGGGTTGGTGTTCAGATCCGGTTTCCCGGCCAGCAGGTGTTTCGGCAGGATCGCGCCCTGTGTGCCGCAGCGGAAGAAGTTCGAGACGAACGGCGCCGACGGCGCGCGCAAGCGCACGACGACGGTGTGCGCGTCTTTCGCGACGACGCTCTCGGCTTGGTCGTGCGGGAAGTGGTACGGGACGTTGTTGCGCGGATTCATCACCTGCTCGAAGGTGAAGACGACGTCGTCGGCCGTGAGCGGCGTTCCGTCGGAGAAGCGCAGGTTCGGGCGCAGGTGATAGGTGATCGTCTTGCCGTCGGCGCTGATCCCGCCGTTCTCGCGCGTCGGCACGACCGTCGCCGCGTCCGGGATCGGCTCGCCGCGCTGGTCGAACCGGATCAAGCCGCTGAACAGAAACTGCGCGATGTCGGTCGTCGCCGCTTGTCCCGAGAGCAGCGGGTTCAGTGAGTCGATCGTGCGCAGCGCGCCGATCCGCACGTGGCCCGGATCGCTCCAGGGATGCCGGCCGGCGGCGGGTGCGGCCGAGGTCGTCAGGACGGCGAGCGCGAGCAGCGCGCCGGCGAACCGCCTCACGTGGGCGAAGCTAGTGCGCGCGGGCTCGCCGCCCGCGGCGGCGGCGATTGCTGTTGTTGTTCTTCATCTCGTGCGCGGCGGCGCCGGGATGGTGTCCGTTCTGCGAGGGCCGCGGCGCGGCGCCGTTGGTCGCCGGGATCTGCGCGTAGCCGGAGAGCATCTCGTCGACGCGCTGGTAGGCGCTGCCGAGGAGCCCGACGAGCGAGGAGCCGACCTCGATCACGCGCTCCGGAAGATCTTCGGTCGAGAAGAGCGTCACGAACTTGTCGCCGTCGCGCTTCACGTCGATCCGGCGGCGTTCCCAGCGGACCGACTTCGGGTTGACGTCGAGCATCCGCGATGCGAAGCGTTCGGCGTCCTCGTGCGGTGCGACGCGGCGCGCTTCCGCCACCCACTGATCCCACTTGCGCGAGAAGTCCGGGATCGGCCGGCCCTTGCGGTCGTACGCGGTCCGCTGCGGCGGCATCTCGAGCCGCCAGTGGCTCTCGGGATCGATCGGCTGGAAGGTCGGCTTGATCTCGCGCGGCCCGTTGAAGGCATCGATCTCGATCAGCGCCGTCTCGATCTCTTCGGCGGTGCGCACCTTCGCGGCGCGCTTCGGATCGCGGCGCAGCAGCTCTTCGAACTTGTCGGCGACTTGCGCCGTCATCCGGCCCTGCGCGTCGATGTGCGGCGGGAGGCCGTACAGCGACGGCACGGTGACGAGCTGGTGGCGCTGCGCCTGGTCGACCAAGTCGATCACGATCGCGGCCGGCTTCGGCGACTTCTCGATCAGCTCGCGGCGCTCGAGACCGGAGTTCGTGTTCGAGAGCGGGGTCGCGATCTCGTCGAGCGGCCGCAGCGCGCGGCCGGTGATCTGCGTGTAGAGCGTCGTCGACTTCGTCGGCCGCGCGTTGAGGATCACCTGGACCGACGGGACGTCGAACCCTTCGAGGTAAAGCCCGCAGTTGACGAGGACGTCGATTCCCTCGCCGCGGAAGTCGCGCACGATCCGCTCGCGCTCTTCGCGCGGCGTCTCGCCGGAAGCCCATTCCGCGCGAACGCCGCGGGCGACGAACTCTTCGGCGACGTCGCGCGCGTGCTCGACCGAGGCGGTGAAGACCAGCGCTTTGAGCCCCGGCGTGTTCTGCTTGTAGGCGGCGACGATCCGCTCGTTGCGCTGCCCGATGTTCACCGCTTGGGCGAGCTGCCCGATCACGAAGTCGCCGCCGCGCGAAGCGACGTCGTCGAGGCTGATCCCGGTCGCGACCGCGTACGACTTCACCGGAACGAGGTAGCCCGCGTCGATCCCTTTGCGGGCGTCCATCGTGTAGACGATCTTCTCGAAGACGTCGACGAGCCGGACGCCGTCGCCGCGGTTCGGCGTCGCGGTGAAGCCGAGGATCATCGCTTCGGGCCGCTGGCCGAGGATCGCGTCGACGATCGCACGATAGGACGGTGCCGCTGCGTGGTGCGCTTCGTCGATGACGAACAGCGCGATGCGGCGCTTGAAGCGGGCGACGAACTCCTCGAGCCGTTTCTCGGCGAGGGTCTGCACCGTCGCGACCACGATCGTCGAGTCGTCGGCGGCGCGGCGTTCGGCCTTCTCGATCCCGATGACCGCTTCCGGGTTCTCGACCTTCATCTTCTCAGCGATCTGCTCGATCAGCTCGTCGCGGTGCGCGACGACGAGCGTCACCTCACCGGTGCGCAGCGAGAGCAGCTTCGGCAGCGTCGCGATGATCACGGTCTTGCCGAGTCCGGTCGCGAGCGAGACGAGCTGGCTGCGAACGCCGCGCGCGCGATGCTCGAGGATCGCTTGTTGCGCCTCGATTTGATATGGACGAAGATGCGGCGCCCGCGGTGTGGCCGTGCGGGCGGATTCGAGCGCCGGGCGACGTCTCGGCCGCGGGGTAGCGGCAGGCGTCGCGTCAGTCAGTTCCATTGCGCCTTAGGTGGGAAGCGCTCCGTCGCTCCTCGACGGGGCGAGAGGCCGGTTCGAGGCACTCGCGTGCCGTCAAGAGCCGGATTGTTGGGGCGTTACGTTCAGAGACCTCGCCGCGGACTCCTCGGTTGCGAGCGAACGATCTTCGCTGTTCGATATCTTGACAAGGGAGAGCAGCCAGGCCCGTGGGTTCTTACCGATAGTAGTATCGGCGGGTGCCGCCGGCGGATGAAGTGCCGGGCTGCCTCCCAGCCGACGGAGGTCCATGCCCGTAAACCGCGTCCCCCCGTACCTCCTCGCCGCTGCCGCGCTGGTCGCGTTCGCCGTGGTGTCGCTTCCGTTCGGGCACGTGACGGTCGCGGGTGCGGGCGCGATCGTCGCGCTGACGCTGATCGCGGCGGCCGTGGCCGAGTTCGCGACCTTCGGCGTGCTGATCGCGCTCTACGTGCGGACGCCGCGGCGTTCGACCGGGTTTCTGGCGTTCTCCTATCTCGCCGCGGCGGTCCTGACGTTCGTCCAGGGCGTCTCGGTCCCGCTCTCCCCGACGCTCCCGCCGCTCGTCGCTTCCGGGCTGCAGACGGCGGCCTGGATGTACGTCGCATGGCACGTGGGGTTCGCCGCCTGCGCGATCGTCTACGTGCGGTTGCGCGTTCGGGACGAGCACGAGCTTGGCGACCGCGTCGCGCGCTGGTACCTGCTCGGGACCGCCGTGGGGTTCGCCGCCGCGGTCGGCCTTGCGCTGGCGTTGGTGCTGACGCTCGGGGAACGGATCGTCCTGGTGAACGGGGTGGAGATCGGCCGGCTGTTCCACGCGTCGCCCTACGGCGCGGTCGTCCTCGTCACGTGCATCGTCGCCGTCGTGTCCGTCTTCCGGCGCGGTATCCGCGACGGCCTCGATGCGGGGCTCGCGCTCACGCTCATCGCGGTCACGCTCGACGTCGCGCTGAACTCCGTCGCCGGACAGCGCTTCGTCGTCCCCTGGTACGCGGCGCGCTGCTTGATCCTCGGCGCTTCGACGTTCGTCCTGATCGCCTCGATCAACGACCTGCTCGGCTGGCGCACCCGCGCGCTCCATCTCGGCGATCTGCTCGGCGAGCAGCTGCACCGCGTCGAGCACCATTCGCGGCGGTTGGAGTCGCTGTGGAAGCTCGCCTCGCAGCCGCTTCTCGACGACGAGGCGTTCCTGCGCGCCGTCCTCGACGAGTCCTCCGAGGCGATCCATCCCGGCCCGGGGTTCTACGGCGTGCTGGCGCACTTGGACGGCGCCGAGATCGTCATCGACCTCAACCGCTGGAACGACCACATCGACGAAGTGCTCGCGGTCGGCTCGCGCGTCCCGCTCAAGGACGCGCTGCTCGCCGAGCTGCTGCGCGCGGGCCGCACCTGCTCGTGGGAAGACGTGCACGCGCACGAGGAGCTGAACCGGATACCGCGCGTCCGCTCGATGCCGTGGCGCGCGTTCATCGGGACGCCGTTCCAAGTCGGCCCGACATGGTATTTCCTCACGTTCACCTCGCCCGACGCGCTCGCGGAGCCGTTCGCGCCCGAGGACCACGCGTATCTCGAGATCGTCGCGTCGTTCTGTGCCTCGCGGCTGCAGCAGCGCGTGCAGTTCGAGCGCCTCCGTCATCAAGCCATGCACGATCCGCTGACGGGGCTGCCGAACCGCGCGGCGTTTCGCGTCGCGACGGTCGAGGCGCTCGCATCGTGCGGAAACCTCGCGCTCGCGGTCGTCGACGTCGACGGGTTCCGCGCGCTCAACGAGATGCTCGGCCATCAAACCGCCGACGCCGTGCTGGTCGAGATCTCCGCGGCGCTCACCGCGCGCGTGAACGACGGCGACGTCGTCGCGCGGATCGGCGGCGACGTGATGGGCGTGCTGCTGCGCGGCGCGACGCGCGCCGACGCCGAGCAGCGCGTCGAGCGGCTCCACGCGGCGTTTGCGGAGCCGTTCGGGACCGGCGACCGCGAAGGAAAAGAGCGCGTCGCGGTGACCGCGAGCATCGGCGTCGCGCTCGCGCCGGACGACGGAGCGGCGTTCGAGAAGCTGCTCGCGCGCGCCGATGCGGCGGTCCGCATCTCGAAAGAAAGCGGGCGCGCGCGCTGGTCGTTCTTCGACCGCCGTGCGTCCGACGCGTTCGTCGAAGCGCGCAAGCTGCAGAACGACATCGCCGAAGCGCTGGTGCGCGAAGAGTTCGTGCTGCGGTACCAGCCGCAGATCGAGATCGCGACGGGACGCGTCGTCGGCGCGGAGGCGCTGATCCGCTGGGCGCATCCCGAGCGCGGCTTGCTCTCGCCCTCGGAGTTTCTGCCGTTCGCGGAAGCGCACGGGATGGCGGGGCCGATCGGCGCGTGGGTGATGCGCGAGACCGTGCGCGCGTCGCGCCCGTGGCGCGCCGCCGATCCCGAGTTCCGGATGTGGTTCAACCTCTCGGCGATCGAGCTCGGCGATCCGGCGCTGCTGCGCCAGCTGCACGAGCTCGGCGACGAGCTGCGCGGGGTCGGCGTCGAGATCAGCGAGTCGATCGCGATGCGCGACGTCCGCGCCACGATGCGCGCGATCGCGGGGATGCGTGACGCGGGGCTCGCGATCGCGCTCGACGACTTCGGCACCGGCTATTCTTCGCTCGCGCACTTGAAACGGTTGCCGATCGACGTCGTCAAGATCGACCGCACGTTCACCGCCGGCGTCCCGGACGATCCGCACGACGCGGCGATCGTCGAAGCGGTCGTCGGCATCGCGACGCGCTACGGGTACGCGACGATCGCCGAAGGCGTCGAAACGAACGAACAGGCGTCGTACCTGCGGTCCGTCGGCTGCGGGTTCGCGCAAGGTTTCGTGTACGCGGCCCCCATGCCGGCCGCCGACTTCGACGCGTGGCTTTCGGCAGCGCGAAACACTCGCCGCGCCGGAGCGTACATACGGGCATGAGGACCACAGCACCGCGACCCGACCCGACACGCCCCGTGCGGACGTTGCCGCGCCCGCTCGGCGCCGACGCCGCACCGTTCGGCGGCTGGGGCGTACGCGTCCCCGGAATCTAAACCCAACCTGCCGAACGCGCGCCCATGGTCAAAGAGGGCTGGCGCGGACGGTACTATGAGGACTTCGAGGTCGGCGACGTGTACCGCCACCGCCTCGGGCGCACCGTGACGGAGACGGACAACACGCTCTTCACGATGCTGACGCTGAACACGAACCCGATCCACTTCGACGAGAACTTGGCGGCGAAGACGCCGTTCGGAAAGATCCTCGTCAACTCGTGCTACACGCTCTCGCTCGCCGTCGGGCTCTCCGTCTCCGATCTGAGCGAACACGTGATGGCGAACCTGGGCTGGAACGACATCCGGCTCCCGTCCCCGGTGTACATCGGCGACACGATGTACGCATCGAGCGAGATCCTCGCCAAGCGCGAGTCGACCTCGCGCGACGACGTCGGGATCGTCACCGGACGCACGACCGGGGTGAACCAGCGCGGCGAGACGATCATCTCGTACGAGCGCACCTTCATGGTCTACAAGCGCGGCCGCGACCCGCGCGACCAGCTTCAGGGGGACTAGCGCCGGTTCACGACGGCTGCGGCGGCTCTCGCTGGGGATCGGCGCCTAAGGGACCTCCGCTCTCGCGCCCGTTTTGATGCGTCTGCTCGCCGCCAGGCGCGCGCGAAACGGTGATCCGGTCGGCGACCATGAGCGCGCCGAGCGCGAGCAGCAGCACCGAGAACGCGAGCGTGTTGAACGGCACGTCGACGGCCGGCTTGATGAGCAGCTCCCGCAACATGCTGACGATCGCGACCTCGATCATCAGCCCGACCGCGACGCGGTGCTCGCGCAAATAGTACAGCAGCGTGCGGAACAGCTCGACCAAGATCAGCAGCAGCGCGATCTGGGCGAGCACGTCGCTGACCGTACCCGGCGTGACGATCGCGACGACGAAGAGACGCGCCACCCCCTTCACCATGATGACGAGCACGACGATCGCAAGCGTGGCGGCGATCGCGTCCTGCGCCCACTCGAAATAGCGCGAGAGCGCGAAGTGGACGTTCGTGTGAAGGGCCGGCGAGTCGTCGGGGCCGAGCCGGAAGCGGCGAAACATTCAGTCCGTGCGCATCGCCGCCAGCTCGCGGTAGAGCTCGCGCTCGCGCTCGCTGAGATGCTGCGGCAGGCGCGCGATCAAACGCACGTACTCGTCGCCCTGGCCCTTGCCGTTCGCGTGCGGCATCCCTTTGCCGGCCAGCCGCATCAACTGTTCGTTCTGCGTTTCGGGCGGAATCGTCATCTCAACCGAGCCGGTTAGGGTCGGCACCCGAATCTTCCCGCCCAAAATCAGATCGTACGAGCGAACCGGAAGGTCGACGTACAGATCGTCTCCGTCGCGTTCGAACTGCTCGTCGTGCTTGATGTGAACGTCCAGGTAGAGGTCGCCGGGCGGGCCGCCGTCGACGCCTTTTCCGCCTTGTCCGGCCAGCCGGATCCGCTGCCCGTCGCGCACGCCGCGCGGGATCTTCACCTCGAGCGTCTTCACGGTGATGATCCGGCCGGTGCCGTGGCAGGTCGGACAGATTCGCCGCTGCACCAGCCCGCTGCCGCCGCACGTCGGACAGACGTCGTCGAGCTCGAGCGAAACGGTCTTCGTTCCGCCGGTGTACGCGTCGCGCAGGCTCAGCTCGATCGAGCCCTCGAGGTCGCGGCCGCGCTGCGGAACGTCGGCGGTTGCGGTGCGCCGGCGCCCGACGTCGGAGAAGAACGACTCGAAGAAATCCGAGAAACCGCCCCCAGCGAACCCGTCGCCGCCGCCGAGATCGCCGAAGTCGAACGTCGTCCGGCGTGCGCCGTCGCCGGCGTGCTCGGAACGGTAACGCTGCTGCGCCTCGGCTTGCCGCGACGCGTTCTCCCAGTCGCTGCCGAGCGCGTCGTACTTGCGCCGCTTCTCCGGATCGCCCAGGACCTCGTAGGCTTCCTGGATCTCCTTGAACTTCTCTTCCGCGGCTTTCGGATCGTCGGGGTTCGTGTCGGGATGCCACTTGCGCGCGAGCTTGCGGTACGCCGACTTGATCTCTTTCTCGCTCGCGCTCTTCGGAACGCCCAGAACCGCGTAGTAGTCCTTGTAGCCGACCGCCATCGCGAACGGTCCGCGCGCTACTGGTTCTTCGCGACGACGACGTGCGCCGGGCGCAACAGCTCGCCGTCCAGCCGGTACCCGCGCCGCGTCTCCTGAAGCACCGTCTCGTCCGGAACGCCTTCGGCCGGCTGCGTCGCGATCGCCTCGGCGTTGTACGGATCGAAGCGCTTCCCGGTGGTCGCCGTCACCGGCGTCACGCCTTCGCTCGCCAGCATCGACTCGAACGCGCGCAGCGTCGCGTCCAGCCCGGCGCGCAGCTCCGGCGAGTCGGGATGCGCGAGCGCGCGCTCGAGGTTGTCGAGCACCGGCAGAAACCCGAGCAGCAGCCGCCGCTTGAGCGCGCGCGCAGCCTCGTCGGAGCGCCGCTGCGCGCGCGCCTTGGCGTTCTCCGACTCGGCGAGCGCGTAGAGGTACTTCGAGCGAAAGTCTTCGCCGCTGCTCGCGGCCGGCTCCGGTTGTCCGTTCGTGCCGGGCGGCGCGCTCGTGCTCTCGTTCTCCACGTCGCTAGGCGCTACGTCTCTTTGAAGTCGGCGTCGATCACGTCTTCACCGCCGCCGCCGCGGCCGCCGGTTCCGGCGCCGGTGCGCTGCTGTCCGTCGCCGGTGCCGCTGCCGTTTCCGCTGCCGGTCGCGCCGTTGCCTTTTGCCGCCGTCGCCTGGTAGAGCGCTTCGCTCATCTTGTACGACGCCTGCTGCAGCTTCTCGCTCGCGGCCTTGATCTCGGCGGCGGTTCCGTTCGCTTCGACGCGCTTGAGCTCGGCGAGCGCCGACTCGACCTCGCTGCGCGCGGCCGCGTCGATCTTGTCGCCGACTTCCTTGAGCGCCTTTTCGGTCGTATAGATCAGGCTCGAGCCCTCGTTGCGGACCTCGGCCTCTTCGCGTTTGCGCCGGTCCTCTTCGGCGTGTGCCTCCGCATCGCGCACCATCCGTTCGATGTCCTCCTTCGAGAGGTTGCTCGTCGCGGTGATGGTGACTTTCTGCTCCTTGCCGGTGCCGAGATCTTTCGCGCTGACGTTCACGATGCCGTTGGCGTCGATGTCGAACGTCACCTCGATCTGCGGGACGCCGCGCGGCGCCGGCGCGATCCCTTCGAGCCGGAAGCGCGCCAGCGTCTTGTTGTCGGCCGCCATCTCGCGCTCGCCCTGCACGACGTGGATGTCGACGGCGGTCTGGCCGTCCTCGGCGGTCGTGAAGATCTCCGACTTGCGGGTCGGAATCGTCGTGTTGCGCTCGATCAGCTTGTGGGTGACGCCGCCCATCGTCTCGATCCCGAGCGAGAGCGGGGTGACGTCGAGCAGCACGACGTCCTTGACCTCGCCGGACAGAATTCCGCCTTGGATCGCCGCACCGACCGCGACGACTTCGTCCGGGTTGACCGACTGGTTCGGCTCTTTCTTCGTCAGCTCCCGAACCAGCTTCTGGATCGCCGGCATCCGCGTCGCGCCGCCGACCAGGATCACCTCGTTGAGCTGCTCGACGGTCAGCTTCGCGTCGGCGAGCGCGTTCTTGAACGGTCCGATCGTGCGCTCGGTCAGATCGTGCGTGAGCTCTTCGAACTTCGCGCGCGTGATCGTGTACTCGAGGTGCTTCGGACCGTTCTGGTCGGCGGTGATGAACGGGAGGTTGACCGTCGTCTGCACCACGCTCGAGAGCTCGACCTTCGCCTTCTCGGCGGCTTCCGTCAAGCGCTGCATCGCCTGGCGGTCTTTGCTCAGGTCGATACCTTGGTCTTTTTTGTACTGCTCCACCAGCCACTGCACCAGCCGCTGGTCGTAGTCGTCGCCGCCCAGGTGCGTGTCGCCGTTGGTCGCCTTCACTTCGAAGACGCCGTCGCCGACCTCGAGGATCGAGACGTCGAACGTCCCGCCGCCGAGATCCCACACCAGGATCGTCTCGTGCTCTTTCTTGTCGAGCCCGTACGCCAGCGCCGCGGCGGTCGGCTCGTTGATGATCCGCGGGACGTCGAGCCCGGCGATCCGGCCGGCGTCCTTCGTCGCCTGCCGCTGCGCGTCGTTGAAGTAGGCCGGGACGGTGATCACCGCGCGGGTGACGCGCTCGCCGAGGTAGTTCGACGCGTCGTTCACCAGCTTCTGAAGGATCATCGCCGAGATCTCTTGCGGCGTGTACTCCTTGCCGTCGATCTTGACTTTGTAGTCGGTCCCCATGTGGCGCTTGATCGAGGTGATCGTGCGCTCCGGGTTGACGATCGCCTGGCGTTTCGCCAATTGTCCGACGAGCCGCTCCCCGGTTTTCGTGAACGCGACGACCGACGGCGTGGTGCGGCTCCCTTCCGCGTTCGGGATGACGGTTGGCGTCGAGCCCTCCATCACCGCGATCACCGAGTTGGTCGTGCCAAGGTCGATGCCGACGATCTTCGATGCCATGAGATTTCCCCTACGGTGCTGTGACGAGCTCCCGCGCCTCGAGCGTCAGCTCGCCGCGGTTCTGGTCGTAGCCGGCGACCACGTGGGCGCCGTCGCTGAGCTCGCCGGCGAGCACCTTGCGCGCCAAAGGCGTCTCTAGCTCGTGCTGGATCGCGCGCTTGAGCGGGCGCGCGCCGTATACCGGATCGTACCCGGTTTTGACGAGGTGGCGCCGCGCCTCGGGCGTGAGCTCGAGGGTGATGCGGCGGTCTGCGAGCCGCGCCCGGAGCCGGTCGATCTGGATCTCGACGATCTGCTCCAGCTGCGCCTCGGTCAGCGGCCGGAAGACGACCAGCTCGTCGACGCGGTTGAGGAACTCGGGCCGGAACATCTGCCGCAGCTCGTCGAGCACCGTCGCGCGCATCACCGCGTAGTCGACCGGCGAGGCCGCGTCGCTCAGGCCGAGGATGCGCGTGCTGCCGACGTTCGAGGTCATGATCAGGATCGTGTTGCGGAAGTCGACCGTGCGCCCTTGGCCGTCGGTCAAGCGACCGTCGTCGAGGATCTGCAGGAAGACGTTGAAGACTTCGGGCGCCGCCTTCTCGATCTCGTCGAACAGCACGACGGAGAACGGCCGCCGCCGCACCGCTTCGGTCAGCTGTCCGCCTTCTTCGTAGCCGACGTAGCCCGGCGGCGCGCCGATCAGCCGCGCGACGCTGTGCCGCTCCATGTACTCCGACATGTCGATGCGGATCAGCGAGCGCTCGTCGTCGAACAGAAACGCCGCCAGTGCGCGCGCCAGCTCGGTCTTGCCGACGCCGGTCGGTCCGAGGAAGATGAACGAGCCCAGCGGGCGGTTCGGATCGGCGAGCCCGGCGCGCGCGCGCAGCACGGCTTCGCTGACGGCTTGAATCGCTTCGTCCTGGCCGATGACGCGCTTGTGGAGCTCGTCGGCGAGGTGGAGCAGCTTTTGCTTCTCGCTCTCGAGCAGCTTGCTGACCGGGATCCCGGTCCAGCGGCTGACGACCTCGGCGACGTCCTCCTCGTCGACTTCTTCCTTGACGAGCCGTTCCGCCGTCTTGCCGTTGTGCTGCGCCGCAGTCTCCGCCGCGGCGAGCTGGCGCTCGAGCTCCGCGAGCTTGCCGTACCGAAGCTCGGCGACGCGGTTGAGATCGTACTGGCGCTCGGCCTGCTCGATCTCGAGCTTCGTCGCCTCGATCCGCTCGCGCAGCTCGCGCACGCGCTGCAGCTGCTGCTTCTCGGCCTGCCAGCGCGCTTTGAGCGCGTCGGCCTCTTCGCGCAGGTTTGCCAGCTCGCCCTCGATCCGCTGCAGCCGCTCCTTGCTGGCGTTGTCGGTCTCTTTGCGCAGCGCCTCGCGCTCGATCTCGAGCTGCATGATGCGGCGCTGCAGCTGATCGAGCTCGGCCGGCATCGAGTCGATCTCGGTGCGCAGCTTCGCCGCCGCTTCGTCGATCAAGTCGATCGCCTTGTCGGGCAAGAAGCGGTCGGCGATGTAGCGGTTCGACAGCACCGCGGCCGCGACCAGTGCGGCGTCCTTGATCCGCACTCCGTGATGGACTTCGTAGCGCTCGCGCAGGCCGCGCAGGATCGAGATCGTGTCCTCGACCGACGGCTGATCGACGAACACCGGTTGGAAGCGGCGTTCGAGCGCGGCGTCCTTCTCGATGTACCTGCGGTACTCGTCGAGCGTGGTCGCGCCGATCATGTGCAATTCGCCGCGCGCCAGCAGCGGCTTGAGCAAGTTGCCGGCGTCCATCGAGCCTTCCGCTCGTCCGGCGCCGACGACGTTGTGCACCTCGTCGACGAACAGCAGCACGCGGCCTTCCGAACCGGTGACGTCCTTGAGCACCGCCTTCAGCCGTTCTTCGAACTCGCCGCGGTACTTCGCGCCGGCGATCAGCGCGCCCATGTCGAGCGAGACGACGCGCTTGTCTTTCAGCCCCTCGGGGACGTCGCCGCGGACGATCCGCTGCGCGAGCCCTTCGACGATCGCCGTCTTGCCGACGCCGGGCTCGCCGATCAGCACCGGGTTGTTCTTGGTGCGGCGCGAGAGGACTTGGATCACGCGCCGGATCTCTTCGTCGCGGCCGATGACCGGGTCGAGCTTTCCACGTTCGGCGGCGGCTGTCAAGTCGGTGCCGTAGCGCTCGAGCGACTGATACGTCCCTTCGGGATTTTGCGTGGTGACGCGCTGGTTGCCGCGCACGTCGCGCAGCGCCGTCATCAGCTTGTCGCGCGTCACGCCGGCGTCACGCAGCAGCCGCGCCGTCGCGGTGTTGCCCTCGAGCATCGCCAGCAGCAAATGCTCGACCGAGACGTAGTCGTCTTTGAGCTTCTTCGCCTCGTCGTCGGCTTTCGCCAGCAGCCGCGTCAGCTCGGGCGCGACGGTGACCTGCGCCTGATCGGCGTTCGCACCGGAGAGCCGCGGCAGCGCGCCGAGCGCGTCGTTGACGCGGCGCGCGACATCGCGCGGATCGATCCCGGCCTGCTGCAGGAGAACGGGGACGATCCCGTTCTCCTGCTCGAGCAGCGCGGCGAGCAGATGCTCGACCGTCGTCTGCGTGTGATGCTCTTGCAGCGCGCGCTGATAGGCGGCGTTCAGCGCCTCCTGCACGCGCTGCGTCATCCGGTCGACGTTCATCGCACCCCGCCGGCCGCCAGACCGGACGGCGAGGCCGTCGAGCCTTCTCTGCGCAGGCGAATCGCCAACGCGATCAGGAAGATGCCGACCGCGATCGCATACGCGCCGATCAGCCACACCCAAACCAGCAGCCCGGCGAGCGGCAAGAAGGCGAGACCGATACCGAGCGCGATCGACGCTACCCCGGTCAGCGCGATCCAGAACTCGCCTTGAATCTCTTTGCGAAGCCGGATCGCGAGCGCGATCTCAAGGATCCCGGTGACGATCGCCCAGGCGGCGATCGTGTACAGCCACGCCAGCGCGGCGATTCCCGGATAGATGAGGCTGATCGCGCCGAGGACGATTCCCAGCACCGCTTCGAGCAGCAGTGCGGGCCAGCGCTCGCGGTCGTGGCGGAAGCGAATCGCCTGCACGAGCGCGACGATACCGTCGATGAGGAGATACGCGCCGAAGAAGATGACCAGCGCGAAGAGCGTGATCCCGGGATAGACGAACGCGACGATGCCGAACAGAATGCTGATCACGCCGCGCAACGCGACGATCCACCATTCGCGCGAAAGGTGAGTCACCATGTCGGAGGAGCTCCTCTGATTCTTGTGGGTTTAAGGGGCGCGCCAGACCGTGTAGTCGATGTAGCGCACGGCGCGAACCGCGCAGGCGTTGGGGTTCGGACCGAGGTACGCGTCGCCGCTGAAGTTGCCGAAGGTGTGGTCGATCGTGACGTTCGGCGCGAACCGGCCGACGTCGATGATGCGCTGCGTGTCGCCTCGGTAGTCTACCACGAAAACGACGCGGTCGGCGGGCTGCGGCGCATGATTCACGTAGTCGATGCGGATCCCGTCCGCGACCGGCGTGTTGATGACGACGGTCGGACCGAAGGGATACCAGAACGGCAATTCCGGGTGCGCCGCCTGGAGGATCGTGCACGTCTTGATCTCGATAGGCGGTGCGGGCGCTTGGGCGAACGCAGGGCCGGCGGCTGCCGCGCTCGCGAAGAGCAAGAGCACGGCAGCCGCGGCATGGCGGGCGGGGAAGGGCGAGTGTGCCATATCGGCATCGTCCCACGGTCGGCCGCAAGTGGATAGGCATACGAAACATCCGGTACGCAGAGGTACCAGGGCGTTGCGCATCCTTCACGCGCGCGAAAGGGACTGCGATGATAGAGCCCCCGCCCCGCACAACTTCCAGGAGTCGCATCATGTTGAGGTCGAGAGAACAGGACGGCGGCACAGCGCTCGCCGGCGCCGGACGGTGACGAAGTCGGACGCGCAGCTCCACGCCGACGTGGCGGAGGAGCTCGCCTTCGATCCGGCGGTCGACTCGTCGAAGATCGCGATCGCCGTGCACGACGGGATCGTCACCCTGACCGGGACGGTCCCGAGCTACTGGCAGAAAGTCGAAGCCGAGAACGCCGCCAAGCGCGTCAGCGGCGTGCGCGGGATCGCGAACGACCTGCAGGTCGAGATCCCCACCGTGCACCAGCGCGACGACGCCGACGTCGCGCGCGCCGCGGCCGACGCGCTCGACTGGCACAGCGATCTGCCGAAAGGGCTCAAGGTCACCGTCGTCAGCGGATGGGTGACGCTCGAAGGCACCGTCGACTGGCAGTGGCAGAAAGAAGAGGCCGAGCGCGCCGTCAAATACCTGAGCGGCGTCAAGGGCGTCATCAACCACATTCAGATCAAGCAGATACCGAAAGTCGCCGACGTGCGCGAGCGGATCAAGAAAGAGCTCGAGCGCACGATCGACGAGGAGGCGCAGCGCATCCAGATCGACGCGACGAACGGCAAGATCGTCCTCAAGGGTGCGGTGCACTCGTGGGAGGAGCGCGAAGCGGCGCGGCGCGCGGCGTGGTCGGTGCCGGGCGTGCAGCAAGTCGAGAACTTGCTGACCGTGGTCTGACTACGACGCGGCTGCGATCTCGCAGCGCGTCGGCACGTTGAACACGACCGTTTGACCGGGCGAGTCCGGGACGGAAAGACTGACGGTGTCCAGCGCGACGACGCTGCCGGAATCCGGATCCCGGATCTCGCCGAGCGTCCAGCGCGTCGGCGAGAGGACGTCGACGTCGGCCCACATCGCGACGAACTCCGGGCTGCGCGTGGTGAGGGCGTCGATGAGCACGCCGAAAGCGCCGTCCCCGACGTAGTCGGCGTACTCGACGCGAAATGTCGCGACCATCCGGCGCGCGATCTCCTCCCAGGCCGGAAAGACGCTGCGCATCCGCTGGTGCGTGAACATGATCCACAAGCCGTTGCGCTCGAGGTCGCCTGCAGATGCGCCGTTGAGCTCGAGCAAGCCGGCGAACGCATCGTTGCACGCGAGTACGTCCCAGCGCGGCCCCATCACGAACGCGTAGCCCGGCTCGTAGCTCTCGACCAGAGCGCGTATGTGCTCGGTGACCGGCGCGTCCCAGTGCGGCCGTTTATTGGCGTTCGGCTGCACGACCTTGCGCAAGTACTCGCTCTCCGAGTCGTCGAGCCGCAGAGCGGAGGCGATCCGGTCGAGCGTGCCGGAGGCGATCTTGATCGGCCGGCCCTGCTCGAGCCAGGTGTACCAGGTGATTCCGACGTCGGCCAGCCAGGCGACGTCCTCACGCCGGAGGGTGGGGATGCGCCGGCGGCCGCTGCGCGGGAGGCCGACCTCCTCGGGGGTAAGGCGCTGGCGGCGGGACCGCAAGAACGCTGCTCGTTCGGTATTTCGCTCGCTCATGGTGCCGATAGCGTTAGGCCCGCCGGTGTTCCGGCGCGCCCGCGCTCCCTCTCATCCACACCCCTCGTCACCACGATTTACTCGATCCAAACCGTCGGATTTGTACCGAGGGCGCGCTAACGCCGGAACGAGCGCGGCGGCGACCAGAAGCTGCTACGGTGAACCAGGAGCGCGCCGGTGAGGCGGAACAGCAAACGCGCATGACCGGCGCCGTTCGTCCCCGCCCCCTCGCAGACGTGCGCGTCATCGCCGTCGAGCAGTACGGCGCGGGGCCGTTCGGGACCGTGCACCTTGCCGAACTGGGCGCCGACGTGATCAAGGTGGAAGACGTGCGCACCGGCGGCGACGTCGGCCGCTCGGTGCCGCCCTATCAGTCGGGTGACGACTCGCTGTTCTTCGAGACGTTCAACCACGACAAGCGCAGCATCGCGCTGGACCTCGCCAACGACGCGGGCCGTGCGGTCTTGCGCGATCTCGTTCGCGTGAGTGACGCGGTGTACTCGAACCTCCGCGGCGACGTTCCAGCGCGGCTAGGGCTGCGCTACGCGGATCTGGCGCCATACAACCCGCGCATCGTGTGCGTCTCACTCTCCGGATTCGGGATGACCGGCCCGCGCCGCGCCGAGCCGGCGTACGACTACATCTTGCAAGGGATGGCGGCGTGGCAGTCGCTGACCGGCGACCCCGACGGCCCGCCGACGAAGTCCGGGCTCTCGGTCGTGGACTACAGCGGCGGACTGGTCGCCGCGATGGCGCTCCTCGCCGGCGTGCACGCTGCACGCCGTGACGGCGTCGGCTGCGACTGCGACACCTCGCTGTTCGACACCGCGATGAACATGCTCACGTACGTCGCCTCGTGGGCGCTCGCACCCGACGGCGCGTACAAACCGGAGCGGCTCGCGTACTCCGCGCACCCCTCGATCGTCCCGTTCCAGAACTTCCGCACCGCCGACGGCTGGATCGTGATCGTCTGCGCGAAGGAAAAGTTCTGGCAGCGACTGATCGACGTCCTCGGCATCCCCCACGTCCGCGAGGACGAGCGCTTCGCCGGCTTCGCCGCCCGCCGCGCAAACCGCGCGCTGGTGCAGTCAACCCTTCAGGAAGTCCTCGCCACACGAACCACCGCCGACTGGATCACTGAGCTTACCGCAGTCGGAATTCCATGCGGCCCGGTGAACGACGTCCGCGCCGCGCTCGTCGACCCGCAAACGGCAGCTCGCGAATTGATAACCGAAGTGGACCACGACGCCTTCGGCCACGCGCGCTGGATCGCAAGTCCGGTACGCGTCGGCGAACGGTCGGCGGAACATCGCCGCGCCCCGCGCCTCGGGGAGCATACGGAGACGGTCCTGCGCGGGCTACTGGAGTACGATGACGCTCGCATTGGGGAACTGCGCCGCAGAGGCGCGTTCGGCCCGGATCAGGCCGCGCCGGCCGCCGCAAATCCCGGCGACATACCGTAGTAACAACTCCGACACACAGCGGCGTGCACGCTTTGCTATCAGCAAAGCATGCCGTTGTCGTTTTTGCCGTCACCCGGCACGATCGTCATCTGCGACTTTACGGTCACGTCGAGCCGGAGATGGTGAAGAAGCGCCGCGTGGTCGTCGTATCACCGCGGCGGCGGTTCCGCTCGGCTGACGATGCGACAGCGATCGTCGTCCCCCTTAGCGAAGTGCGCCCGCGAATCGCGCTGCCGTGGCACTATCCGCTTCCGAATCGGCGGTACGCCGGGCTCAATGCATGCTGGGCAAAGGGAGATCTTGTCGCGCATGTCTGCTTGGCGCGCCTTGATCGGATTTTTCATCAAGGCGGCTGGATCACGCCGATACTTACGGCTGACGATCTGTGCGCCGTGCGCCGAGCCGTTGCTGCTGCAATCGGTTTGTACTAATCGAGTGCGCATATGCAAATTTGTATATCGGAGTTGAGGCTTGACGAGAGCAGCCGCGATTCGTTATCATGCCATGCGTAGGTCCGCGATGGAGTCGCTGTTATACGCAACCAGCGAGCGGACGTTTGAGGACTCCGGTGATGCGCCCGGAGCCGGCTCATCTTGACGGTTTATCCAGCCGCGATGTGGGATGAGGACAAAGGGTTCGGAGACGTCCGG
>DASZGA010000038.1:0-5170 GCA_035939295.1 Candidatus Elarobacter sp. | reverse complement strand
AAGCGCGGCATCGTCAAGCACGTGTGGCCGAAGGACGGCTGCGCGACCGTGGAAGGCTTGAACGTCGTCAAGCGCCACACCAAGCCGGGCGCGACCGGCGTGCAGAGCGGCGGCATCCTCGAAAAGGAGATGCCGATCCCGCTGAGCGCGCTGATGGTCGTCGACCCGAAGACCGACAAGCCCACCCGCGTGCGCCGGATCAAGCGTGACGGCACGACGATCCGCGTGAGCGTGCGGTCGGGCGAAGAACTGCTCGTCCCGAGCAAGGCACGATAGTCATGGCAGCACGTTTGAAAGAGAAGTACCAGGCCGAGGTTCGCGGCAAGCTGCAGGAACGGTTCTCCTACAAGAACCCGATGCAGATCCCGAAGCTCGAGAAGGTCGTCATCAACATGTCGGTCGGCGAGGCGATCCAGAACTCGAAAGCGCTCGACAAGGCCGTCGAAGAGATGACGACGATCAGCGGTCAAAAGCCGGTGATCACCAAGGCGAAGAAGTCGATCGCGGCGTTCAAGCTGCGCGAGGGGATGAACATCGGCGCCAAGGTGACCCTGCGCGGCGACCGCATGTACACGTTCCTCGACAAGCTGTTCAACATCGTGCTGCCGCGCATCCGCGACTTCCGCGGGTTGAACCGGAAGTCGTTCGACGGGCGCGGCAACTACAGCCTCGGCCTGCGCGAGCAGCTCGTGTTCCCGGAGATCGACTTCGACAAGGTCGACAAGGCGCGCGGGATGGACATCATCATCGTCACGACCGCGAAGAACGACGAAGAAGCGACCGAGTTTCTCACCCAGATGGGGCTGCCGCTGCAGAAGCCTGCCGCGACGGCTGGAGCTACCCGATAATGGCCAAGACATCGCTGATCGAGAAGTCGAAGCGCACCCCGAAGTTCTCGGTGCGCGCGCACAACCGCTGCAAAGTCTGCGGCCGCCCGCGCGCGTACTACCGCAAGTTCGGCATGTGCCGCATCTGCTTCCGCGAGAACGCGCACCGCGGTTTCATCCCGGGCATCACGAAGGCCAGCTGGTAGGAAACGATGGGCGTCATCACCGATCCGATCGCGGACCTGCTCACGCGGATCCGCAACGCGAACACCGCGAACCATCAGACTTGCGACATTCCGGCGTCGAAGATGAAGAAAGCCGTCGCGCAGATTCTGCTCGACGAAGGCTTCATCAAGAACCTCGAGGAGATCAAGGAAGGGCCGCAAGGCACGCTTCGGATCACCCTCAAGTACGGCCCGGAGAAGGAGAAGGTCATCACCGGCCTGCGCCGGATCAGCCGTCCCGGTCTGCGCGTCTACACCTCGAAGACGGAGATCCCGCGCGTCCTGGGCGGGCTGGGTCTCGTCATCATGTCGACCTCGAAGGGCATCATGTCGGGCAAGCGCGCCAAGCGCGAAGGCTTCGGCGGTGAAGTCCTCGCGTACGTGTGGTAATCGATCATGTCTCGAATTGGTAAGCTTCCGGTCACCGTGCCGTCCGGCGTCGACGTGACGCTGAACGACTCGACCGTCGTCGTCAAAGGCCCGAAAGGGCAGCTGCAGCAGCACATCCTCCCGGTCGTCACCGTGACGATCGAGGACGGTGTGGTCGTCGTCGCGCGCAAGAGCGATGACAAGCCGGGGCGTTCGGCGCACGGTCTCACGCGCACGCTGGTCGCGAACATGATCGACGGCGTCACCAAGGGGTTCCGCAAGTCGCTCACGCTGCAAGGCGTCGGCTACCGTGTGAACAAGGCCGGCGAGGTCCTCAACTTCTCGCTCGGCTACTCGCACCCGGTGACGTTCACGCCGCCGGAGGGGATCGCGTTCACCGTCGAGGGGACCAACACGGTGCACGTCGACGGGATCGACAAGCAGCGCGTCGGCCAGGTCGCTGCGGAGATCCGTTCGCTGCGCCCGCCCGAGCCGTACAAGGGCAAGGGGATCCGCTACAAGGACGAGGTCGTCCGCAAGAAGCTCGGTAAAGCGGGCAAGGCTGGGAAGAAGTAATGCCGGTTTCACGCAACGATCAGCGGCTCAAGCGGCACAACCGCTTGCGCAAGAAGGTGACCGGGACGACGTCGCGGCCGCGGCTGCAGATCTTCCGCTCCTTGCACCACACCTACGCGTTCGTCGTCGACGACACGAAGGGCCACACGCTCGTCGCCGCGTCGACGCGCGAGAACGCCGTCGCCGACGGGCTCGGCTCGCGGACGAACATCGAGGCCGCTCAGAAGATCGGCTCGACGATCGCCCAGCGCGCGAAGGCCGCCGGGATCGACGCCGTCGTCTTCGACACCTCGGGCCACAAGTATCACGGCCGCGTCGCCGCGCTTGCCCAGGCAGCGCGCGAAGCCGGTTTGGAGTTCTAGCGCATGTATAACAGAGGCGGGCGCGACCGCGACAACCAGGGGTTCGAAGAGACCGTCGTTCGCATCAATCGCGTGGCGAAGGTCGTCAAGGGCGGTAAGCGCTTCAGCTTCTCCGCGCTGGTCGTCGTCGGCGACAAGAAGGGCCGCGTCGGGTTCGCGATCGGCAAGGCCGGCGAAGTCCCCGAAGCGATCCGCAAGGGCGTCGAGCAGGCCCGCAAGGCGCTGATCACCGTTCCGATGGTCGAGAAGACGATCCCGCACCAGGTCAACGTGCAGGTCGGCTCCGGCCACGTCATGCTCAAGCCGGCTTCGCCGGGGACGGGCGTGATCGCGGGCGGCGCGATGCGCGCGGTCCTCGAGCTCGCCGGGATCCACGACATCGTCACCAAGTCGCTCGGCACCAACAACCCGATCAACGTCGTCCTCGCGACGTTCAAGGCGCTGGGCTCACTCAAGACGGCCGAGAAGGTCGCGCAGCTGCGCGGCAAGACGGTCGCGGAAATCTTCGCGTAGGCGCACCATGGCAGCAAAAAAGAAGACGAGCACCGCAGCGCAGACCGTCGAACCGGCGTTCTCGCTCGCGACGCTGAAACCGAACCCGCATTCCCGTCCGAAGCGCGTGCGCATCGGGCGCGGTCACGGTTCCGGCATGGTCAAGACCGGCGGCGAAGGCGGCAAGGGTCAGACCGTCCGCTCCGGCGGCGGCAAGGGCCCCGCGTTCGAAGGCGGTCAGACGCCGTGGAACCGGCGCCTTCCACAGCGCCGCGGCTACTCGCAGAAGTCGCGCGACATCGGGCACTTCCGCACCGAGTTCGCGGTGATCAACGTCGGCGATCTCGCCGGTTGGGACGCCGCGGTCGAGGTGAGCCCGCAGTCGCTGCAGGCGCACGGCAAGATCAAGAACCCGAAGGACGGCGTGAAGGTGCTCGGCGGCTCGGCGAAGTCGGCCAAGGCCGGCGGCTCGCTCCCCGCGGGGCTCAAGTTCCGCGACGTGCTCTTCTCCGCGTCGGCGCGTGAAGCGCTCGGCGCGGTCGGCGCCGACTTCGGCGACACCGAAACCACGGCGGGCGAGTAGTGGATTCAGCTTCGCTGAACCCGCCGCGCTGCGCGCGCAGTTAGAGGAACTCTAAGCGTGCTCAACACCCTTCGGAACGCGCTCACCGTCCCCGACATCCGCAAGCGGATCGGGTTCGTGTTCCTCGCGTTCGCCGTCTTCGTCTTCATGATCCACGTTCAGCTCCCGAACGTGAACCAGCAGCAGTGGAACCAGCTCATCCAGTCGGGCGCGTTCTACCAGTTCCTGGGCTTCCTCTCGGGCGGCGCACTGCAGAAGCTCTCGATCATCGCGATGGGGATCACCCCGTACATCAACGCGTCGATCATCATGCAGCTGATGACGGTGGTCATCCCGCAGCTCGAAGAGATGGCGAAGAAGGGCGGCGAGGAAGGCCGTAAGCGGATCAGCCGCTACACCCGCTGGCTCACGATCGTGCTGGCCGCCGTGCAGGCGACCTCGATGGCGATCGCGATGAGCCGCGGCGGCGTCTTCTACGACCACTCGGTGCTGTTCGTCGTGTACGCGGTGATCGCGTTCGTCTCCGGGACGATGTTCCTGATGTGGCTCGGCGAGCAGATCACCGACAAGGGGATCGGCAACGGGATCTCGCTGATCATCTTCGTCGGGATCGTGCTGCGCTTCCCGACCCAGGTGGCGCAGACGTTCTCGCTGGCGAACAAGGGCAACATCAACTGGCTCGGGCTGCTGCTGTGGATCGGCATCGCGCTGGTGACGATCGTCTCGATCGTCTTCATGTACCAGGGGCAGCGCCGGATCCCGGTGCAGCAAGCGCGCCGCGTGATCGGCCGCAAGATGTACGCCGGGCGCTCCAGCTACATCCCGCTGCGGCTCAACAACGCCGGCGTCATCTCGATCATCTTCGCGATCTCGATCCTCTTGCTGCCGCAGCAGGCGCTCTCGTGGTTCGGCGGCGCGCGCAGCGACCAGCACAGCATCGCCGGCCAGATCTCGTTCTACGTCCAGACGTACTTCGGGCCGAGCTCGTTCCTGTACAACCTGGTCTACTTCTTGCTGGTCGTGATCTTCACGTTCTTCTACTCGGCGATCGTCGTCAACACCAAAGACATCGCCGACAACCTCAAGAAGTCGGGCTCGTTCATTCCGGGGATCCGGCCGGGCCAGCCGACCGTCGACTACATCAACAAGATCCTGGTCCGCATCACGACCGCCGCCGCGATCTACCTCGGCCTGCTGGCGGTCCTGCCCTCGCTGCAGCGCGACGTCGGCGTGACCTCGCTCTACATCGGCTCGACGTCGTTGCTGATCGTCGTCGGCGTCGCCCTCGACTCGATCACCCAGATCGAAGCGCGCCTCGCCATGCGCGATTACCGCGGGTTCATCAACAGGTGAACATTATTTTCCTCGGCCCTCCTGGTGCCGGCAAAGGTACGCAGGCCAAGGTGCTCGAGGAGCGCTTCGGGTATCGCCAGCTCTCGACGGGCGATATTCTGCGGCGTCATCGCGCGGAGAAGACGCCGCTCGGGCAAGAAGCGCAAGGTTACATGGACCGCGGCGAGCTCGTGCCGGACGATCTGACCATTCGCATGGTCGAAGACGAGCTCGCATCGCAGCCCGGCGAGGTGATCTTCGACGGGTTCCCGCGCACGGTGGCGCAGGCTGAAGCGCTCGACGCGCTGCTGCGCCGCACGCAGCGGCCGGCGGTCGCAATCTCGTTCGACGTGGATAACGACGTGCTCACCGAACGGCTCACCGGGCGCTGGACGCACGCGCCGT
>DASZGA010000037.1:0-3866 GCA_035939295.1 Candidatus Elarobacter sp. | reverse complement strand
GGGAAGCGGTCGATCGGAACGTACGCGTCGGAAAGAAACGCCAGCGGGACGGTCAGGATCGAGGCGATGTTGTTCGCGCTCTCGGTCGTTCGCGCCAGCGCGCCGATGATCGTCCCCAGCGAGACGAACGTCGCCGTCCCGAGCAGCAGCACCAGCACGATCTCCACCGGATTGCCGGCGATGCGAACGTGGAACAGCAGCGCGCCGGCGGCGACCAGGATCACCGCCTGCGCGACCAGCAGCACCATCCGGTAGACGACCAGCGAAGCGAAGAACACCCACGCCGGCATCGGCGTGAGGTAGACGCGCTTGAGCAGGTGCTTCTCGCGGAACGTCGCCAGCATCACGCCGACGCCCCAGAACCCCGCGCTGAGCACTTGCGCCCCGATGATCCCCGGGACGAGGAACCCCGACGTCTGCGACGTCGGCCCGCTCGAGAACGCGAACGAGAACAGCACCAGGAAGAACACCGGCATCGCGAGCGTCCAGAACATCATCTCGCCGTCGCGCCGGAAGTACCACAGGAAGTGCATCTTCGTCTGCACCAGGAACATCCGCAGCAGCTTCATTCCTGCTCTCCGATCGTCTCGCCGGTGATCGCGATGAAGGCGTCCTCGAGCGTCGGCCGGTGCATGTCGAGCGAGCCGATCACCGCGCTCTGCGCGTTCGCGTGCGTCACGATCGCCGCCAGCGCGAGCCCCGGCTCGCCGCGCGTCGCGAGCTTCCACTCCGCGCCCGTCTTCGTCCAGCGGCCGAGCTCGCGCAGCGCGGCGTCGGGCTCGAAGCCGTCGGCGACGATGCTTACCGTCGCATCGCCGCCGTGCTCGGCGACGAGCTGCTGCGGCGTGTCCTCGGCGACGATCGCCCCGCGCTGCACGATGCAGACGCGGTCGGCGAGCCGTTCCGCTTCTTCGATGTAGTGCGTCGTCAGCACGATCGTCTTGCCGGCGTCGCGCAGGTTCTCGACCTCACCCCACAAGATGCGCCGGCCGAACGCGTCCATCCCCGCTGTCGGCTCGTCGAGAAACAACACGTCGGGATCGTGCTGCAGCGCCAGCGCGAGCGCCAAGCGTTGCTGCTCCCCGCCCGACATCTGCGCGACCTGGCGGTCGAGCTTGCCGTCGAGCCCGACGCGCGCCGCCATCTCGGCCGGGCGCGGCGCGATCCCGTAGTAGGCGGCGTAGAGCTCCAGCACTTCCTGTACGTTCGCCTTCTCCGGAAGCGAGGTCGCTTGGAGCTGCACCCCGATCCGCGGGCGCAGCTGCGCGAGCTCGCGGGTCTTGGTCGGATCGAGGCTGAGGACGCGGATCGTTCCGGCGGTCGGTTTGCCGAGGCCGATGCAGCACTCGAGCGTCGTCGTCTTCCCGGCGCCGTTGCGGCCGAGCAGCCCGAACACCGTTCCGCGCGGAACCGCGAAGCTGATCCCCGCCACGGCCTCCACCTCGCCGTAGCGCTTGACGAGCCGCTCGACGACGATCGCATCGCTCACGGCTCGTGTGACCGCGCCGGGACGATGGAGTTTTCAGGCCCGCGCGAAGAAGCGTGCTCATGTCCGAAGCCTACATCGCCGGCGCCGTCCGCACCGCGGGCGGCCGCAAGGGCGGAAAGCTCGCCGGCTGGCATCCTGCCGACCTCGGCGCGAAGGTCCTCGACGCGCTCGTCGAGCGAACCGGCGCCGATCCCGCGGCGGTCGACGACGTGATCATGGGCTGCGTCGTGCAGATCGGGCAGCAGGCGATGAACGTCGCGCGCAACGCCGTCCTCGCTTCGAAGCTGCCGGAAAGCGTGCCGGCGACGACGATCGACCGCCAGTGCGGATCCTCGCAGCAGGCGCTGCACTTCGCGGCGCAAGCGGTGATGTCGGGGACGATGGACGTCGTGATCGCAGGCGGCGTCGAGAGCATGTCGCGCGTCCCGATCTCGCTTTCGACCGCGTTCCCAGCTCAGCACGGCTACGGCGTCTACAAGAGCGCCGGCATGGAGGAACGCTATCCGGAGGTGGAGTTCAGCCAGTTCGACGGCGCGGAGATGATCGCACGCAAGTACGGTCTTTCGCGTGACGAGCTCGACGCGTACAGCTACGAGAGCCATCGGAAAGCGATCGCCGCGACGCAAAGCGGGTTCTTCGACGATGAGATCGTCCCGGTCGAGGTGACGCTTGCGGACGGTACGAGCGCGGTGCACGCGGTCGACGAAGGGATTCGGTTCGACGCGTCACTCGATGCGATCCGGTCGGTGAAGCTGCTCAAAGAGAACGGTCGCGTCACCGCGGCGAGCTCGAGCCAAATCTGCGACGGCGCTTCGGCGTGCTTGATCGTCAACGAGCGCGGCCTCAAAGCAATGGGTGTGAAGCCGCTGGCGCGGATCGTGCACCTCAGCGTGATGGGCCACGACCCGGTGATCATGCTCGAAGCGCCGATCCCGGCGACGCAGCGCGCGCTGCAGAAAGCCGGGATGACCGTCGACGAGATCGATCTGTTCGAGGTGAACGAAGCGTTCGCACCGGTCCCGCTGGCGTGGCTGCGCACGACCGGCGCCGATCCCGCGAAGCTCAACGTCCACGGCGGCGCGATCGCGCTCGGTCATCCCCTCGGAAGCTCCGGGACGAAGCTGATGACGACGCTGCTGCACGCGCTCGCGCGCCGCAACGGCCGCTACGGCTTGCAGACGATGTGCGAAGGCGGCGGCCTCGCGAACGTCACGATCGTCGAGCGGCTCTAGGGCGTCGCGCCTTAGGCGGGCATAGGATCGCCCGTTTTGGCCGGCGTACCTGGCGCCATGAAGATCGTCGGGGCGATCTCGGCGCTGGGGTGGTTTCTCGCGACGACGTGTTGCCTCGCGACGTGCGCGCTTGCCGCGGAGCCGACGCCTGCGCCCTCGCTGCCGCCGGAGATCGGGCGCGTCAAGGTCGCGACGCTGACGTCGCGGCCGCTGAAGACGTTGCCGCTCCCGGCCGACGTCATCGGCGGCCCCGAGATTCGCGCGACGGCCGGACGAACGATCGAGTCGTCGCTCGCAGCGATTCCCGGCTACGCGCAGACGGGAACCGACGCACGTTTCACGCACCCGCACGACGGCTCGATCACGCTCGGCGGCGCCGGCGGCGGAATCGGCGCGGCGAAAGCGCTGGTGCTGCTCGACGACGTTCCGATCACCAACTTCAACGGCGGCTGGGTCGACTGGTCGCGCGTCCCCAAGCTGCTGGTCGATCGCGTCGAGGCCGTTCGCTCCGGCGCATCGTCGCTGTACGGGACGCAGGCGATCGGCGGCGTCATCGCGATCGAGACGCGCGTTCCGCGCGCTTCGGAGCTCGCCGCCGACGTCTACGGCGGGAACCTCGGGACGTTCGGCGCCGCGCTCGCCGTCAGCGACCGCATCGGCGCGCGTTCCGCGATCAGCGTGTACGTCGACGATCAGAAGTCCGACGGCTTCCGTTCGGCGCTCGCCCCGAACCCCTCGCAGCCGACCTCGCGCTATCGCGGGCAGCGCGCCTTCGTGCGCGCGTACTCGGGCGACGAGAACCATCGCTTCGAGATGGGCACCGCGGTCTTCACCGATCATCGCGAAGGTGATCCGAGCGGACCGTCCTACTTCGCCGGCCGTTCGACCTTCGCGCGATACCGCGAAACGGCGGCGCACGGACAGCAGCTTTCCGCGTCGGCGTCGGTCGACGAAACCGACTACGCGTTCGATCTCGCCGGCGCCGCGGGTCAGTCGCTCGGGCATAGCCGTTTGGGCTGGTCGACGCTTGGTGCGACCGTGCAAGAGACGGTGGGCAAACCGCAGCTGCGGATCACCGCCGGCGTCGACGGCCGCCTCGCGAACGGCCATCGCGACACGCTCGACGCGTCGTTCGGCCCGCTCGT
>DASZGA010000036.1:0-3075 GCA_035939295.1 Candidatus Elarobacter sp. | reverse complement strand
GTCTTCGTGCCGTCTTCCGCCAGCATCGAGATCGTTTCCTCGAGCATCGGCACCATCACGTCGAGCCCTTCGATCGAGAAGGTCTTCTGCGACATGAACTGCTTGCGGAAGTAGCGCTCCATCACCTCGACCTTCGTCAGGCGCGCAAGCACCTGCACACGGCGCTGCGGCGAGAGCGCGATCTTGTGCTTGCCGGTCTCGATGTACTCGCGCAACCATTCGCGCTGCAGCGTGTTCGAGATGTGCTCGATCTCGTAGGCGATCGTCGAGCTGTACGTCTCGCGCAGCTTCGGAAGCACGTCGGCGAGCGTCTTGCCCGGCAGCTTCACGTTGAGCACCGAGGCCGGAATCGCTTGCATCATCGCCGGCGTCAGGCCGTACGTCGTGGGGTCGAGCGACGGATCGTTCGGAGGTTCGGTGCCGAGCGGGTCGAGCGTCGCGCCGAGGTGGCCGTGCCGGCGGTACGCCGAGACGATCGCCATCCCCGCGGCGATCGCGCGCAGCATCTCTTCCGACGGCAGCCCCGGAATGTCGGCGACAACTTCTTCGGGGCGCTCGCGCACCGCGACCGCCGCGCCGTTCGCACTCGTCGCGACGCCGCGCACCGCCGCGCTCACGCCCATCTGCGCGAACACCGTCTCGTAGAACTCGCTCGCGCCCGCGAGCAGTTCGTCGACGCGCTTCAGATACTCGCCGGACTGCGCGCCTTGGATGACGCGATGGTCGTACGTCGAGGTCAGCGTCATCACTTTCTCGACGCCGAGCTGTTCCAGCGTTGCGCGCGGTGCGTACGCGAAGCCGGGCGGGAACGCGATCGCGCCGGCGGCGATGATCGCGCCCTGCCCGACCATCAGACGCGGCACCGATGCGACGGTGCCGATCCCGCCGGGGTTCGTCAGCGTGAACGTCGCGCCGGTTTGCTCTTCCACCGACAGCTTGTTGTCACGTGCCTTCGCGACCAGATCTTCATACGCGTTGCGGAACGTCGGGAAGTCGAGGCTGCCGGCGTTCTTGATCACCGGCACGACGAGGAAGCGCGAACCGTCCTTCTTCTGCGCGTCGACCGCGAGCCCGAGGTTGATCCCCGCTTCGACTTTCTGCGGCTTGCCCTCGACGCGGCGGAACGACGCGGTGATCGCGGGCATCTCGGTCGCCGCGCGCGCGAGCGCGAACGCGATCACGTGCGTGAACGAGACCTTCTCGCTGCGTCCGGCCTGCTTTAGCGCATTGTTCAGTTCTGCGCGGCGCTGCTCGAGCGTGCCGACGTGCAGCGTGCGGAACGATGTCGCGACGGGGATCGTCAGCGACTGCTCCATGTACGACGCGAGCGTCGCGACGGAGCCCTTCAGCTCGACGACCTTCGCTTCGCTCGAGACCGGCGGATAGTTCACCGCCGGCGGCGCCGACGCGGAGCCGAGCCCGCCGGTGAACGCGATCTTCCCCGACGCGATCGCCGCTTCGACGTCTTCGCGCAGGATCAAGCCGTCGGGTCCGGTGCCGGTGAGCTTCGATGCGTCGATGTGTAGGCGTTCCACCAGCCGGCGCGCGTGGTGCGAGAGCACGCCGCCCGGCTTGCCGTTGCCGCGCCGTTCCGGCGGCGGCGTCGGTGCCCCGGCGGCGCCGTAGCTTGTGGGCGTGACGAGGGTCGGCTCGGTGGGTGCTTGGCGATCACCCTTCGACAAGCTCAACGTGACATCGCCGCCCGTTGCGCCCGGAGCGGTCGTGGATGCCGGAGCTGCGCCTTCCGGTTTTGCGGCGGTGGTGTCGATTTCGGCGAGGACCGAGCCGACGTTTACCGTTGCGCCTTCGTCGCCGTGGAGTGACGTGATGACGCCGCTCGCGGTCGAGGGGACCTCGACGTCGACCTTGTCGGTCGTGATGTCGACGATCGTCTCGCCTTCCTCGACCCAGTCGCCGACCTTCTTGCGCCACTCGACGATCGAGCCTTCGCTGACCGACTCGCCCATCTCGGGCAGGGTGACGTTCACGAGCGTTTGCACAGAGTTCTCCGGGAGCGCGTTTCCATCGGGAAGCGGAAGACTTCGGTCTCGCCCGAAGGCCCGGCCTCCCCAAAGGACCGTCTCCCATGATACGGCGCGCGCGGGATGATGGGAAATAGCGGCTCCCTATCGTAGGCAGAGGGCACACCGATGGAGCTTCGCGACCTGCCACCGCGCCTAGGGGTGGGCGGCTGACCTGCTTGGGGAGTCGAGCAGAGGGTTTCTCCATGGCCAACCGAACACTTACTTTATAAGCGTCCGCGGCATTCGCGTGGCGTAATCATAGCTGCTGTTCCGCGGTAGGATGAGAAGATGGAACTTCAGGTCCGAACGCCAGAGATGACTATAAAGCTCGCTGCCCCGGAAATCGACGAGGCGGTTGGCGAACTCGGCGTGCGTTTCCGCGGTGCGGATGACGCGAAGCGACTGGTATTCGAGCGAGTGTATCCTGAAACGATAAGGGCTACGGCGAATGATCTTGCCGCCACCATCGAGCATATCGTTGCGCGGTTGGCGGAAGAGTCTGAGATCGTCAGGGACTACCTCGTCACGATTCGTGCTTCGGGCGTTTTGATCACGTAAGGTAGCCCGATTGGGCGCGGGGCCCAAATGCGATGAAGTTACGCTGGACGATCGTTTCGGCAGTTACCATTCTGACTCTGACGGGTGCGGTGGTCGCCTCCGTCATCCTGTACTGGATCAGGATCCAAGGGAACCCGATCCGCTGCATCTATGCGGAGCCCGGATGCTCGCTGGCGGTCTCCACATACGCGCTCGCTGGAGCGACCGCGCTCCTCGTCGGAGGAAGTCTCGTCGCAGCGCTGCTGACGATCCAGCAGTTCGAGCACGACCGCAGTGCCTTTCTCTCCGTACAGAGATGCCGGCGCGAAACGGCCTGCAAGTTCACCGAGACAGTCGCCTATCTTGCGCACGACGTGGACGTCTTCCGGTTCGAAAAGCCGGACGGTTGGGACCCCATGGATTGGGGAGTTACCTACGTCGATTGCGCCAGCGTCGGCAAAGGCCCGCTCGTCGCAGCGGAGTTGCAGATCGAGATCAGACCAGCGACCGATGG
>DASZGA010000035.1:0-13985 GCA_035939295.1 Candidatus Elarobacter sp. | reverse complement strand
CCTCGCAGTCTTAGATCTTGATGCGAGCCTCGACGTACACGTTGAACGGGAAGTTCGGGAATATCGGGTCGTACGGGGTCGCCAGGAACGGCTGGATCTTGTCACCGGGGTTGTACTGGTTTCCGGCCGGCTGCGGACCCGAGCCCGCACCGAACGTGGCAACGTACGTGCACGCGTGGCCTATCGCGAACGGGACCTTCGTGCCGCCCCAGCAGCGGTTGATGATGTTCGCGAAGTTGCCGACGAGCGTCACCCGCTTGTTCACGTCGTACGTCACCTGCGTGTGCAGCTGCAGCGAGTTCGGCGAGACGAACGCGCCGACGTTGTCGAACCGGCCCGTGTACGGGTCCGGGATCGCGAAGTTGCTGCCGCACTTCGTCTGGTCGTACGGCGCGCCGCCCGCGGCTCCGTACGGATAGCGCGAGTCGTTCGCCGTCGTGCCGCCGAGGAAGCCTGTGCACGCGGACGGGTCGATACCCGGCGTCGAGAGCGGAACGCCGTACCGCAGCCCGCCCGTGAACTGGATCGCCGGCGTGATGGCGAGCGGCCCGTGCTTCCACTGCACCAGCAGCGTCGACATGTACGGCGGGTTGGTCGCGGAATAACCGCCGGCCCCGATACCGCCTGGGAAGGTGCTGTACGTCGCGTAGCTGCCGTTGGTGTCCATCAGCGGCTGGAGCGGCGCGTTGTAGTACGGGTTGGCGATCGTGCCGGGCGCGCACGCGTTGTTGGGAGCGCCGGTCGTGGTGTAGCACGGAGCGCCGCCGCCGGCCTTCGTGAAGCCGTTGTACTGCGCGATGTTCGTGTTGAAGCCGTCGATGATCGTTCCGCCGTTGCCCAGCTTCGTGTACGTGATCAAGCTGTTCGTGAACGTGAACGAGAAACGCGCGGCGATCCCGTTGCGCGAGAAGTCGCCTTTGTCGACTTCGAGCTCGACGCCTTGCGAGGTTTGTTGGCCGACGTTCAGGCCCGACGTGAAACCGGTCTTTTGGTCCAGATAGAAATTCTGGATTTGATCCCGCGTCTTACGCAAGAACGGCGTCAGCTTCATGGACGTGTCGCCGCGGAACTGGTGCTCGAACGAGAAGTCGTAGTTGTTCGAGACCTCCGGGCGCACCGCGTGACCCGGCGTGGTAGGCAGCCCGAATCTGCCGAAGCGCGCCAGGGACGCGACGTCGTTCTGCTGCAGGTAGTTGTACTGCTCGAACGCGCTCTTGGGCGCCTGAACGTACTTTCCGGCGCTCGCTCGCAGAACCGTGCGCGGGTCGACCGTATACGTCACGCCGAGCCGCGGCTGCAGCTCGCCGTAGTTGAAGGTCTGTCCGGCGCCCGGGTTCACCACGTTCGCGCCCGGATGGAGCAGGTTGTACGCGTTGTACCACATCGTGCGCGCCGGCGATCCGGTGGTGTCGGATCCGATGAACTGGAACTGGTCGTAGCGCAGCCCAAGGTTGATGTTCAGCCGGTCGGTGGGCTTCCACTGATCGGTGAGCGAGAACGAGCTGAAGTGCGGCACGACCGTGTTGTACGTCGCGGAGACGCCGTTTTCGCCCAGCAGGTACTGGCAGGTGCCGGTGCCGCAGACGCCGCCGTTGATCGTGTTGGCGGGAACGACCGTTCCGTTGTAGCCTTGCCGCAGCGTGAACGTCTGCGAGCCCGCGCCGCAACCAACGACGGCCGTACCGGTGGAGCTGTAGCAGACGCCGCTCAGCGGGGCGGCGGAAGACACGAGCCAGCCGACGGCTCCCGTCCTTCCGAACCCGGAGTTGTTGTCACGCAGCGTGGTCGAAGCGGTGTACGCTCCCTGCAGCGAGAGGAGGTGCTGCGAGTTGATCTGGTCCGAGAACTGCGCGCTGACGCCGCGCGTGTGGGCGTGCAACATGTAGTCGCTCGCCGCAAACCCGAGGTAGTTCATGTCCGTCGTCTGCGGGCCGTTCTGGAAGAACTCGGAGTAGTACGTGTAGCCGTACACGCGCAGAAACGCTTGGGTCCCGAAGTTCCGCTGGTATTGCAGCTTCACGATCGCCTGGTTGTTGGTGATCGCGTCGCGCCGGTCCGGCGCGATGTCGGCGCCACGCGGGCGCCCGCCCGGGGAACCCGGGAACAGATAGTTCGACACCCCGCCGCCGGAGTATCCCGGCGGAAGCAGCGTGCCGACCGGCTGACCCGTGAAGGTGTAGCCGTCGACGTAGTTGTGGCCGACGCCGATGCTGTCGAGGAACGCCGCGCCGCCCTGATCGTTGGTGGACGTGGCGCCCTGGTTATCGATGAAGTTGTTGCTCCACAGCACTTGGACGTCGTCGCGGTTGCCGTCCTTGCGCGGGATCCCGAAGTGGAAGTTCGCGACGGTGTCGCGGACGCGCACTGCCGCGATCGTTGCCGGACTGATCGTGCCGGAGTTGATCCAGTACGGCCCGAGCACGTACGCCGGCGTGGTGCCGCCGTTCGTGTAGTCCTGACCGTTCGGGCCGTGGCACCCGATCGGCGTCGCGTCGGCGCAAGGAGCGAGCGGCGCGCCCCAAACGGACTGGATGCTCGCACCGTTGTACTGGTCGTAATAGCGGAAGGCTTGATTGTACGCGCCGGCGCCGGCGTAATACGAGAACGTCCGCGCCGGGTTGGCTCCGCCTACTTCGAACGAGAACTTGTTGTAGAACGTCGGCGTACCGATGCCCAACGACAAGTTGCGCGAAGCCGGAGCGGTGCCGGTGCGAATGACCTGGTTGATGTAACCCGAGAGCCCTTCGGCTTCCGAGTTCGCCGGCGTCGCGCCGGTGTAGACCTGAAGCTCCTGCTGGCCGAGCGAGGAGATCGACCCTGACGGGTAGTTGTCGAACGCGCGGTTGACGGGGATGCCGTCCAGCTCGTATCCGATCTGGTCGTAGTCGCCGCCGCGGATCGAGATCGTCCCGCCGTTCGTCGAACCCGAGCCGATGTACCCGGCCTGACCCGAAGCGATGAACACGCCGGGAACGGTGGAGATCGCCGACCAGGCGCTGTTGAGAGCACCACCGCCGCCGGCGACGGACGCTTTGTCCTGCGTGATCGCGTTGATCGAGTAGACGTCGGCCGTCGTGCCGGCTTTGACCAGCGCCGACGCTGCGCGCGAGGTCACCGATCCGATGACCTTGAGCTTGGGCGATTGCTGCAGGCTCAGGGTCAGCGTTTGGTCGGCCTGCACAGTGACGCCGCTGACGCTTGCAGCGTCGTAGTTCGGCGTGGCTGCGACCGAAACGGTGTACGTGTCGGGCGCGAGCGAGATAAACGAGAACCGTCCCGTCGCATCGGACGTCGTTCGCGCCGATTGCGTCGGACTCTGCGCGGTGACGGTTGCGCCGGCAATGGGTTTGCTCGTCTGCGTATCGACGATCGAGCC
Organism: Candidatus Elarobacter sp.; assembly: GCA_035939295.1. GTDB lineage: Bacteria > Vulcanimicrobiota > Vulcanimicrobiia > Vulcanimicrobiales > Vulcanimicrobiaceae > Vulcanimicrobium. The sequence goes on along the minus strand of DASZGA010000035.1, from coordinate 10,609 downwards.
GCTGACCGCGCCCGTTGTGCCAGCCAGGGCGCTGAGCGGTCCCTGAAGCACGAACGTCACGAGCAACAAAACCGCGACGGCGCCTTGACGAAGTCGAAGTGGGATTGCCACGGGCACCTATCCTTTCCGGTGGGTGGCTGTGTTCGCCGTCGTCAGGTCGTACGTGCGCCTACGCTATCGTATCGGAGCATGCGTTTGGCCTGACGGACGCGCGTAGCAATCAGGTAAGCCGCGCGCGCCGACGAGCCTTTGCACTATCTTGCCGACTTCCACGATTGGCTCAGAGAAGCGGCTAGGAATTGGCTCCTTCGCGCAAGCGCGAATTGCGGTCGGAGCGGAATTCCGTCGGTGAACATCCGACGGTGCTCGCAAACAGCCGCGAAAAGTAGGCCGGATCGCGAAATCCCACCCGTTCGGCGACCGCTCCGATCGAACGGTCGGACGTGCGCAGCAATTCCTTCGCGCGCGCGAGCCGCAGTTCGAGCAAGTACGCATAGGGTGACGTGCCGACGGCGGAGCGGAACTGGCGGACGAGGGTGAACGGCGAGAGGCCGACCTCGGCCGCGACGTCGCGAACCGCGAGCTGCTCGAAGGCGTGCAATTCGATGAAGCGCTTGACGCGTTGCATTCTCAGTCCCGACGCGGTGCCCCCCGAACTGCCGGCGGCCGCCGCCGACGACTGCTCGAACAGCGTGAACACCAACGAATCGAAGGCGTCGCCGTTCGCCGAACCGAGCGCGCGCTCGACCAGTCGGAGCGCTTGTCCTGACGGGACGGTCTGGCTAGAGAATATCGGCCCGCACTCAGGGTCGAGCGCGTCGTTTCCCAACACGGCGATGTAGCTGCTGTTTCCGGCCGCGCCGTGGCGGCACCCATAACCGTGGCCCGCGACGCCCGTGACGATCGCGTCTCGTCGACGTCGGTCAAACCGTCTTTGCCGTTGACGCGCCAGCGCCCGCGCGTCGTGATCACGACGCAGTTGAGGTCGAAGGTCTTGTCGTCGACGCGGCGCGGCGAGTTCGCGGGATTGTAGTCGTAGCGGAAGATCCCGCACAAGGCGGACGACCGCACCGGAAGGATCGTGCCGCACCCGACGTCCCGAGCTTCGGCAAGGGAAGTTTTGTCGGGAGGCGCCATCGCATCAGCGTAGCGGATCGGGCGGTACACGAATAGAGCCATTTCTTCGACATGCAATGGGGCACGTGCGTGTTCGAGCACGATTGAACAGGAATGGTTCCGCAAACGATACGCAGATTGGACCAACACGTCCGGAGGTTCGGGTTGTAAGCGATTTCGTTGTGGGCAACATCATCCAAATGCTCGGCGCGGATGTTCCGACAACTCGGAACGTGCCATGGTTCTTTCGAAGCGGACGACGAACGTTCTCATCGCCGATCGGCGCCCGGTGTACGCTGCAGCCATCAAGACGCTCCTCGAGGGCGCGGACGATATTTGCGCGGTGGCGGTTGAGCCGGACGCGGAATCGGTCGCGAGCGCGGCGTCCCGCATCGGAGCCGATGTCGTCGTGTGCAGCGGCGAGCCGCCCCGGTCGTTGTCGCTCACCGCCGCGCGCGAAGTCCGCCGTTGCTCTCCGAGCACTCCGATCTTACTGCTGCTCGACGAGACCCGCGCGTCGTTCACCAGCCTGGCCGTGGCCGCCGGCGTCAAGGGGATGGTGCTCTCGTCCGACGAGCCCGAAACGTTCATCGCGGCCATTCGCGCCGTCGCCGGCGGCCAACTGGCGTTTGGTCCCGAGTTCACGCCGACCGCGTCGGCGCTTCACAACCAGCTCAGCGACCGTGAGCTCGATGTGCTGCGGCTGGCCGCTACCGGATTGTCTCCGCACGCCATCAGCATGTCGCTCGGAATCTCGAAGTCCACGACGAGAACGTACCTCTCCGGCGCGATCCGCAAGATGGGCGCCATGAATCGGCGCGAGGCCGCCGAAGCCGCGCGCAGGGTCGGCTGGCTTCCGTAAACGGAGCGTCGAACTCCGGAAACGATGACCGCACCCACGCTCGAAACAACTCGCCTCCGGCTGCGCGCACATCGGCTCGACGATTTCGAGGCGAGCTTTGCGATGTGGTCCGATCCCGCGGTCACCCGCTTCATCGGCGGAAAGCCGTCGACGGAGCAGCAAGCCTGGATGCGGCTGCTATCGTACGCGGGCCACTGGGCGCTACTCGGGTTCGGGTATTGGGCGCTCGAAGAAAAAGCGACCGGGCTGTTCGCCGGAGAGGTAGGGTTTGCGAATTTCAAGCGCGACATCGCTCCGTCGATGCGCGACGTGCCGGAACTCGGTTGGGCGCTCGCCACGCGCTTTCACGGGCAGGGATACGGGACGGAGGCCGTGCGCGCGGTCGTCGACTGGGGCGACGCGCGATTCGGCGCGACGCGGACGGTCTGCTTGATCGATCCCGACAACCTGGCGTCGATTCGGGTCGCGCAAAAATGCGGCTACGACGTGTTCGAACGCGCGACGTTCAACGAACGCCCGATCTTGTACCTCGCCCGGCAAGGCGACTGAATCGGGATGTCTTTTCTGGAGCCGACGGCCGGACTCGAACCGGCGACCTGCTATTTACGAAACAGCTGCTCTACCAACTGAGCTACGTCGGCATCTGCGCGGCGGGCGCCGCGACCGCCCTGGGTTCGCGGAGGCGGCGGTCCACCCTTCCGCGGTGCGGGCCGAAGGGAGTCTTAACGCGCCGCGGTGACGGTCGGGGCTTGCTTGGGCCGAAATACCATAGGTGATCCGTCGCGCCGTGGTGTTGGTCGCACTTGCCGCAGCACTCGTCCCCACCCCGCCGGCCGCCGCCGAGGCGGAGCCGCCGGTCGCGGCCGTCGGCGCGCCGATCCCGGTCGACGGGGCGCCGGCCTCGCTGTTTCGGCCGTCGACGCTGCGCGCGACGTTCCGCGTCCCGCGCGCCGACACGGCGCTCTACATCGGAACGCCGTGGTACGTCCGCGACCTGACGATCACGCTCGTCGGCCCGGGCGCGCGGCGTGAGACGCTGACCGCCGTGCCCGACCTTCCCGGCCACATGCTCGGACTGCGTCTGCCGGACAACGCGGCGAGCGCCGACCGGATCGAATTGCAAGCGACCGCGGTCAGCACCGCAACGCCGCCGTATCTGCTACCCGCCGAACGGCTCGCGACGATCGGCTGGCGCAGCTGGTGGTACCAGACGCTGTTCGGCCTCTTCGGCGCGTTCGCGCTGCTGAGCGGCGTGCTTGCGATCGCGCTTCGCTCCCGCGCAAACGGCGGCACGGTGCTGCGCTGGGGCGCGTTCGCGTGGTTTGCCGTGTTCGCGGCGGCGAACGCGGCGCTGATGATTCCCTGGCTCGGAATCGTTCGCCCTCCGCCGGAGATCAGCCAGCCGCTGCACGCGCTGCTGCAGTCGCTGGCCTATGCCGCGCTCGCGCTTTTCACGCTGACGCTGTTTCGCGAGGTTCCGTTGCCGCGATTCGCGTCGCATGCTCTGCGCGCGCTCGTCGTGCTGAACGTCCTTGCCGTCGCCGGCGGCGACGCGCTTCAAGACTTCTGGCCGTTTCCGGACCTGTTCTCCCAGGCGCTCGTGTTCGCGCTCGACGCTGCCTTCGTCAGTTTCGGCGTCATCGCGCTGCGCCTGAACGCTTTGGGCGCACGCACGTATCTCGCCGCAACTGCGCTCGCAACGCTTGGATTTCTGGCTGCGTTCGTACCGGTGCTCGACGCGTCGTTCGCGCAAGCCGCGCCGCTGCTCGGCATCGCGCTCGAGACGCTGCTGCTGGCCGTCGCGCTCGTCGTGCCGCTCGTGCGCAGCGCGCCGGAAGCCGGGCTCGCAAGTGCGTTCGCGTCTCCTTCCGTTCCTGCGGTTCTACACGCCACGCCGTCCGGAACGCACTCTGCCGCCGCGGCGGTTGGGACTTTGCGCACCGTTGTGCTCGGGCCGCCGCCCGCGAATGCCGACGGGCTCACCGGGATTCCGAATCGGCTTGCGCTCGAAGAGGCGCTTGCGCGAGCTTGGAACCGCGCCCGCCGCGCGGGGCAGCCGCTGGCGGCGCTGTTGCTCGACGTCGACCATTTCAAGAAGTACAACGACGAGTACGGTCACCTCGCCGGCGACGACGCGTTGCGCCGCATCGCCGAGGCGGTCGCGCAGGCGACGGCGCGGCGTCAGGAGGACGTCGGCGGGCGCTACGGCGGCGAAGAGTTTCTCATGCTCTTGCCGGAGACCGGCCTCGCGGGCGCGACGCGAATCGCGGAAACGTTGCGGAGCGCGGTCGCCGCGCTCGAGATCGCGCACGGCGGCGTGGCCTCGAGGCGGCTGACGGTCAGCATCGGCGTCGCCGCGTTCGTTCCGCAGCACGATGGCGACGGCGGCGAGCTGATCCGCCGTGCCACCAACGCGCTCTACCTCGCGAAGACGATCGGACGCGACCGCGTCGTCGCCGACGAACCGGCAGCCTCTCAAGCTGCGTTGAACTGACGATGCTCACCGCCCCCGCTGCTCGCCGGATCGCGCACCTGCTGCGCGCGGCGCAGCCGCTCGCCGACGCGCTGGCCGACGCCGCAGCCGAGCTGCGCGCGGTGACCGGCGCGCGCGGCGCGGCGCTGGTCGTGCGCCGCGACGGGCGTTCGACGCGCGGACAGTCGGGGACGATCGCCGATCGCGTCACCGAGATCCCGCTCAGCGACTCCGACGTCGACGGCACGCTGCTGGTCTCCGGCGACGCCATCGGCATCTCCGACGATCTCGCGCTCGTGGTGACGCTCGCGCTCGCCGCACGTTTTCTTGCCGAATCCGCGCAAACCGACGGGCTGACCGGCGTCGCGAACCGCCGCACGTTCGACCAGCGCTTCAACGAGGAATGGCTGCGCGCGAAGCGCGAGGGCACCTCGCTCGCGGTCGCCATCCTCGACATCGACTACTTCAAGGTCTACAACGACCGCCACGGACACCTGGCCGGCGACGACGCGCTTCGCCGCGTCGCGCACGCCGCTTCGGCGAACCTGCAGCGCGCGGGCGACCGTTTCGCGCGCTACGGCGGTGAAGAGTTCGCCGCGATCCTCCCCGCGACGGCGCTCCCCGGCGGGATCGCCGCCGCCGAGCGGATGCGCAAAGCGGTCACAGCGCTTGCGATCCCGCATCCGGTCGACAAGGGCGGTCGCCTCACCGTGAGCATCGGCGTCGCCGCCGTCGAACCGGCGCGCGGCGGGACCGCGCAAGAGCTGCTCGCCGCTGCCGACCGCGAGCTCTACCGCGCGAAAGCCGAAGGCCGCGACCGCGTCGCCGCCGACGGCTACACGATCGAGTACCCGCGCGACGAAGGGCTGCCGCAGCCGTTCTCGGCGCTGATCGGCCGCGACGAGGATCTCGCGACCGTGCGCCGCGCGATCGACGTCCATCGCATCGTCACCATCGCAGGCCACGCGGGCGTCGGCAAGACACGGCTCGCGCTCGCCGTCGCGCACGAAGCTGCGGATCGCTTCGCATACGTGCGCTTCGTCGACGCGGTGGGAGCGACGACGCGCGAAGAATTGCTGGCGCGCATCGCGGCCGCGCTCGACCTCGCAGGCGCCGACGACGCGGCGCGCGCGATCGTGCAAGGCAGCGGCGAACCGGCACTCATCGTCCTCGACGGCTGCGAGCGGACCGCCGAGCCGTGCCGCGATGTCGTCGAAACGCTCGCTGTGACGCCCCTGCGCTTCCTCGTCACCAGCCGGCTCCCGCTCGGCGCGCGCGACGAGCGGGTCGTGCGCCTGAGCCCACTCGACGCACGCGCGACGCGCGAGCTGTTCGCTCAACGCGCGCAAGCTGCCGGCGCGCTCGCCGACCCCGACGATCCCGACGTCGCGGCGCTGCTGCGGAGGCTCGGCGGCTCGCCGTTCGCAATCGAGCTCGCTGCGGGGCGCCTCGCCGGAACGTCGCCGCGAGCGCTGCTGCAAGCGTTCACGACCGCCGGCGCGCAGAGCGCGCCGGCCGAAAGCGCGAGCCTCGGCTCGCTGCTCACCAGCACGCTCGCCGCGCTCGACGACGCGGAGACGAGCGCCTTCGCCGCGGTGACCGTCTTCCGCGGCAGCTTCACCGCGCGCGATGCCGCCGCGGTGATCGGCGATGCAGTCGACGCGCGCGAAGCCGACGTGCTGCTGCGCGCGATCGCAGCGCGTTCGCTGCTCGACGCCGCATCGCACGACGGCATCACGCGCTGGCGGATGATCGATCCGGTCCGCGACGCCGCGTCGGCGCTCCCGCGCTTCGAAACGCGCTCGCACGGCGCGTACGCCGCGCACCTGCGCTGGTGTCTCGACCGCCTCGACGCGATCAAAGCGAGGGCCGGCACCGGGACCAACCACGCCGCGCTCGTTGAGTCCGAGACGGTGATCGACGAAGTGCGCGCTGCGCTCGACCGCGCGCTGCAGGACGACGCCCTCCTCAACGCCGGCGCCGACTTGTGCATCGCCGCCGTCCGCCAGTGGTTCGCGGTGCGCCACGCGCACGAAGGACGCGTCCGCTGCGAGGCGTTCCTCGACCGCAGCGAACAGCTGGAGACGATGCACCGCGCGCGGCTGCACGCCGCGGCCGCGCGGCTGGCGTTCATCGACGGCGACCTCGTCGCGACCGAGGTGCACGCGCGCGCCGGCGACGCGCTGCTCGGCGAGCAAGACGTCATCGAACGCTCGACGGTGCTGAACTTCTTGGGGATCGTCGCGAAGTTCCGCGGCGACTACGACGAAGCGGAGCGGCTCTTCCGGCTCGGCTGCGAGCTCAACGCGCGCATCGGGAACACGCGCGGCGAAGCGATCGCGATCGGCGCGCTCGGGACGGTCGCGTTCGATTTCCGGCTCGACCATACCGAAGCCGTCCGCCGCTTCCGGCAAGCCGCCGCGATGTTCCGCACGATCCACGACGACCTCAACGCGCTGGTGATGCTCGGCAACCTGGCGGAGTCGCTCGCCGCGCGGGGCGATGTCGCGGAAGCCGCCGAGGTGATCGCGGAAGCCGCCGAGGAAAGCCGCTCCTTCGGCAACCGCGCGACCGCCGTACAACTCCTCTCGGTGCGCGCGCTGATCGCGGATCTGCGGGGCGACGCTGCCGCGGCGGCGCGCGCGATGCGCGAGGTTGCCGCGCTGCTCGCGGACGGTACGCCGGGCGTGGTCGTCGTGATGGCGTTCGACTTCGCGGCGCGGATCGTCGCGAACGCCGGCGACGACGTGCTCGCCGCAACGCTGGTCGGTGCCGCGGACCGTCACGCCGCGGCGCAAGCGACGCCGATCCTGCCGATCCAGCGCTTCTGGCGCGATCCTCTGATCGCCATGCTGCGCGAACGCCTCGGCGCGCGCTACGACGACGCTACGGCACGGGCGCGCGCGACGAGCGAAGCGGAACTGTTCGCGGCGCTCGACGACTTCTTGCAGTCGGTCGAGCGCCGCGGCGCGCGCGGCGCCTGAGCGTTCAGCTCCCCGCGAACACCGAGTCGGCGACCGTTTCGTTCACCGCGTACGGACCGTAGTCGATCGAGGCGTGAATCTTGTAGCCGCTGACGTTCAAGTCGACGTCGGCGTGCTTCGGAAAAGAATACCCGCCGGCGGCTTCCTCGGTGATGTGCATGTCGACCGTCGAGCCGTCGTGCATCAACCACTGCGCGTGCAGCGGCGCGCTCGGATCGCCGTCGATGTCGACGCTCATCTTCGCGACGTCGCTCGGATGTTTCGGCGTTCCTTCGAGATGATAGGGGCCGCGCTCGCCGTTCGCCGCGACGAGACGCAAGTCGTACTGCTGCGGCCAGGTGAGCGGCGTGCCGAGCTCGGCGAAGAGCTTCCGCCCTTGCGGCGGGATCTTCGCGCCTTCGAGCGCGAGCCGGTCCGGCCGCTTGTAGTACTGCATCCCGTCGAAGCCCATGCGGAACGTGAGAAGCTTGTGGACGCGCACGTCCATGCGCACCGGCACCGAATAGGAGGTCAGCGCGGCGTCGCGCCCGGTGACGCGCGCGAGAATCTCGGTAGCCGACAGGCTGGTTGCCGAGGGGATCGTCGGGGCGACGCCTAGCACGGCGACGAGCGTCGTCGCCGCGAGGGCGCGTCCCACCGACCGTGCTGCATTTGCTTGCATGGCTGCGAACCTCCACTACCCGGCGCTGCCCGGCTCCCCGACCGGACCCCAGGTTCGCAGTATTCCCCGATCGCGTGAAAATGCGATGAAACGCGCGCAAACGGACGAACGCCGAGCGCTCACCCGCTCGGCAAGCGACCGCTACGCCGCGCGCAACGTTACGCCGCGTCGCGCCAAACCGGGATCACCGAACGAACCTCGCCGCGCCCGCCGAACGCGCCGGCCGCCGCTTCCAGACGGTCGAGCGAAACGGCGTCGTTGGTGATGACGCTGCCTTCCGCGAAACGCACGAGCAGCGGTGCGCTCAGCGGTTTTGCGACGAGGTCTTCGCCGCCGTGCGCCGGGACACGCTCGCGCGCGTCGAGCGCTGCGAGCACGTCGGCGACGACCGCCGATGCCGTTGCGTCGCCGCCTGCTCCGAATCCGGAGAACACAAGCGGTCCGCAACCGCGACCCAGGACGCGCACGACGTTCTCCGCGCCGCGCGGGCGCGCGAACGGATGGTCTTCCGGAACGAACGCGGGCGTGACACCGGCTTCGATCGCATCGCCCGCGCGCCGCGCGACCGCGACCAGCTTCAAACGCAGGCCGCGTTCGGCGCCGGCCTGCACGTCCTCGCGCGAGATGCCGCCAATTCCGCGCCGCGCGAGACCCGGCGAGACCGCGGGTTTGCGAAACGCGAGCCCGGCGAGGATCGCGAGCTTGTGCGCGGCGTCGTGACCGTCGACGTCGCTGCGCGGATCTTGCTCGGCGAACCCGAGCCGCTGCGCTTCGGCGAGCGCGTCGGCGTACTCGGCGCCGGCTTCCATCGCGTCGAGCACGAAGTTGGTCGTGCCGTTCAGCACGCCGCCGATCTCGATCACGTCTTCGTCGGCGAGCGAACCGGCGAGCGCGCGCACGATCGGGATCGCGCCGCCGACCGCGGCTTCGTAGCGCAGCGAAGCGCCGGTGCGCGCCGCGAACGCCGCCAGCCACGGGCCTTCGGTGGCGATGAGGTCTTTGTTCGCCGTGACGACGTCCTTGCCGCGCGCGATCGCGCGCAGCACCAGCTCGCGCGCCAGCCCGAGCCCGCCGATGCACTCGACGACGACGCGCACGCTCGGATCGTCGACGACGTCGAACGGGTCGCCGCCGAACTCGTCCCACGCGACGTCGCGCGGCTTGCGCGGATCGCGAACCGCGATCCCTTTGATCAGCCCGGGATGCGACGCGATCAGCCGCCGCGCGACGCCCGAACCCACCGTGCCGCACCCGAGCAGGCCGACACCGCCCAGCGCGCGCGTCCTCGTCGACGAGATCGCCGGGGACGGGATCGCATCGGAAGAGCAGAGGAGACGCGGTAGGGCTTGCACGGGAACCTCCATGTCGTTCGGGTTCAGGGAATGAAAAAGGCCCTCGCCGTTCGGCGGGGGCCAGTTCTGCTATCGACTCGTCTGCGCGTTACGCCGACATCGATCCAGACCTGCCCTCGCCGAGGGTAGTCGTCGTCGTCATCGTCGTCGTGATAATCACGCACAGGCCGAGCATTGTCCGACGACCCTACCACGGATCGCGGTATCGCGCAAGAGGGCGCACGGTAAAGGTTCGCCCCGTCCGCCTGCCCAAGCGGCTTCTGTGAAGTACATCCTGTACGGCACCGTCGCCGCGCTCGACGCAGCGGGAACGATCGTTCAAGACGGCGCCGTCTACATCGACGGCAGGCAGATCGCCGCGGTGCAGCCGCGCAACGCCGCGCCTCCGGCGGGGTTCGACGCCGGCGCGACGGCGCTCGAGACGCGCGGGACGATCTACCCCGGGTTGATCGAGCTGCACAACCACCCGCCGTACAACGTCATGCCGACGTGGGAAGTCGATCAGCGGTACAACGACCGCGAGACCTGGCGCGCGTCGCCGCTCTACAACCAAGTCCTCAAGACGCCGATGAAGATACTCCAGGCGTCGGCGGAGCTGCTGCCGGCGATCGTGCGGTTCGTCGAGTCGAAGTCGCTGGTCGCGGGCGTGACCGCAACGCAGGGGATCTCGATCACCGGCGGCGGGACGTCGCGGTACTACGTCGGTCTGATTCGCGTCGTCGAGCAGACCCTGCGCGCGGAGCTGCCGGACGCGGTCTCGCAGGTCAACGACGTTGCGGCCGGATCGGTCGACGCGTTCTACGCGCAGCTGCAGAAGGCGACGTCGTTCATCCTCCACCTCAGCGAGGGCGACGACGACGCGGCCCGCCAGCATTTTCTCGCGATGCACCGGTCGAACGGGGACTGGGCGCTGACGAACGCCTTTGCCGGAATTCACTGCGTCGGGCTGGCCGACGCCGATTTCCAAGTCTTGGCGCAGTTCGGCGCGTCGATGATCTGGTCGCCGCTGAGCAACTTGCTGTTGTACGGGCAGACGACGAACCTGCGCGCGGCGCTGGCCGCAGGGTTGACGATCGGGATGGGCGCCGACTGGAGCTTCACCGGCAGCAAGAGCGCGTTCGGCGAGCTCAAGTGCATGCGGGTCGTGAACGGGCTGCTGAA
>DASZGA010000034.1:0-4216 GCA_035939295.1 Candidatus Elarobacter sp. | reverse complement strand
GGCCGCGAGATCGGCGTGACCGCCGACCCGACGCTCGCGATGCGCGCCGCGGCCGAGAACCGGCCCTACACGATCCGCTTCACCGGCGCGACCGGGATGGACTACGTCGAAGACGTCGCCGCGATCTTCGCGCGCGCCGCGACCGAAACACCCGACGGCGCGCATTCTTTCAGCCTGCAAGGCCAGCTCGCAACGATGAACGACGTTCTCGCGGCGATCCGCACCGTCGCACCGAACGCCGACGTGCGCGCAGAAGGCCCGGAGCTGATGTTCGCCGCCGAGATCGACGAAGCGCCGCTGCACGCGCTCTTCCCGAACGTCCGCCGCACCCCGCTCGCCGACGGCACGCGCGCAACGATCGCCTTCTACCGCCGCTGAAGCGAACGCTTCGCGCGCGAACCGCTTTAGTGAATCTTCGCGCCCGGGCGCAGGATGTCGCCTAGCGTTTGCGCGGCGCTGAGCCCCTTGTCGGCGTGCTGGGGATCGAGGAGTCCCCAGAGTCCGACCACCGACGCAACGACGCCGGTGAAGAGCACGTTCTGCTTGATCTCGTTCGGTATTCCGGGGATCGGAACGAAGAAGACGAAGAAGCCGGTGAGCGCCGGGAACGCGATCTTGCCCACGTCGGCGAGGTGATCGCTCCAGCGCTGCGGCGCCGCCGGCTCCGCGGCGTCGGACTGTTCGATCGCGTTCCAGTCGCCGCTCGCGGCGTGCAGCAGCGTCGAGAGCGCGTAGCTCGAGACGCGGTCCATCCCGCCGGTTTGCGGGAAGGCGACGAGCCGTTCGCGCAGCCGGCATGCCGCCGCCAGCCGGGCGCCGGTTTCGCGCATCCAGGTGTTCGTCACCGTGTCGCCGCGGCAGAAGCGCCCCAAGAAGTCGCGCTCGAACCGCTGGGCGATCCACTCCAAGTCGTCGACGATCGCGATGCGAACGCGCCCCGAGACCCACGTTCCCTTCGCGCTCGCGAGCTTGCCCAGCACGGCGGTCAGCGACTCGATGATCTCGTCCTCGGGATAGAGGTCGAGCTTCGCCGTGTTCACCCACGAATACAGCCGGTGGATCGCGACCAGCAGCACCAGCAGCACCGCGTTGAACGACGCGATCCCCCACGCGCACGCGAGCAGCGTTTGCACGAGGATCGGCCCGAACGACGACCACGACGCCGGCAGCCAGAAAACGAGGTTGTGCTGACGCAAGACGATCGTCACGATCCCGAGTGCGACGATGCACGCGATCGCGTCGAGCGGCCAGCGCCGGGAGAGCATCCGCGTGATCCGGTCGCCGAGCGCGACGCAAACGACGCCTGCCGCAACGGGAACGACCGCGAAAACGACGTCGTGCAGCCCCAGATACAGGCGCACGCCGAACGCAAGCACCGCGACATACCCGGCGAACAGCGCGGCGCCGTACCCGAGACGGAACAGATGCCCGACGATGTCGTACCACGCCGCGAACGACGCGGTCCGCCGAATCGCCGTCGTCACCCGCAGCGAGAGCGCCGTCTTCTCGTTCGCCGGAAGCTCGAGTCCCCCAAACGCGGCAACTTCCTGTTGCACGATCTCGCCGAACCGTTTCACGTAGCGCGCATAGAGCCCGCGCGTAAACGGCGTCTTCAACCGCGTCGCCGACGCTAACCGAAAGAGCCGCTCGTCGTCCGCGCTCGGAGTCCACGCGGCAGCGCTCGGCACCGGAACGCCGGCGGGAGCGACGGTCGCCGGCGGGACCCCGCTCAAGCCTCGTCGTCGCCCTCTGCGGGCGGCGCCTCCGGATCGTCTGCGGGCCCGTCGTCCCACGGCTGAGGAGGCGGCATCGCGGTGCCGCGGACGAACGGCAGATCCAGCACTGGCATCACGATTCCCCCGCAAACGGCCAGGCTCGCTTATCTAGCCTCGCCCGCCGGACCTCTCGACGGCAAACCGAACGGCCCCGGACGAGTGTCCGGGGCCGTTTGTTCTTACTTCTTGGTGGCGGTCTTCTTCTTGCCGGCGACCGTGCGCTTCGGACCCTTGCGCGTCCGCGCGTTCGTCTTCGTCCGCTGGCCGCGCACCGGGAGGCCGCGGCGATGGCGCAGCCCGCGATAGCAGCCGATGTCGGTGAGCCGCTTGATGTTCGAAGCGATCTCGCGCCGCAGGTCGCCCTCGACCTTGAGCGTCTCGACGACCTCGCGAATCCGCTGCTCGTCCTCGGTCGACAGCTCCTTGACGCGCGTGTTCGGGTTGACCCCGGTCTGCGCGAGGATCTTCTTGGCGGTCGGCAAGCCGATCCCGAAGATGTACGTGAGACCGATCTCGATGCGCTTTTCGCGCGGCAGATCGATGCCGGTGATACGAGCCATTAGCCTTGAACCTGCTTGTGCTTCGGATTGACGCTGCAGATCACGCGCACTTTACCTTCGCGGCGGATGATCTTGCAGGCGTCGCAGATGCGCTTGACGCTGGGACGAACTTTCATGATGCTGCTCTTACGGTTTCTTCGGAAGGACGATAGCGAGCTACGTCCGGGTGCTCGGCCACGTCCCGCAACGTCAGGATCTTCGGACCGTCGTCCGTGATCGCGATCGTATGCTCGAAGTGCGCCGCTAGTTTACCATCCTCGGTTACGACCGTCCAGCCGTCGTCGAGGGTTTCGACCTCCCAGGTCCCCTCGGTGATCATCGGCTCGATCGCCAGGCACAAGCCTTTGCGGAGGAGCGGCCCTTGCCCGGGCTCGCCGTAGTTGGGGACCTGCGGGTCCTCGTGCATCTTGCGGCCGATCCCGTGACCGACCAAAGCGCGCACGACGCCGTACCCGTGCGACTCGGCGTGCCGCTGGACTGCGAACCCGATATCGCCGAGATGGTTGCCGGCCTGCATCTGCGCGATCCCGAGCATCAGGCACTCTTGGGTGACGCGCATCAACCGCTTCGCCGCTTCGCCGACGTTCCCGACCGGCACGGTGACCGCGGAGTCCGAGACGTAGCCGTCGAGCGTCGTTCCGATGTCGAGCGAGAGCAGGTCGCCCTCCTCCAGCACGCGCGGGCCCGGCATCCCGTGGACGACCTCGTCGTTCACCGACGCGCAGATCGCCGACGGGTAGCCGTTGTAGCCGATGAAGGTCGGGACGCCGCCCATCGAGCGGATCGACTCGTCGGCGATGCGGTCGAGCTCGCCGGTGGTGATCCCCGGACGAACGGCCGCCATCAGGCGCTCGAGCGTCTTCGAGGTGATCTTCCCGCTGCGCCGCATGATCTCGATCTCGCGCGCCGACTTGATGCTGATCACGCCGCGCCCTGCCTGCCGTTGCGGCCGTTGCGCACCAGCTTCACGAGCTGCTCGCTCACCGTCTCGATCGGTGCCAGCGCGTCGACGTGCAGCAGCGACGTTTCCGGGCTCTCTCCGTAGTAGCCGATCAGCGGCGCGGTCTTCGCATCGTACTCGGCGAGGCGAGTCCGGATCGTCTCTTCTTTGTCGTCGGGCCGCTGAATCAGCGGCTCGCCGGTGACGTCGTCGATCCCCGCCGTCTTCGGCGGGTTGTGCTCCACGTGATAGGTGCGGCCCGACGGCGCGTGCGTCCAGCGCCCGGTGAGCCGTTCGGTGAGCACGTCGTTGTCGACGTCGAACGAGATTGCGACCGCCGGCCGCTGCGTGCGGCGCAGCAGCGCGTCGAGCGCCTCAGCCTGCGCCACCGTGCGCGGGAACCCGTCGAAGATCACCTCGCCGGGCTGCGATGCGAGCTCGTCTTCGACCATGCGAATGATCAGATCGTCCGGCACGAGCTCGCCGCGGTCCATGTAACCTTGCGCTTCTTGCCCGAGCGGCGTCTTCTCCGCACGATGACGCCGCAGGATATCGCCGGTCGAGAGCTGGCGATACCCGAAGCGCTCCTCAAGCACCTTGGCCTGCGTACCTTTGCCGGCACCAGGAGGGCCGAGGAAGATGATGTTCACCTGTTGATGAACCCGCGGTAGTCGCGCATGGCGAGACGCGCTTCGATCTGGGTGATCGAGTCGAGGGCGACGCCGACGACGATCAGCAGCGAGGTCGAGCCGATGTAGAGCGAGGTCACGCCGACGTCGCGCTGCAGCGAGGGCAGCACGGCCAGCAGGCCGAGGTAGATGGCGGCGGCGGTCGTGATGCGGACCAGGATCTTGTTGATATAGTCGATCGTCGGCTGGCCCGGCCTGATCCCCGGGATGAAGGAGCCCGACTTCTTGAGGTTGTCGGCGATGTCTTTGGTG
>DASZGA010000033.1:0-2103 GCA_035939295.1 Candidatus Elarobacter sp. | reverse complement strand
CAGCTTCACGTCGCCGGCGTTTTCGAGCTCGAGACCGACGCCGACCGCGCGCACGCGGATCGCATCGCCGAGCTGCATTCGCTCCATCACCTCGGGCGGAAAGTCGATCATCACGTGCTCGATTCCGCCGTGTTTCCCGGTCACCACGCCGCGTTCGCCTTTCGCCTCACCGCTCGCGACCGTTGCGACGTTGCCGATGCACGCAAGGATGCAAAACGCCGCGTTCACTTTGTCATCGGAGTGGCGTGCGCTCACGGCCGGCTCGACATGATCGGCCTCGACCGCGAACGCGGAGTCGCCGACGCGCACGTTGAGCGTGATCCCGCCGACGCTCGGCAGGATCCGCGGGACGCCCTCGGCGCCGACGTCGTAGAGCCCGGACGAGAGCAGCGGCGGCGCGACCTGCGCGCTCAGCACCTGGACGACGAGTCGGGAGCGGTTGGTCCTCACGGCGAAATCCCTGGGCTGTGCAAATCCGCAAGTCCTTCACGTTCGAGGCCGCGCACGTGCTTCCGAACCATCCCGGCAAGTGCTCCCGGCTCCACGGCCACTCGTACCGGCTCGACGTCGCTCTCGACGGACCGCTTCAGGTGAACGGCCCGGCGGCCGGGATGATCGAGGACTTCGAGGTCGTCTCGCGGGTCGTCAAGGCGGCGGTGATCAACGAGCTCGACCACCGCTCGCTCAACGAGCTGATCGAGAACCCGACTGCCGAGCGGATCGTCGTTTGGGTCTGGGGGCGGCTTGTCCATGAGCTCCCTAACCTTACCGAGCTTACCTTGTGGGAGACTCGGAAGGCCTGCGTCGTTCTCAAGAAGGACGACCCTCTAACACAGGCCCGGATCGGGTAAGCGTACGGAGGGCCCCAAGAAACCACCGATAGGAGCACTCTTTCCATGATCCGCAGACTCCCGACCCTGCTCGCCGCCGCGGCGCTGGCCTTCGTGCCGCTCGCCGCCTCCGCTCAAGTTTCCCCAGGGACCGACCTGGTCGGGACGATGTCGTCGAACATCGACTCGAAGAGCGCCGTCATCGGGCAGCAAGTCGTCGTCACGAACGTCCACTCACTCGACAACAACATCACGGGCGCTACCATGTACGGCCACGTCTGCGACGTTCAGTCGGCCAGCCAAGGCCGGAACGCGAAGCTTCAGATCTGCATGGACAAGCTCAACACGCGCAGCGGCAACACCTACGTGCTCGACGGACGCGTCGTCGGAGCGCAGGTGAACACCAAGAGCAACGCCCTCAACGAAGCGGGCGGCGCCGTCGCCGGGATGATCCTCGGGAACATCATCGGCAAGCGGGTCGGCACGAACATGGGCGGGCTGCTCGGCGCGGCCGGCGGCTACATCTATGCCAAGAACGCGAAGCAAAACGTGACGATCCCGGCGAACTCGACCGTCACCGTGCAGGTGCTCACCGCCCGCCGGCAGGCCAAAGCCCGCTAGCAAAGGACGCATTGCTTCAACTGGCTGAGATCTTCTACAGCGTGCAAGGCGAGGGGACGTGGACCGGGACACCCGCGGTCTTCGTCCGCCTCGCCGGCTGTAACCTCAGCTGCTCGTTCTGCGACACCGACTACTCGCTGAAGTTCTTCGCTTCGGTCGAGGACGTCGTGTCGCGGGTGCGCGCCGAGGGCGGCGAGTGCCCGATGGTGATCCTCACCGGCGGCGAACCGCTGGCGCAACGCGAGTCGCGCGCGCTGATCGACGCGCTGCGCGCCGACGGCCGGCGCGTTCACATCGAATCGAACGGGACGCTCCCGACCGAGCTCCCGGACGACGTCTGGCTCACCGTCTCGCCGAAGGAGCGGCTCGCCCCGGAGATGGCCCGCCGGGCGAACGAGGCGAAGCTGATCGTCGACGGGCGCGTCCCGGAGGAATGGATCGCCGGGTTCCCGGAGAGCACGCCGATGTTCTTGCAGCCGGAAGGCAACAAGCCGTCCAACGTCGCGCTGGCCGTCGAAGCGGCGAAACGCGATCCGGGGCGGCTACGGCTCTCGCTGCAGACGCACAAGTTCATCGGCGTGAGGTAACCGGGATGGCTTCCGAAAGCTCGCTGTTCGACGACTACGGCACGTACCACCGCGACCGCCGCAAC
>DASZGA010000032.1:0-1844 GCA_035939295.1 Candidatus Elarobacter sp. | reverse complement strand
CGGTTACAGACTGACGACCAGCACGCACTCCGGCGCGTCGTTGAGCGGCGCGCCGAAATTCGCCAGCTCGCCGGTGGACAAGTTGAGCTGATAGAGCTGCGACTGTTTGCGGCTGCCGAAGATCAGCGTGCTGCCGTCCGGTGTGAACGACAGCCCCGAGAGATCTTGCAGCGCGTCGGCGGGACTCGGCAGATGACCCATGGTCGAGCTCGTCGCGGAGCTGATCACGAGGCTCAGCTCGCTCGTGCTCGGATCGTACGCGAAGATCGCTTCGTTCCTCGGGCTTCCGATGTAGACCGATCCGCTGGCAGGGTTCACCGCGATCCCGACCGGCGAATCGAGCTTGTTCGGGTTCGCGCACGTGTCGGCCGTGGTGTCGATCCAGCCGTGGAACGTGCCGCTCTTGTGCCCGTAGATCCCGACGCGGTTCTTCGCTTCGTCCGCGACGTACAAGCGTTTTCCGGCGAAGGCGATCCCCCGCACCGAATGACGCGCTTGGCTCTTCGCCGCGAGCGTTTCGTCGGCGGCTTCGACGGCGGGCGGCTCGTGCGCGACCGTCGTCGGGTCGAAGCCCGACATCGAGAGACCACCTTTGCTTGGGTCGACGGCGGGCGGCGTCTTTTTTCCGATCTTCACCGGCTCCGCCGACGCGACGAAGGTGCCGTCGTAGTAGCCGCCCTTCTTGTTGAGTTTCAACAGGTACGGTGCGACCGGCTGCGTCTTCGCCTTCGGCATCTTCTTTCCGGAGACCGCGTACGACGAGACGACGTTGGTGTCTTGACTGGAGACGAACAAATTCTTTCCGTCGAATGCGACGCCGTACGGATGCAGCAGCGCTTTCGTCGACTTCGGTGTGATCAGCGTGCCGAGAAAGTCGCGGCTGAACCCGTCGCCGTTGATCGTCGCCGAGAAGACGTCGACCGCCGAGCCGGTCTTGTACGCGTTCGCGACGTAGAGCCGGCCGTCGGAATCGACCGCAAGGCCGCGCAGCTCGTCGTACGGGCCCTCCTCGTTGCTGCCGAGGACTTCGCCCAAATACTCGCCACTCGACGAAAGAGCGCCGACGTTTTGGATCTCTTGCCCCGACTCGCCGGAGAAGCTGACGTAGACCTGATAGCTGGCCGCCATAGTGGTCCTCGCGGAAAGAGGCAGGAGGTCCGGTTGAGAACGGACCGGTCGTGCTCTCGACGTTTTCGATCGTTGCGACCGATCCCGCCGAACGCGAGATCGGAATCGCCGTGCAATCGAAGTTTCTCGCCGTCGGCGCCGTGGTTCCCTGGGTCGAAAGCGGTGCCGGGGCAATTGCGACGCAGGCGTGGGCGAATACGACCTTTGGACCGCGGGCGCTGGAGCTGCTGCGAGCCGGTGAACCGCCGGAACAGATCGCGCAGACCCTGATCGCCGGCGATGAGAACGCCGAGGACCGCCAATTCGGGATTCTCGCCGCCGGCGGCCGCAGCGCGACCTATACCGGCGCGCGCTGCATCGACTGGGCGGGCGGGATCGCTCGCGACGGCTTCGCCGCGCAGGGGAATTGCCTCGCGGGACCGTCCGTCGTCGAGGCGATGGCGGCGACGTTCACGGCGGCCCGCGGAACGCTGGCCGACCGGCTCGTCGCGGCGCTCGCGGCGGGGCAGCGCGAAGGCGGCGACAAGCGCGGCCAGCAGAGCGCGGCGCTGATCGTCGTCAAGCCGGGCGGCGGTTACGGCGGCTTCAACGACCGCTACGTCGACTTGCGCGTCGACGACCATTCGGCGCCGATCGGCGAGCTGGCGCGGCTGCTGGAGCTGCACAAGCTGTACCATTTCCCCGCAGCCGCCGGCGACGTGCTCGCGATCGACGAC
>DASZGA010000031.1:0-3856 GCA_035939295.1 Candidatus Elarobacter sp. | reverse complement strand
CACGAGATCTTCGTCCGCGCGGCGCTGCTGCACGACATCGGAAAGATGCTGATCCCCGAAGCGATCCTGCTCAAGCCGGCGAAGCTGGAACCGCACGAGTACCGCACGATGCAGCGCCACGCCGCCTACGGCCGCGCGATCCTTTCAGAATATCCGGAGTACGCCGACGTCGCGCGGATCGTGGGCGAGCACCACGAGCGCTGGGACGGCCACGGCTACCCGAACGGAATACCCGGTCCGGCGCTCGACCCGATGGCGCGCGCGGTCAGCGTGATCGACGCGTACTCGGCGATGACGCTCGACCGCCCGTATCACCGCGCGATCGCCGAAGCCGACGCCCTCCGCGAGCTGGAACGCTGCAGCGGCACGCAGTTCGATCCCGCGATGGTGACGTCGTTCTGCACGATGCGCCGCGAGCTGCGCGCGTAGCGCGCGCTACGCGAAGGCGGGCGCGAGCCGGCGCGCGTTCTCCGAGGTGATCGCGCGGAAGGTGGCCTCGTCGAGGCCGAGCGCGCGGAGCGCTTTCACCTCGCCGTCGTAGGCGTGCGGGATGTTCGGCCAGTCGGTGCCGAGCACGATCTGGTGCGCCCCGCGCTCGACGTCGGCGCGCGTGACGCCGGCGCGCATCGGCGAATCGTGCGCAAACGCCATTGTCGTGTCGAGGAAGAGCCGCGGGTTGCTCTGCATTTGCTCGAGGTAGCGCAGCTGATCGGGAACGCCGAAGTGCGCGACGACGACGCGCAAGGCCGGATGCCGTTCCATCACCTTCGCGATGCGCGCCGGTCCGTCGTTCGTTTCCGAAGACCACGGGATCGCGCCGACGTGCACGAGCACGAACCCGTCGTGCTCGACGACCGCGTCGAGAACGGGGCCGAAGCGCGGATCGTCGAGCGGGAGCTTCTGCACGTTCTCGTGCACCTTGAGTCCCGCGCAGCCGCCGCGCAGTGCGGCGCGCATGTCGCCGGCCGGATCGGGATCGTCGAGGTGGACGGTCGCGAGCGGGATCGCGCCGGGACCGAGCTCGCGCGCGGTCGCGTTGAGCCACTCGTTCAGCTCGCGCGCCATTCCGGTCTTGTGCGCGTACGAGAAGAACGCGAACTTCTCGACGCCGTGCTCGCGCAGGACGCGCGCGACCTCGTGCGGTTCGGTCGGGTTCTGGTCGAGCACCCAGGGGCTGCGCTCAGCGAACCAGCGCCGGATCGCGGCGAACAGCCGCGGCGGGTGCAAGTGGGTGTGAACGTCGATCACCGAAACGCCACTACCGCGCAACCGCCGGACGCGCCTCCGCGTCTTGGCGCGCATGAACATACCGGACGACATCGCGCGCACCGCAGCGGTCCACTGGGAGGGCGACATCGCCCGCGGCAAGGGGAAGATCGACACCGAGAGCGGGACCGTCTCGGGGAACTACTCGTTCAACACCCGCTTCAGCAACGAGAAGGGGACGAACCCCGAGGAGCTGCTGGCCGCCTCGCACGCCGCCTGCTTCACGATGGCGCTGACCCTCGGGCTCACCCGTGCCGGGCACCCGCCCGCGGCTGTCGATACGACGGCGCGGGTCCACCTCCGCCGTGACGGCGAGGGGTTCGACATCCCCCTGATCGAGCTGACGACGACCGTGAGCGCTCCGGGGATGGATCCCCAGCAGTTCCAGCAGATCGCGGCCGGCGCGAAGGCGCAGTGTCCGATCAGCCGAGCGCTCCGCGCAGTCGAGATCACGCTCGACGCCAAACTGAATCCTTAACCTGACCCTACGGTCGGGCCGCCAGGAGTCGGCCCACAAAGGGCGCACCTCCCACGGTCATGCAAAGCGCTACCGCCAAGCGGCGGACCCCCGCCTTGGTCAATCTGATCGGGCTTACCGTCATTCACTTAGGGGCGTTGTGCGCCTTCATTCCAGGGACGTTTCACTGGAGCGCGCTCGTCGTGCTCGTCGTGCTGTACTACACGACGGGCAACTGGGGAATCTGCCTCGGCTATCATCGCGTGCTGACCCATCGCAGCTTGCGGCTCTGGAAGCCGCTCGAGTACGCGGCGACGATCCTCGGCGTGCTGGCGATGCAAGGCGGTCCGATCGACTGGATCTCGACGCATCGCGCGCACCACGCGCACACCGACAAGGAAGGCGACCCGCACGACATCCACAAGGGCGTGCTGTGGGCGCACATGGAGTGGCTCTACAAGCGTAACGAGTCGATGCTCTCGGTCGAGGAACAGCACCGGTTGGCGCCGGACCTCGTCGAAGACCCGTTCTACCGCTTCATGGAAGCGAGCAGCATCTGGTGGACGATCGGGCTCGGGATCGTGCTGTTCCTCGTCGGCGGCTGGTCGTGGCTGATCTGGGGTCTCTTCGTGCGCGTTGTGATCACGTATCACATCACGTGGCTGGTCAACAGCGCGGCGCACTACAGCGGCTACCAGAGTTTCCGCACCGGCGACAAGTCGATGAACAACTGGTGGGTCGCGCTCCTTGCGTGGGGCGAAGGCTGGCACAACAACCACCACGCGTTCCCGTTCAGCGCGCGCCACGGGCTGCGCTGGTTCGAGATCGACGCGACCTGGTGGACGATCAAAGTGCTGGCGTGGCTGAAGCTCGCGCGCGACATCAAGGTGCCGACGCCGCAGATGCTGCAGCGGCTCTCGGTCCGCGCGCCGCAGCGCGAGCGCGCGTAACGCCCTGGAACTGAGCGACCACGCGCGCAAGAACCGCGCGCACTGGGACGCCGAAGCCGACGACTACCAAGCGAGCCACGGCGAGCAGCTCCGGCGGAGCCCGCTCGCCTGGGGCGCGTGGTCGATCCCGGAGGCGGAGCTGCACGTGCTCGGCGACGTGCGCGGCAAAGACGTCCTCGAGCTCGGTTGCGGCGGCGCTCAATGGTCGATCGCGCTGACGCGGCTCGGCGCGCGCTGCGTCGGATTGGACAACTCGTCGCGTCAGCTCGAGCACGCGCGCCGCGCGATGGCGGAAGCCGGCGTGGAGTTTCCGCTCGTGCACGCGAGCGCCGAAGCGGTCCCGCTTCCCGACGCGTCGTTCGACGTGGTGTTCTGCGATTACGGCGCGATGACGTTCTGCGATCCCGAGCGCACGGTCCCTGAAGCGGCGCGGCTGCTGCGGCCCGGCGGGCTGCTCGCGTTCAGTGCGGAGACGCCGCTGCATTTCATCGCCTGGGACGAGACGGCGAACTCCGTATCCGAGCGGCTGATCGCGAACTACTTCGAGCACCGCTGCGCCGACGACGGCGAGTCGGTCTGCTTCTCCGTGGCCGTACGGCGAGTGGATCCGGCTCTTCCGCCGGAACGGCTTCACGGTGGAGGACCTCATCGAGTTGCGCCCGCCGCCGGGCGCGCAGACGACATACGGCTCCTACGTGACGTACGACTGGGCCCGGCAGTGGCCGGCGGAGCAGATCTGGCGAGTGCGGCGCAACGCGGAGCCGTAATCACCGATTAGGTAGGGACCAACGCCTCAGAGAGTGTGACGCGCAACGCGGAACGATACGAAGGTGAAGGCCGAAGAACACCCCGTGGAAGAACGCCGCCGCGGCGAAGACCGTCGTAAGCTGTTCAACAAGCCGTTCTTGGCGATGCTCGCCGGCGCGCTCCCCGAAGACCGCCGCAAAGGCCCGCGCCGCCGAAGCGACGCCGCCACGACCGAGCACGGCACGGATTCGATCGAGACGATCCGCGGAGAAGACGAACCCGCGCGTTAGCGCGCGTGGCGGGAACGTGTCGGAATCGAACCGACCAGCCGCCTTACGACGGCCTCACCGGTTTTGAAGACCGGGCGAGCCACCAGACCCGTACGCTCCCACGCGGGAGGTTGGAGACGGGAAAGTCGACCGCCTCCCTAACACGT
>DASZGA010000030.1:0-3215 GCA_035939295.1 Candidatus Elarobacter sp. | reverse complement strand
CAGACGACCGGACCCGGCAAAGTCGTCGGGCTGCAGGACGGCTACTTCGACGCGTTTCCGGCCGAGGTGCGCTGGAACATCGGCGCGCACGGCGGCGTGCTGCTTTTTCAGCAGACGGCGGCGAATTTGCACGCGACGGTCGGCGATACGATCACGGTGAAGCGGGTCGGTTTGCCGCCGGCGCGGCTGCGCGTCGACGGGATCGTCGCGATGCCCGACATCGACTCGTTCTTCCAGGCGATCGGCTTGCCGCCGGGCGCTGCCCCGCAGGCGCCGCCGGACAACGTCGTGCTCGTCCCCGAATCGACATGGCACTTCCTGTTCGACCGGCAGCGTGTCGTGCGCCCCGATTCGACGCGCGAGCAGTTCCACGTGCGGATCGCGCACGAGGGCTTGCCGTCCGATCCGCTCGCCGCGTACAACGTCGTGACGGGCAGAGCGCACAACGTCGAGGCGCGGATCGCGGGGAGCGCGATCGTCGGCGACAACCTCGCCGCGAAGCTGCTCGGCGCGAACGCCGACTCGCTGTACGCGCGCGTGCTGTTTCTGTTCCTCGGTATGCCCGGCGTGCTGCTCGCCGCGCTATTGACGTTCGCCGTCGCCTCCTCGGGCGCGGCGCGGCGGGCGCGCGAGCAGGCGCTCTTGCGCGTGCGCGGCGCGGCGACCGGACAAGTGTTGGCGTTCGCCGCCGTCGAGGCCGTCGTCGTCGCGCTCGGCGGGACGATCGCCGGCGTCGCGCTCGCGATCGCGCTCGATCCGGTGCACGCGTCGGCATATCGCGTCTGGCTCGCGGTGGCGGCGTTGACCGGCGTGCTGCTCGCGCTTGCCGCCGTGCTGATTCCGGCGTGGATCGCGTCGCGGACGACGACGGTCGCCGAGGCGCGGCAGACGATCGGCCGCCCCGGAGCGCCGCTGTGGGAACGGCTCTACGCCGATATCGTGCTGCTCGTTCTCGCGGCGATCGCGTTTTGGCAGACGGCGAGCACCGGCTATCAGGTCGTGCTTGCGCCGGAGGGCGTCCCGCAGGCGAGCGTGCACTACGAAGCGTTTCTCGCGCCGCTGCTGCTGTGGATCGGAGCCGCTCTGTTCGTCGCGCGGTTGTGGCGGCTCATGCTGGTGCGCGGGCGTCCCGCGCTGCGCACCGCGCTCGCGACGATCGCCGGCCGTTTGGCCGATGCGGTCGCGGCGACGCTCGGCCGGCAGCAGCGGCTGGTCACACGCGGGATGCTGCTGGCGGGGCTCGCGTTCGCGTTCGGCGTGTCGACGGCGGTGTTCAACGCGACCTACGCCGCGCAGTCGCGCGTCGACGCGGAGCTGACGAACGGCGCCGACGTGACGATCACCGGAACGGCCGCCGCGCCGCCGTCGCGCGAGCTGGCGCGCTTTCGCGCGATCCCCGGCGCGATCGCTGCCGAGCCGATGCAGCACCGCTACGCCTTCGTGGGCAACGACCTGCAGGATCTGTACGGCATCAACCCGCGCACGATCGCGAGCGCGACGCCGATGTCCGACGCCTTCTTCGGCAACAACGCTCGCGCGACGCTGGACGCGCTCGCGCGCACGCCGGACGGCGTCCTCGTCTCCGAAGAGACCGTGCAGACGTATCAGCTGCATCTCGGCGACCCGTTGACGTTGCGGCTGCAGAACGCGCGCACGCATCAGTACGCGCCGGTCCGATTCATCTTCGCCGGCGTTACGCGCGAGTTTCCGACCGCGCCGAAGGACTCGTTCCTGGTCGCGAACGCGAGCTACGTCGCGCGAGCGACGGGAAGCAACGCCGCCGAGATCGTCCTGCTGCACACGCGCCCAGCCGCGATCGCGCCGGTTGCCGCGGCGGCACGGCGAATCGCCGTGTCACTGCCCGGCGCGACGGTGACCGACATCGTGCAGACGCAGCGCCAGGTCGGCTCGAGTCTAACCGCGGTCGACCTGCGCGCGCTCACGGCGGTCGAGCTGTTCTTTGCGGTCGTCTTCGTAGCGGCGAGCACCGGGCTGATGCTGGTCCTGGGCTTCTCGGAACGTCTGCGAACGTTCGCGGTCCTCTCGGCGCTCGGCGCGAAGAGCGGACAGCTCCGCGCGTTCCTCGCCGGTGAAGCCGCTGCGATCGTCGTTCCCGGCGCGATCTTCGGAATCGCGCTGGGCTTCGGGATCGCACAGATCCTCGTCGTCGTGCTGACCGGCGTCTTCGATCCGCCACCCTCCGCGCTGACGATACCATGGGCATATCTGGGCGGATTGCTGCTCGCAGCCGCCGTGTCAACCGCGATCGCGGTCGCCGTCGTGATCCGTGCGACCGGCGCGGCCGTCGTCGGCGCGCTGCGCGGACTGTAGCGCGGTCGTCGGCTACATGGTCGTCCAGGCTCGGAAGCGCGGGTCGTTGCGGACGGCGTCCAAGCGCGGGTCGAGCGCGAAGAACGCGCGGTCGGTCGAGGTGCGGAAGCGGAGCGGACGCATCGCCGCCAACGCGCGCTCGTAGTCGCCCGCCGCGACGAGGCCGAGCGCGAGATCGCGCGCCGCGTAGCGGTTCGGCCCGTCCTGCGCGACGGTGCGCTGCAATGAGGCGATCGACCGCGCGTCGTGCGAACGCGCACCCACGCCCGCAATGAGCACGTCGGCATCCTGCGGTTCGCCGCCGAGTTGCTTCAGCGTGCGAAACGTGTCGACCGCGTGAACTGCATCGCCGCTTTGTTCGAGCGCGAGCCCGAGCACGACGCGCGATTCGACGCGGTGCGGATCGAGCGCGAGCGCTTCGTGCGCGTAGGCGATCGCATCGGCAAAGCGGCGGTCGTAGTACGCCGCGCGCGCGAGCCAGCCGTACGTTGCGGTCGCCACAGGCTGCAGCGATACCGCGCGTTCCAATTCGAGCCGCGCGCGCCGCGTCTCGCCGCGGGAGAGCAGCAAGTTCCCGTACCATTCGTGCGCCAGCGCGTCGCTCGGATCGAGCCCGATGGCGCGGCGGAACTCGGCGTCGGCGAGCGCGTCGTCGTGACCGAAGAGCCGCGTCGTCATCGCAAGCGAGGTGTGCGCCGCCGCGGAAGCCGGCTCGCGCGCAACGGCTTCGCGGGCATAGCGCGTCGCGGCGGCCGCGATCGGTGGGCACGGGCGCTCGTCGCATTGGTAGTCGTGCAGCTCGGTGTACGCGTCGGCCAGCCCCGCGTAGCCCAGCGCGCTGCGCGGCTCGCGCTTCACCACCTCGTTGAAGTAGCCGATGCTGC
>DASZGA010000029.1:0-2632 GCA_035939295.1 Candidatus Elarobacter sp. | reverse complement strand
TCGGCGCGCTGCGCGGCTGCGATCCCGGCCTGTGCTACGACGTCGACACGCTCGCGGAGTACACGTACGCGTGCACGCATTTCGCTTAGGCGCGTTCTGGTTCGGGATCCAGGTGATCTGGACGTCGATCCTCGGCGTCGTGATCCAGGACCGCGTCTCCGCGCTCGCCCCGCATGCCGTCAACGTGGTTTCGATCTTCGTCGCTTCCGGCGCGCTGATCGCGATCGTGGTTCAGATCGTCGCCGGAATCCGCTCCGATCGCCGCCGCGCGGTCGTCGGCGACCGCCGGGTTTTCTACCGCACCGGCGTCCTGGTCGCGACCCCGGCGATCGTGTTGCTCCCGGTGGTGCCGTCGCTCGCGCTGCTGTGGCTCACGTTCGCGGTGCTGCAGCTTGGGATGAACACTGCAGGCGGGCCGTATCAAGGGATCGTCGGCGACTACGTCGAGCCTGAGCGCGTCGGCCGCGCCTCGTCGGTGATGAGCGTGCACCAGTTCAGCGGCAGCGTCGTCGGACTGCTGTTGACGATTCTTCTGCACGGCGCGGCGCTCGGTGTCGCGCTCGCGATCTGCCTGGTCGGCAGCTGGTGGGTGACCGACTCGTACGTTGCGCGGCTCCCGCGTTCGCGCGCCGCCGCCGAGCCGCTTCAGATCGACCGCAACATGCGGATCGTCGTGCTTTCGCGCGCGTTCATCCACATCGGCTTCTACACGCTCTTCTTCTACTTGTTCTTCTTCGTGCAAGAGTCGCTGGGCGTCAAGGACGCGCGCACGACGACGGGGATTCTCTTCCTCGCGTTCACGGTCGCCGGGATCGCCGGCGCCGCGGTCGCGGGAAGGCCGGCCGACCGCCTCGACAAGCGCGTCGTCATCAGCATCGCGTGTCTGGCGATCGCGATCGCTGTCGGCGCGTTCGCCTTCGCGCCGACCGTCCCGGTCGCGGTGGTGTGCGCGATCTGCTCGGGCGCGGCGTGGGGCGCGTTCTTCACCGCGGACTGGGCGATCGCGTACGCCGTCCTGCCGCGCGCCGCACTCGCATCGGCAATGGGAGTGTGGAACCTCGCCGTCGCGATCCCGCAAGTCATCGCGCCGATCATCACCGCACCGGTCGTGAACTATTTCGACGCGCAGAGCAAAGGACTCGGCCCCCGGATCGCGCTGATCTGCGTGATCGTGGAGTTCGCGCTCGGCACCGCCTGGCTGTGGCAGCTGCGCCTCAGCCGAGCACCGTCTCGCGCAGAATGATCCGGCTATGCGTTTCCGCCGCGCCCTGCGCCCGCAGGCGTTCGATGAGCTCGACGAGCTGCGGTTCGTCGGCCACGGCGACGCGCAGCGTATAGTCGAAGTTCCCGGTGGTCAGCGAGGCCGAAACGACGCCCGGCATCCCCCGCAGTACCTTCTCGAACGTATCGGCCGCGGTTCCGTTCGCAAGCCGGAGGTCTACGAACGCCGCGAGGCGCGCGCCGGTCGCGCTGGGGTCGATCTCGGCGCGGAACCGGCGGATCGTGCCGGAGCCGACCAAACGCCGGAAGCGTTCGGCCACCGCGTTCGCGCTCAACCCCACCGCCTCGCCGAGGTCGCGGAAGCTGATGCGCGCATCGTCCCGCAGCAGGCGGAGGATAGTGCGGTCGATCTCGTCCATGGCTGCGGAAAACGCCGAAAACCATCTCTTATCCTTCTAAGATCAGTGTGAAGCGAAGCGGATGCCCCGCTATACTCGCTTTATGAGACGCTTTGCGATTGTTGCCGGAGTCCTGGCGCTGCTTGGGACCGCCACGGCCGCTTCGGGCGCCGGGGACGATCCGGCGCGCGCGGTCGCGCTGGGTGCCGGCGCCAGGCTAGAGAGCACGTACGTGTACCCCTCGCGGGCTAGCCAAGCCGCGCAGTTGCTGCGCCGCAACGCCGCGGCGGGAGCGTACGACGGGCTCCGAACCGGCGATTTGGCGAAAAAGATCACCTCGGACATCGCCGGCGTCCTGCACGACAAGCACGTGCGGGTCGAGTACTCCGAGCAGGTGAACCCGCCCGAACCCGCCGAGGGCGCGACGCCGAGCCCCGAGCGGCGCGCAGCCTTCGCGCAGTTCATGCGGCAGAACGGCTACGGACTCGCCCGCGTCGCACACTTCCCGGGCAACATCGGGTACATCGACGTTCGCGGCTTTCCTGAGGCCGGCCCCGAGTTGAACACCGTCTTCGACGGGGCCGCGAACGCCGTCGCGTACTCGGATAGCATCATCCTCGATTTACGGCGGAATCACGGCGGTTCGCCGGACTCGATCGCACGGCTGTTGAGCCACTTCCTACCGCCCAAGACGCACGTCAACGATTTCGTCGGGCGCGGTGACGGCAATCCGCCGGTGGCGGAGTCGACGTATACCGAAGAGGTCCCCGGGCCGCGCATCACCGCGCCGGTGTACGTGCTCACATCGAACGAGACGTTCTCCGGCGGCGAAGAGTGCGCGTACGATTTCCAGGCGCTCAAGCGCGGGACGGTGATCGGTATGGTGACCGGCGGCGGAGCGAATCCGGGCGGGGACCGCCGAATCGACGACCACTTCTCGATCTTTGTGCCGAGCCAGCGCGCGCGCAATCCGATCACGATGACCAACTGGGAGGGCGTGGGCGTGAAGCCCG
>DASZGA010000028.1:0-37781 GCA_035939295.1 Candidatus Elarobacter sp. | reverse complement strand
GTGCGCAAGCGCGCGGGGTTGTTCGATCTCTCGCACATGGCGCAGTTCGAGCTGCGCGGGCCGGAGGTCGGGGCCTGGGCGGAGGCATTGACCGTCAACAAGGTCGCAAACATGAAGCCGGGCCAGGCGCGCTACAACATCTTCACCAACGAGCACGGCGGCGCGCACGACGACGTGATCTTCTACCGGCTCGACGACGAGCGCTGGCTGCTCGTCGTCAACGCCGGCAACGCCGACAAGATGTGGGCGCACGTCCGCGCGAACGCGGCTCCCGGCGTCGAGCTGACGAACCTGCACGGCGAGCGCGCGCTGATCGCGATCCAAGGGCCGCGTTCCGTCGAGTGGCTGCAGCCGTACGTCGAAGCCGACCTCGCGTCGCTGAAATACTACGCCTGCACCGAGACGCGCGTGCGCGGGACGCGCGATCCGATCCTCATCGCGCGCACCGGTTACACCGGCGAGGACGGGTTCGAGCTGTTCCTGCCGTCGGCGGAAGCGACGGGCGTGTGGGATCTGCTGCTCGCCGAGAACCGCGAGCGCGGCTTGGAACCGTGCGGGCTCGGCGCGCGCGACGTGCTCCGGCTCGAAGCCGGGATGCCGCTCTACGGCCACGAGCTCACCGAAGAGATCACGCCGCTGCAAGCCGGCATGTCCTGGGCGATCAAGTTCGACAAGCCGCAGTTCCTCGGCCGCGATGCTCTGCTCGCGCAAAAAGAAGCCGGCGACTACGCGCGGATCGTCGGGTTCACGATGGACGGCCGCGTTCCGGCGCGTTCCGGTTATCCCGTCTTCGCGGACGGCGCGCGCGCCGGTGAGGTGCGCAGCGGTTCGTTCGGGCCGACCGTCGGCAAGAGCATCGGCACGGCGCTCGTCGAGGCGTCCGCCGCAGCCGAAGGGACGCGGCTCGAGATCGAGATTCGCGGGGCGCGCCACACCGCGACGGTCGTGGCGCTGCCGTTCTACAAGCGTCAGAAGGTCTAGCGGCGCGGAGGACTTGCGGCGTCCGGGACACTACCATGAGCACCGAGATGGCGAACGGAGTACCGGCGGGGCTGCGCTACAGCAAAGAACACGAATGGGTGAAGGTCGACGGCGACGTCGCGACGGTCGGGATCACCGACTACGCGCAGGCGTCGCTCGGCGACATCGTCTACGTCGAGCTGCCGCGCGCAGGCGCGGCGCTCACGCAGTTCGGGAACACCGGCGTCATCGAGTCGGTGAAGGCCGTCTCCGATCTGTTTTCGCCGGTCGGCGGTGAGGTGCTCGGGGTCAACGACGGCCTGGAGAACAATCCCGCGGCCGTCAACACCGACCCGTACGGCGAGGGCTGGTTCTACAAGGTCCAGCTCGCCGACGCGAGCCAGGTCGACCAGCTCCTCACGCCCGAGCAGTACGAGCAACTGATCGCCGAGTCGTAGGCGGCCGGCGACGAAGGTCGCAGCGGCGGGCTGAAAACGGACCTGGGCCCCGCGGGGTCTAACCTCCGTTCGCTTAGCCCATCCCGGAGAACACGTGTACACGCCGCATACCGCTCGAGACATAGAAGCGATGCTGCGCGTGATCGGCGTCGACTCGCTGGACGATCTCGTCCGCGTGCCCGACGCCGTCGCGCTGCGCGCCCCCGTCGAGGTCACACCTCGGCTCAGCGAGATCGAGATCGCCGAACGCTTCCGCCGCCACGCCGAGCGCACGACCGCCGGCGCGTACACCTCGTTCCTCGGCGCGGGCGCGTACCGCCACTACATTCCGCCGGTCGTCGGCGCGATCGCGATGCGCGGCGAGTTCCTGACCTCGTACACGCCGTACCAGGCCGAGGTCTCGCAGGGCTACCTGCAGGCGATCTACGAGTGGCAGACCTACATCGCGCTGCTGACCGGGCTCGACATCGCCAACGCCTCGGTCTACGACGGCGCGACCGCACTCGCCGAAGCCGTGATCATGGCGGTCAACGCCACCGGCCGCAAAGCGGTGCTCGTCTCGAGCGCGGTCCATCCGAACTACCGCGCGGTGCTCCGCACGTACGCCGAGGGGCTGGACCTCACCGTCGACGAGCTGCCGTACGGCGCCGACGGACGCACCGACCTCTCCTCGCTCGACGCCGCGCTCGCCGACCAGCGCTACGCCGCGGTCGTCGTGCAGTCGCCGAACTTCTTCGGCGCGATCGACGCGCTGCCGGCCGGCGCCGCGCAGAAGATCAAAGCGACGAAGACCGTGCTGATCGGCGTCGTCGCGGAAGCGATGTCGCTTGCCGCGCTTGCGACGCCCGCGTCGTGGGGCGCCGACATCTGCGCCGGCGAAGCGCAGTCGTTCGGCAACGCGATCGCGTACGGCGGACCGCACGTCGGCTTCATCGCCGCGACGACCGAGCACATGCGCCGCATCCCCGGCCGGCTCGTCGGCAAGTCGGTCGACATCAACGGCAAAACGGCCTACGTGCTGACGCTGCAAGCGCGCGAGCAGCACATTCGCCGCGAGAAAGCGACCTCGAACATCTGCACCAACCAGGCGCACTGCGCGCTGTGCGCGACGGTGTACCTCGCGGCGATGGGGAAGACCGGCCTGCGCGACTGCGCCGCCCTCAACGTCGCGCGCACGAACGAGCTGCGCGAAAAGGTGACGAAGCTCGACGGCTTCGGCGCGCGCTTCACCGGCCCGACGTTCAACGAAGTCGTGGTGCGCGTCCCCGGCCGTGCCGCCGACGTGCTCGAGGCGCTCGAGCAGAAGAAGATCTTGGGCGGGATCGACCTGGCGCGATTCTATCCCGAGCTCGAGGACTGCATCCTCATGACGGCGACGGAGCTCACCTCGAGCGCCGACGTCGACCGCCTCGTCACCGCGCTTTCGGAGATTCCGGTCCGTGCCGCTGCCCGCGTTTGATACCCCGCTGATCTTCGAGACCGGCCAGGACGGTCGCGCGAACTGCTATCTCCCCGCCGGCCCTGCGCTCGAGGAACTGCTGCCGCAGGACGCGCTGCGCGACGAGCTTCCGCTTCCTGACAACAGCGAGCTCGACGTCGTCCGGCACTTCACCCGGCTCTCGCAGAAGACGTTCGGGATCGACACCGCGTTCTATCCGCTCGGGTCGTGCACGATGAAGTACAACCCGCGGATCAACGACGCGATGGCGAACCTCCCGGCGCTGCGCGACGTCCACCCGTTCGCACCCGATCACGCCGCGCAGGGCGCGCTGGCGATCATGTGGGAGCTCGAGCGCGCGCTCAGCTCGCTCTTCGGGATGGCGGCGTTCTCGCTGAATCCCGCGGCCGGCGCGCACGCCGAGCTGGCTGCGCTGCTGATCGCGAAGGCGTACTTCAAGCAGAAGGGCGAGCCGCAGCGCAACGTCGTCATCGTCCCCGACACCGCGCACGGCACGAATCCGGCTTCCGCGGCGATGGTCGGCTTCAAGGTTCTCTCGCTCAAGTCCGACGCGCAGGGCCGCGTCGATCCCGAAGAGATGCGCAAGGTCGTCGGCCCCGACACCGCGGTCTGCATGATGACGAACCCGAACACGCTGGGGCTGTTCGAGCCGCGGATCCACGAAGTTTCCGACGTCGTGCACGAAGCCGGCGGCTTAATGTACTACGATGGCGCGAACGCGAACGCGCTGATGGGGAATACCCGCCCGGGCGACATGGGCTTCGACCTCATGCACCTCAACCTGCACAAGACGTTCACGATCCCGCACGGCGGCGGCGGCGCGGGCGCGGGCCCGGTCGGCGTCGCCGAGCACCTTGTGCGCTTCTTGCCGACGCCGGTCGTCCGCGCGTTCGATGCGGACGGCAAGGACGTGAACGCGAGCGGCTGGCGCGAGACCGCCGACCTTTCGTTCGCGCTCGACTTCGAGCGGCCGGACTCGATCGGCCCGATGCGCTCGTTCTGGTCGAACTTCGCGCACATGGTTCGCGCGCTCGCCTACACCTACGCCAACGGCGCGGACGGATTGGAGCAAGTGTCGAAGCTCGCGGTGCTCAACGCGAACTACATCCGCGCCTCGATCCGCGACGTGATCGACGTTCCGTACGACGAGATCAACCGTCACGAGTTCGTCGCCTCGGCGCAGACGCTCAAGCGTGAGACCGGCGTGCGCGCGCTCGACATCGGCAAGGCGCTGCTCGACCGCGGCTACCATGCGCCGACGGTCTACTTCCCGCTGATCGTCCCCGAGTGCCTGATGATCGAGCCGACCGAGACCGAGTCGAAAGAGACGCTCGACGAGTTCATCGCCGCGCTGCGCGACATCGTCGCGACGGCGAAGACCGATCCGGAGCGCGTCCTCGAGACGCCGATCAACACCGCCGTCGGCCGGATCGACGAAACGCGCGCCGCGCGCCAGCCCGACCTGCGCTGGCGACCGGCGTAGTTCACGCCCGTCGCGAGGCGGCGGTCAGTTGCTGCAGCGCTTCGCGATCGGCAGAAACGTCTTTGCGGCGGCGTTCTTGTAGCGATACACCACCGCGGCGATCTCCGTGCTCCACTGGTTCATGACTTGCTTGTCGCTCAGCTCGTTGCCCATCAGCAGCGGCATTCCGGGCGGCGCGGTGAGCGCCGGGATCGGCTGATCGGTCGCGCTCGGCCGCGCGGCGGTGCGCGCGCCGCCGAACGCGGTGGTGGAGGTGTCGATTCCGTTCTTCGCGATCGCGGCTTGCTGGCGGATGACGAACTCGCTCAGCAAGTTCGCGCGGATCATCTGCCCTTCGTAGAGCTGCTGCAGCGCGGTCCGCTCCGCGAGCACGTCGGGATCCTGCGACTTCGCCGAGAGCCGCGGGTCGCCGAGCGCCTTCGCGATGATCTGCGCTTCCTCGAGCAGCTTCGTCGCGTCATTGTCGAGCTTCGCCAGCGCCGACTGGCGGTACACGTCTTCGACGTGCAGCGGGTTGTCGACGAGCTCGGCGTAGTTCGGCAAGCGCTTGCGCGTTTCGGCGAAGCGGACGTCGGAACGCTGCGCGGCGGCGTACGAGGGGACGATCAGGTCGCGCATCGCGGCGCACGCCGGCGCCACCGAGCGGACGCGTCCGATGTTCGGGAACACTTGCGGCGCGGGCGTCGAGGAACCGAACGGCTGGAGCGTCCCGAGCGGGAACGGCGTCGGCGCCGGCGTGGCGGCGGCCAGCGCCACGACGAGGGCGACGGACGAGGCGAGAACGTGCACGGCTCTTTCTTCCACGGAGGCGCGCCTCGGGACCTCGGGAAGACGGCGGGATGAACCGTGCCGACTTGCTCAAGAGCGCGTCGCTGTCGTGCGGTGCGCTCGCACTTTCGGAGGGAGCGAGCGCAACGGCGGCCCGCGCAAGCGGCACTGCGAGCGGCGACGCCGAGCTGAACGCGCTGCTCGCGGCGGACTGGCGCGACTACCACCACCGCCACCCGGAAGCCGCGACGTACGAGGGCGACCGCTCCGGCGACGAGCGCTGGGACGACCCGTCGGCGGCGGCCGCCGCCGCGGAGGCCGAGCACCAGCACGGCGTTCTCGCGCGGCTGACGCGGATCGACCGCGCGCGGCTCTCCGAGACCGGCCGCACGAACCTCGACCTCTACGCGGAACGGCTGCGCGACGCGATTCAAGGCTACGAGCTGCGGGCGTACCTGTTCGCGCTCAACCAGCGCGCCGGCGTGCAGACCGACGTCTCGATCGTCGACTCGCTGCCGTTCGCGACGCTGCGCGACTTCGAACGCTGGGCGGCGCGCGTCGACGCCTGGCCGCGCAAGGTCGACGCGACGATCGCCGTATTGCGCGAAGCAGCGGCGCGCCGGATGCTGTGGCCGCGCGTGGTGATGGAACGGATCCCCGCGCAGCTCGACCGCCAGCTGGTCGCGCCGGAACAACATCCGTTCTTCGCGCCGTTCGCGCGCATTCCGACCACCATCGCATCGCCTGATGCCGCGAAGCTGCGCGAGCGCGTGCGAGCCTCGATCGCGAACGGCGTGCTTCCGGCCATGCGCAGGCTGCGCGCGTTCTTCGTCGAGACGTACCTGCCGGCGGCGCCGGCCGACGTCGGGCTCGCGCACGTTCCGAACGGTGAAGCGCTCTACGCCTACCTGGCGCGCGTCAACACGACGACGACGCTCGCGCCGCGCGCGATCCACGAGCTCGGTTTGCGCGAGGTCGCGCGGATTCGCGCCGAGATGGAGCGCGTCGCGCCGCGCACCGGCTACTCCGGCTCGCTGGCGGACGTCTTCGCCGCGATGCGCGCCGACCCGGCGAACTATCACCGCAGCGCCGACGAGCTGCTGACGGCGTACCGCGCTCTCGCGAAGCGCATCGATCCCGAGCTGGTGCGGTTCTTTCGCGTACTGCCGCGGATGCCGTACGGCGTCATCCCGATCCCGGCGTCGATCGCACCCGACGCGACGACCGCGTACTATCAGCCGGGCGCGCTCGACGGCACGCGCGCCGGGATGTACAACGTCAACTTGTACCGTCCCGATCAGCGCCCGATCTACGAGATGCCGGTGCTGACGCTGCACGAGTCGGTTCCCGGACACCACTTGCAGTTCGCGCTCGCCGCCGAGACCGGAACGCTGCCGGAGTTTCGGCGCGCCGCGTACTACGTCGGATATTCCGAAGGTTGGGGCTTGTACGCGGAGTCGCTCGGCGACGCGTTCGGCTTGTACGACGATCCGAAGGCGAAGCTCGGCGCGCTGAGCTACGAGATGTGGCGCGCGGTGCGGCTCGTCGTCGACACCGGGATTCACGCGTTCGGCTGGACGCGCGACCGCGCGATCGCGTACTTTCTCGACAACGCCGCGAAGACGAAGCTCGACGTCGTCAACGAGATCGACCGCTACATCACCGATCCCGGCCAGGCGCTTGCGTACAAGATCGGTCAGCTGAAGATTCTCGAATTGCGCGACCGCGCGCGGCGCGCGCTCGGCGGCCGCTTCGACCTGCGCGACTTTCACGCGGTCGTCCTGGGCGCGGGTTCGCTCCCGCTCGACGTGCTCGAACGGCGGGTCGCGGCGTGGCTGGCGGCGGACCGTGCCAAGGCTTGACGAAAATCGGCCCAACCTCGCGGAGAATGCGGAGTGGGCGTCGTACTACCGCGACATGGCAAGGCGCCCGACGCCGACTCTTACCGAGGCCGAATACCGCCTCATGGATATCCTGTGGGACCTGGGCAATGCCACGGTCTCCGACGTCCACGCGCGGCTCGAAGACCGGCCGATCGCGTACACGACGGTCCTCTCGACGCTGACGATCCTCGAGCGCAAGGGCTACGTGAAGCACACCACGCGCGGAAAGGCCAACGTCTACAAGCCCCGGGTCGAGCGCGACGCTGCGCGGCGAACGGTGGTCGAGAACGTCCTGGCGACGTTCTTCAACGGCTCGCCGCGCGCGCTGATGCTCAACCTGCTCGACTCCGAGCGGCTGAGCCCGGAGGAGGAGCGGCGCCTGCGCACGCTCCTCGAGGCCGAAGCCTGAACGCTTCGGTCGCGGCGCTTTCCGGGCTCGCCGCGCTTGCCGCCAGCGTCCCCCTTGCGGCCGGCGCGCTGATCGCCGCCCGCCCGTTCGCGCGCGCCTCCGTGCGCTACCGCGTCGTGACCATCGGATACGTCCTCGCCGCGGCCGTCGGGCCGCTGGCGTTCATCGCAGCCGCGTTTCGCTCGGCGCCGCCCGCCGGCGGTAGCCTGATCGCTTCACCGGCCGCAAGCGCCGTCGCGATGGCCGCGGCTCCCGCCGTCCTGATCGCGGCGCTGATCGCCGCGGCACTCCTGGTGGTGCTCGCAGGCGACGTCGTGCGGCTGCGCCGGGTCAAGCGCAACGCCGTCCCGATCGGCACGGTAGCGATCCGGCACGCCCGCGTCGGAACCTCGCGGACCGTCTCGACGCCGACCGCGATCGGCTATCTCCACCCGGCGGTCGTCCTTCCCGAAGGATTCCGCGATCGGGTCGACGCCCGCGAGTACGATGCCGTGCTGGCGCACGAGTGCGCGCACCTCGCTCGCCGCGATGACTGGGCCAAGGCGTTTCAGAGCGCCGTCCTGCGGGCCGGCTGGTGGATGCCCGGGCTGTGGGTGCTCTCGCGCGCGCTCGACCTCGAGCGCGAGCTCGCCAGCGACGAGCGTGCTGCCGGCGAGACCGGCGCGCGCCGCTACGCAGCCTGCCTGCTGCGCCTTGCCACCGCCCGCGGAACCGACGCCGTCGCGCCGGGTCTGTGGGGTCGTCGCTCTCACGTAGCGATCCGCGTCGAACGCCTCCTCCGGCCGGTCGCCGGCGGAGCGCCGCTGGTTCGAGCCGGCGCGCTCGGCGCGTTCACGGCGCTCGCCTTTTCCGTCGTCGCCGCGGCCGTCCTCGCCGTCCCCGGAACCGGCGCACCCGTGACCGCTGCGACACGCCCCGCCGCGGCTCGCCCGGTCGTGATCGCCCGCACCGTCGTCGCGCATCACCCCGCGCGCCCGGTCGCGCACGCGCGCCGTCCGGCTGCCCGCGTCATCTCGTTCGTCGAAACGGCCGCCGCAGCAGCGCCGGAAGCCGCCGCGGCCGCAACGCCGCGCACCGCCGTCGCGAAGCGCGTGACCGTCCGCGCCGGCGACGCCGTGCCCACCACGTCCAAGCAGCCCGCCGCAGCGCGAGCCTCCGCAGCGTCCGTCCAGCCGGCGCTGGTCGCCGTCGTCGTGAACCGCCCCGCCGCCGCTCGGGAAGAGCCCGGCCGCCGCATTCCGGACCGCCGTCCGGCGCCGTTCCGCCCCGTCGTCGCACCGGAAGTCCTCGCCTACGCCGCCGCCCCGGCAGCGCGCCGCTGCGCGACCTGCTTCGGCCCGCTGCGCTCGCCGGACGTCGCCGTTCCCTCGCCGGCGCCGGTGTTTCCGACCGCGGCCGGCGGCTCCGGAACCGGCAACTCGGCGATCACCGTCGGCGATCCCGGCTCCGGCCCGATCGACCTGAACGCCGGCTTGATCTGGTACCGGATCCCGGCTCGCATCATCCAACTTCCCTAACCGGAAAGAGCCCGCCGGGTCTGGGTTCTTCTTGGGACGGCGCGCTATACTGAGAGAAAGCCGGCCCGGAACATCGGGCTGGATCTGTCTCTCGGGAATCGCGATGCGGATCAAATACGAGGTCTCCGCCGGTGGGCTTGTGCTCCGGCGGAACGGGAACGTCTTGGAAGCCCTCCTGATCGGAAGGGGCGAGCCTCGCGTTTGGTCGCTCCCCAAGGGTCACGTCGAGCCGAAAGAGACCCACGAGCAGGCCGCGCTGCGCGAAGTTCGCGAGGAGACCGGCTGCTGGGCGGAGATCCTTTCGAAGCTCTCCGACATCTCGTACTGGTTCTACCTGAACCGCACCAAGCACAAAAAGTCCGTCCACTTCTACCTGATGCGCTACCTGGCGGGCGACACGGCCAACCACGACCACGAGGTCGACGAGGCGCGCTGGTTCGAGATCAAGGCGGCCAAAAAAGCGCTCAAATACGTGAACGAAAAGCGCCTGATCGACCTGGGGCTCGAATGGCTCCAGCTGGAGGGCGGCGGGATCTTCGAGCCCGAGACCGTCACCGCGGCACAATCCGTGGGAGACACGAGCGCTTAATTGAGCTCCGCCCCCACCGCCGGGCCGGAGAGCTCGGCCGTCGACGAGCGCGCCTTGCGTGTCTCCTTCGACGTGTTCGACGGCCCGCTGGACCTGCTCCTGAGCCTGGTCAAAGAGCGCCAGCTCGACATCGCGACCGTCCCGCTCGCGCTGGTCGCCGACCAGTACCTGGCCTACATTCAGGCGATGGAGGCGATCGACGTCGAGCTGGCGGCCGACTACCTCGTCGTCGCGGCGACGCTCGTCTTCCTGAAGTCCAAGGCGCTGCTGCCGCCGATCCCGATCGAGCTCGCCGGCGATCCCGAGGAGTCGGCCGAGGCGATCGAAGCGCGGCTGCGCGAGCGGCTGATCGCTTACTCGAAGTTCCGCGACGTCGGCCAAGACCTCAAGGCGCGGGCCGCTGAAGCGTCGGCCTACTACCTGCGCGCCGACGGGGGCGACCCGACCGCCGAGCTGGTGCAGCGCTACCGGATCGACGCCGCGAAGCTGGCCGGCGCGCTCGCCGCCGCCCTGCGCGCCGCGAAGCCGGAGAAACGGACGATCGTCCGCGAACGGGTCTCGCTGAACGAGCAGATGGACCTGGTCGCCCGCGCGGTGCGCCGCGACGGCCGCGCCTCGTTCTTCGGCCTGTGCGCCGGGCTCGACCGGGTCGCGATCATCGTCACCTTCCTCGCCGTCCTGGAGCTGGTCCGGCGCGAGCGCATCCGCGTCGCGCAGTCGACCGCCTTCGAGGACATCGAGCTCCTCCCGCCCGTCGAAGAGAACCATGCAGCCTGAGCTGGTCGACACCGGCAAGCTGCAGCGCGACCTCGAAGCGCTGCTGTTCGTCGCCTCCGAAGCACTTTCGATCAAGCAGCTCGCGAAGCTGACCGGGGCCGAAGAGTCCGACGTCTCCCTCGCGTTGCAGAAGGTCGAGGAAGAGTTCGCGCACCGCGGGATCGTGGTCCGGTTCGCGGGCGGCGGCTACCGCTTCGCGAGCTCCCCGGCAGCCCGCGAGGCCGTCGAAGCCTACCTGCTGCCGCCGAAGTCGAACCTCTCACCGGCGGCGCTCGAGACGCTGGCGATCGTCGCCTACACGCAGCCGTGCACGAAGGGCGAGGTCGAGGAAGTCCGCGGGGTCAGCGCCGACTCGGTGATCGCCACCCTGCTCGACCGCCGCTTCATCACCGAGTCCGGCCGCAAGGAATCTCCCGGGCGGCCGATGCTCTATAAGACGACCTCCGAGTTCCTGGAGGCGTTCGGGCTGAACTCGCTCGACGAGCTGCCCCAAATCGACGTCGAAGCAGGCGTGCCCCTGGAGCTCGCGTTCCCGGTCCCGACGGCTCCGGCAACCCCGGAGACGCCTGCGGCGGTCCAGGCAGACGAGAAGTCAGAAGAGTCCGAGATGGACGAACAGCACGATCCGCCGGTCGAGACGACCGTCGAGCCAGAAACGGAGCCACAACCATCAGCGGTCTAGCCGCAACGAGTCTCGTCCCCGCCGACGTGTGGGCGACGATCGACGACAATTGTCAGCGCGTCGCGCTGATTCACGAACTGATCCAGCCGGGCGAGCAATTCGCCCTCACCGCCGACCAAAAAACGGCGGTCGAAACGATCACCAAGGGCCTCGATGAAGGCGCTTTCGAGTTTCTGCTCAAGGCGCCGACGGGCTCCGGTAAAACCGAAGTCATGCTGCGCGTCGCCGTCGACACGATCCTCGCGACCGGCGGCTACGTGGTGATCCTCGCGCCGACGCGCGACCTGATCCGTCAGCACGTCACGTACTTCACCGAACGGCTCGAAGGAACGGGGATCGGCGTCGGTCAGATCCATGGCGGCGCCGCGCCGAACGAGCGGCGCGCCGTCGAAGCCGGGATCGACAACGGTTCGATTCACGTCGTCGTCGGCTCGGCGATGATGCTCACGATCGACCGCCACTGGGAGATCATCGACAAGAGCGATCTGCTCTTCGTCGACGACGTCAACGCGTTCGACGAGCGCGAGCACCTGCGCTTGCTGCAAGATCTCGATTGCCCGATGCTCTTCGCGACCGCGACGCCCGATGAGCTGCGGCGTTTCCTCGAGCGCATCGGCGCGATGGACAACGTCGTCTCGATGAAGAAGATGCCGTTCGACGTCCTCCCGACCAAGATCCACAAGGTCGAAGGCGTGTGGGGCGAACCGCCGGCGGAGCAGCTCTCGCGCGCCGACGCGCTGATCAAAGAGCATCTCGCGCGCGGCTCGCGGATCTTCGTCATCGGCCGCACGCGCAGCGACGTCCCACGGCTTGCCGAGCGCCTGGAGCAGACGTACGGAATCGACGTCGAGCAGCTGCGCGGCGACATGGCGGATACCAGCGAACAGAGCAAACGCTATCGCCGCAAGGGCGTGAAGGTCAACGAGGTCGGAACGCGGATCGCGATGATGTCGAGCTTCCGCGGCAAGTCGCCGGCGGTCCTCGCCGCGACGAACCTGATCGGAAGCGGGATCGACATCCCGGCCGCCGACCTGATCGTGATCACCGACTCCGACGCGTTCGGCGAGTCGGAGGTCGAGCAGCTGATCGGCCGCGTCGGCCGCCGCGAGCGTCCGTCGGACGCCGTGCTGCTGACCGGGACGACGTTCGAGAAGAACCCCTCGCGCGCGATGGCCTCGCCGCGGGCGAAATCGTTCATGCCGGCCGGGATGCGCGCCCGCCAGTTCAACTACGGGCGCCGCCGCTAGCCGGATGCGGATCGGCGCCCACGTCCGCGTCGGCAGCGGGTACGACGCGGCGGTCGCGTACGCGCAGCGGCTCGGCTGCACGACGATGCAGATCTTCGCGGGCAACCCGAAGACGTATCGCGTCGGCGCGATCGACAAGCCTGCGCTGCAGCGGTTCGCCGCGGCGCGCAAGGCGGTGGACATCGCGCCGGTCGCGATCCACACCTCGTACCTGATCAACCTCGCCAGCGACGATCCGAAGATCGTCAGCAGCTCGCTCAAGCTTCTGAAGAACGATCTGAAGATCGGCGCGGTCGGCGAGATCGCGTACGTCAACACCCATCTGGGCTCGTACGGGAAGCGCGATCGTACCGAGGGCTTCGCCACGGTCGTCGCCGCGCTCGAGGATGCGCTCGAGGGGATCGATCCCGGCGTACACCTGGTGATGGAGAACAGCGCCGGCGCCGGTTCGCTGTGCGGCGGGACGATCGAAGAGCTCGGCGCGTTCGTGCGCGCGATCGGCCACCCGAACTTGCGGGTCTGCCTCGACACCGCGCACAGCTGGGCCGCGGGCTACGCGATCGACAGCAAGGACGGTGTCGACCGGTTCTTCGACCTCGTGGAGCGCGAGCTGGGGCTGGACCGCGTCGTGATGTTCCACTTCAACGACACGGAGATCGAGCTGGGCGGCCACCGTGACCGCCACTGGCACATCGGGGAGGGCCGGATCGGGATCGAGGGTTTCCGGGCGATCGTCGCGCATCCCGGAGTCCAAGGCAAGATCGCGATCCTTGAGACCCCGGGTGAAGAGGAAGACGACGCCCGCAACATCGGTACGATTCGAACCGTGCTGGAAGGATCGTTGGCATGAGTGACCAGCCCGAACGCCGTCACGCGAAACGGATAGCGATCCGCTTGCCGGTCGTGTACCGCGGTCCGGACGGGGCGCCGAAGCACGGCACGACCGAGAACGTCTCGCGGCGCGGGATGCTGCTGGTCGCGCAGGACCCGGCTCCGGAAGGGACCCGGCTGCGCGTCGCGGTGACGGGGCTGGACGGGCGCGAGCGCGAGATCGCCGTCGAGGTGGTGCGCTCGACCCCCGACGGGCGGCTGGCGGTCTCGATCGCCGACAGCGATGCTGCGGAGATCGACGCGATCGTCGACTCGGAGGAGTCTTCCTCCGAAGGCTGATCGCGCAGCACTGCGATGATCGTCCATTTTGATTTGGACGCGTTCTACGCGTCGGTCGCACAGCGCGACGATCCTTCGCTGCGCGGCGTCCCCCTCGCGATCTCCGGCTCGTCGCGGCGCGCCGTGGTGCTGACGGCGTCGTACGAAGCGCGGCCGTTCGGCGTCCGTTCCGCGATGCCGCTGTACCGCGCGCGCGAGCTGTGCCCGCAGCTCGTCGTCGTTCCGCCGAACTTCGCCGCGTATCGTGAGACGTCGGAGCGGGTTTTCGCGATCTTCGAAGACGGCGCGCGCGCGGTCGAAGGGCTCTCGCTCGACGAAGCGTTCTGCGAAGTGCCGGGCGACGATCTCGACGCGGCGGTGGCGTTCGCGCAGCTCGTGCGCGCACGCGTTCGCGACGAGGTCGGCTTGACGGTGAGCGCCGGGGTTGCGACGGTGAAGATGGTCGCGAAGATCGCCAGCGACGCGAACAAGCCCGACGGGTTGACGATCGTTCCGCCGGGAAAGGAAGCGGAGTATCTGGCGCCGCTCCCGGTCGGGCGGCTGTGGGGAATCGGGCCGAAGACGCAGCCGCGGATCGAGGCGGCCGGGATACGCACGATCGGCCAAGTCGCCGCGCTCGACGACGCGCGGCTATACGATCTCTTCGGGCGCAGCGGAACGTTCTATCGCGACTTGGCGCGCGGGATCGACGAGCGCGAGGTCGACTCGTCGCGCGAGCGCAAGTCGATCTCGACCGAGGAGACGTTCGAGTACGACGAGCGCGACGAAGCGCGGATCCTCGCGCTGCTGCGCGTGCAGGCCGACGAGCTCGCGCGCGACCTCAAGGCGAAGCGGCTCCGCGCCTTCACCGTCG
Organism: Candidatus Elarobacter sp.; assembly: GCA_035939295.1. Taxonomy (GTDB): domain Bacteria; phylum Vulcanimicrobiota; class Vulcanimicrobiia; order Vulcanimicrobiales; family Vulcanimicrobiaceae; genus Vulcanimicrobium. The sequence goes on along the minus strand of DASZGA010000028.1, from coordinate 23,526 downwards.
GCGTGAAGATCAAACGTGCCGACCACACGATCACCGGCCGCCAAACCTCGCTCGCTGTCGCAACGAACGACGCCGACGCGATCCACGACGCCGCCGTGTGGTGCTGGCAACGCGCCGGAATGTACGACGTCCCGATTCGCCTGCTCGGAACGCGCGTCGCCTCGCTGACCGGCGAAGAAGCCCGCGAGCTGCGGCTGTTCTAAGCATTTCTCCCAGCCGCATCTAAGCGAGGCTCGATCCAGCCCTCGGTCGAACGTTGCGCACGAGCATAGCCACGCAGAAGAACGTGCGCTTCGGTTTCGCCGGCCTCGTCGCGCTGAGCGGTTTGCTCGTCGCCGCGCCGGCCGCGGGCGAACAGCACGGGTATCTCGTTCCGGTCGTCGGTCGCGTCGTCTCGGTCGACCGCACGCGCGGGTCGATCGTGCTGCACCACGGGATGCTGGAGACGACGTCCCCCGGCGAAGAGCGCTGTATCGTCCCGCACCGGCTGCTGCGCTTTTTTCGACCCGGGATGGAGTTGCGCGCGAAGGCGGACACGAGCCGCAGGCCGTGGCGTCTGACCGAGGTGGAGCATTTCCACACGGAGCGGCGAGGTCCGCCGCCCGGAGACTCGCGCCTCGCATTCCGTTTCGACGAGGTGGTTCGTGGACGATCTTGAGAACGTGCCGCCGCGGCGTTCGCGGCGCGGCGCGATTACCGCCTACGGCCTCGCCTCGCTGCTGATCGCGTTCGGCATCTTCATGGGACTGGTCGCGAACCGGATGGTGCAGCACCACGAGACGCTCCCCGACGCGATCGTGCAGCAGATCGTGCACATCCCGACGCCGCAGGAAGCGTTCCACCAGGACCGCGTCTACGTCATGGTGCTCGGGATCGACTACGACTACGACACCAAGGACCAGCCGTATTCCTCGCACGCTCGCAGCGACACGATCATGGCGGCCGGGATCGACTTTCCGGCGAAGAGCGCGCGTTTGGTCTCGGTGCTGCGCGACACCGACGTCGTGGTGAACGGCCGGGAGACGAAAATCAACGCAGCGTATTCCGAAGGCGGCGTGAAGCTGGCCGACACGGTGATCGGCGAGTTTCTCGGGATGCCGGCCAATGCGCGCGGGAAGCACTTCGACCGCTATGTCGTCGTGCGCGTGAACGCGCTCAAGGACCTGATCGACGCGATCGGCGGGATCGACGTCCCGGTGACCGAGACGATGAACTACGATGACAACTGGGGTCACCTGCACATTCACTTCAAGCCGGGGCTCGTGCATATGAACGGCGAGCAGGCGCAGGGGTACGCGCGTTTCCGCCACGACGAGTGCAGCGATCCGTGCCGCACGAAGCGCCAGCAGAAAGTGATCCGGATCGTCCTCGACAAGCTGAAGCACGACCGCTTGAACGACCTAATGCACGTCGGTCAGCTGACCGCGGTGTTCCGGCGCGACGTCGACACCAACCTGAGCACCGACGAGCTCAAAGCGCTCGCGTGGTCGTTCAAAGACGTCGCAAGCGCCGACATGCTCCATAGCGGAACGATCGGCTACGTCGGGTTAAAGCAGACGATGGACGGTGAGACCGTGATCGCCGACGAGCATAAACGAACGACGCTCGTCGCCGGGCTGCTCGGCCCGTACGCGAAACCGAAGCATCTTCCGGGCGGCGTCGCTGCCGTTACGCCCTCAGAGGTGCACGTCGTGGTGCAGAACGGGAGCGGTGTGCGCGGCGCGGCAACGCAGGTCGCGGGCGTTCTGCGAAGCCGCGGCTACGTCGTCGACGCGGTCGGCGACGCCGACTCGTTCGGCTACGCGACGACCGAGATCGAAGACTCATCGGCGGCAAACGGGGTCGGTGAGCGGCTGCGCGCCGACCTCGGTTTCACCGGTGCGATCCTCACGCCGCACCGGCCGAGCGGCGCGAAGAACGAAGCCGTGCTCCGCATCGTCGTCGGGAAGGACTACGCGCAGCGCGCACCCTGACGAGCGCCCCCGCGGCGCTCCGCCGGGTCCTGTGGGCCGGTTGCCTCGACTAGCAAGGTTATCTCGACCGGCTAGAGAAGCTTGCCCCGGGCCGGACGATCCGGCCTGGAGGGTGCGATGCGATCATTTGCTGCTGTCCGCGCCGGAGCGCTCGGCGCTCTTGCTACCGCTTGTTTGGTCGCCTTCGCGGGAGCCGCGACGCCGGCATCTGCCGCGGCGCCGGTTCCGACGCTGCTTCAAGACGCGACTGCACGAGTTCCGTACGGCCTCACCGGAGGCTCCGCGGAGTTGATCCTGCAAATTACGGGCGTCACGGGCGACACAGCGCCGAACGTCTCGACGCCTGCCGACATCGGCCCGAGCGGCCCGAAGATCGAGTTTGGAAAGCCGGTACCACTCGGCAATCCCGGCGGGATCTACTTCTTTCGTCTCCCGCTTACGGTGTCGGACCTCCCCATCAGGACCGCGCAACCGCGAACGATCGTCATCAAGGTGGGCAGCGCAGCGACGTCGTTGGCGTACATGCTCACGAACGACAGCCAACAGCAGTACACGCTGAGCGTGAAGGCTCCGCCGCCGATCGCGCTTTCGGTCGGCGACTGGATCCCCGTCTCGGTGATCGTCGGACCGCAGCGCGCGACGAACGTGAAGCTGCTGAGCGCGTCGTTTACCGAAAAGGCGATGAAAAACCCGATCGACACCGACGGGATGAAGCTCTGCCCCGACAAAACGCCGGCCTGTCCGACCGCGATCCCGAGCCTCGCCCCGTATACGTCGTATCCGCTTTGGATCGGCCCGGTGACCAAGCCGGGTACGTACGACGCCGGAACGGTCTACGTCGCGTCGGATCAAAAAGCCGAAGGCGACACGGCTCAAATTACCGTCTACGTCAGCTCGATCTGGTGGAAGCTGCTCGGCGTCGGATGCGTCATAGCCGGCGTCGTTCTGGCTTGGATTCTCACCGTTTTCATTCGCAACCGTCTCGGCCGCGAGCAGCTCCGCCTCGCCGCGGTGCAAGTCGACGAACGGCTGAGCTCGCTGCAAGGACAGCTCCTGACGACAACCGCCGACGTCTCGAAGGATCAGACGCTGAAGCAAATTGCCCAGCAGCGCGGCAAGCTGGTCGACAAGGAACTCGAGGCGCACGGATTGCCGGGCAAGTGGCAGGCCATTTGGCCTGCGCTCGGCGCGCCCACCGTAGCCGAGTTCCGCAACTACGTGCAAGGCGTTGCGGATTGGGCCGCGGTGCTGGAAGTCATAACATTCGGGCTGCTGTACATTGCCGCGAAATGGGATAGCTTGACCCCCGACCAGAAAAAAGAAGCGAGTCCAATCGCTGCGAAAATCGACGCTCTCGCCTGGCCATCGGACGTGCCGGCGCTCGATGTCGTCCGGCAGAAGGTCGGCGATGCGATCAGGGAGTTCGAAAGCATCTTGCACCCTTCGGCGGCGCTCCTCTTGGCGGACGTGCAACAATCGTCCCGCGAAATCGCGATCGAGATCCAGCGCTTGAGCATCGCGAGCTGGATCGTCCTGGGCGTCATCACGATCGCGCTCGGCGCGTACGTCGCCGTGTTCAACGTGCCGGGTTTCGGAACGCCGCTCGACCTGTTGGCCGCATTCTTCTGGGGTCTCGGTCTTCCGGCTGCTTCACAGCTCTCGTCGGCGACGACGTCGAGCGTGACGACGGCGCTGAAAATACCGTCGTCGACGTCGTCGTGATGCGCTAGATGTGGTCGGTGCTCCAGAGCGGGTCGGAAGGGTCGCGTTTGTCGTTCGCCCGAGCGCCGAACGCCGAGCGGAACGGCGTGCTGAGCGGTACGAGCATCGTCGTCGGGGTGGGGCGGGCTCGGACGGCGCCGCGCGGGAGGGCGTCGCGAGCGACGAGCGGGGGGAGCCAACCGCGAACGGTGCGCAGGTCGCCGGCGGCGGCGCGCAGCAGCGGCTGGATCCTCGCGGCGTCGTCGTCGCGAGCGTAGGCGAACTCGTCGAGGACGAAGGCGTCGAGCGACGGGAGTCGACGGCCGGTCACGTACGCGGCGAGGGTGCGTCCGCGGCGCACGCCGAGCGCGACCTGCTGGCCGGTGTGTTCGCGCGAGCTCCAACGAAGCCGTTGCCATTCCCAGTCGAGCGGTGTCCGCTCGAACGCGAACGGGCGGCGCCGGTCGAGCGCGGCGAAGACGCGGCGCATAGACGTCGCGTCACTGGCGCCGAGCGCGACGACGTCGATCCGCTCCGGCGAGAGCATGTCGGCACGGAGCGAGATCGTCCGCGACGGCAGCGCGACAAATCCGATCTTCTCGTAGAACGCGGGATGCAGATCGCTGAAGAGGTACGCAAAGTCTGTTCCTGCGGCGCGCTCGGCGTCGAGAAACGCGGCGATCATCGCGGTGGCGTAGCCGCGGCCGCGCAACTCCTCCGGCGTGAACACGGCGCCGATCCCGGCGCCTTTGTAGGTGCGGCTGCCGCAGCGCAGCACGCGTTCGTAGCGCTTCATCGAAGCGACGAGCTCGCCGTCGATGCGCAAACCCAGCGTGCGAAACCGGCGCTTCCCCCACGAAGAAGCCGCGATCGCGCGAAACTCCGCGACGTACTCGTCGAACGTGCGCGCGCCGGCCCACAGCGATTCCGTCTGCGGAAGCACCATGCGCACGTAGTCTTCGGGGGCGATGACGTCGAGAACGATTCCGCCGCGGGTCACCCCTCAGCGGTCCGACGGTGAGCGCGCGTTGCCCTCCGCGCGCCGCGCCCAGTTACCGCAGATCAGACGAACGCGAGCGTCGGGTAGCTTCCGGTGATGACGTCGCTCGGGTTGCGGCCGAGCCACTTCTCGATCACGGTCGCGTAGACGGCGCGGAAATCCGTCGAGAACTTCAGGTCGCCGTGATCGAGGTCGGTCAGCGAGGGATGATCGCCGTAGATCCCGCCCTTCACGCCGCCGCCGACGATGAACAGCGGCATCGCCGTCCCGTGATCGGTTCCGTTCGACGCGTTCTGCGAGACGCGCCGGCCGAACTCGCTGAACGTCATCGTCAGCACCTTCTTGTCGAGGCCGTGCGCGGCGAGATCCTGGTAGAACGACACCAGCCCGTCGCCGAGATAGCCGAGCAAACGGTCCTGCTGCGCGCGCTGGCCGGCGTGGGTGTCGAACGAGCCGAGCGAGACGAAGACGATCTTCGAACCGGCCGTCGAGCCGATCAGCTTCGCCGCGAGCGCGAGCTGCTGGGCGAAGCCGTTGTTCGCGTAGGTCGCCTTATTGGTGAACTCGCTGGTCTGTTTGCGCAGCACGTCCCCGCCGTGGTACGCGTCGCGCGCCGTCTGCGCCATCATCGCGAGATACGGCGACTGCCCGGCCTTCGCTCCGTCGTACAGCACGCCGGCGCTCTGCTTCGAGGCGAGATCGCGGCCGGTGTTGTAACCGAACGCGTTGAGCGCGCCGATCGCCGGAACTTCGACGTGCGAAGCGACCAGCGCCGCCGGCAACACGTCGCCGAGCGAGACGGCCTCGAACATCGAGGCCGGCTTCGCATTGGAGAAGCGCTTGTCGAGATAGCGCCCGAGCCAGCCGTACTGCTGCGGGCGATCGGGCGAAGCGGTCTCCCAAATCTGCGTCGCCTCGAAGTGCGAGCGGTTGGGGTTCGGATAGCCGACGCCTTGCACGACGGCGACGCTGCCCGCTTTGTAGAGCTCGTTCAGGCCTTTCAGCGCCGGGTTGAAGCCGATCCGGTCGTTCAGCTTGAGGACTTGCGCCTCGGTGACGTGGATCGCCGGGCGGACGCGGTGGTACGCGTCGTCGCTCCACGGCACGACGGTGTTGAGCCCGTCGTTCCCGCCGCCCATCTGCACCACGACCAGCACGTTGTCCGGATCGACGCCGTTCGCGAACGACGGCAGCACCGGCGAGCTCGCCGCAACCTGCGCCAGCACGGTGCTCGCGTTTCCGCCGAGAAACGCGACCGAGAGCGCCGAGGTGACGAAGCTTTTGCGTTTCATGTGGCGTCCTCGATCAGGCGAGCTGGTTGACGGGGAGGTTGAGCGTCAGCGCGAGCGCGCCGCGGATCTTGTCCTGATAGTTCTCGGGGCCGAACGGCAGCGGGTTCTGCATCGCCGCGCTCGGTGTTTGCGAGTTCAGGTACGCGACCAGCGTCGCGCGCACGTCGGAGGTGACGTCGTCCTGCACGACGCCGGAGACGATCGCCTCGGCGACGCGCGACGCGTTCATCCCGACGCGGCGCACGATCTCGTCGGGCGAGACGTTCGGCGCGGGGACCGCGGCCTGTCCGTTCTTGCCGGGCGCCGTCTGCGCCATCAGACCGTTGACGAAGTTGAAGCGTGCCAGCAGCGTCGAGGTGTTGATCCACGCCGGTCCGCCGTCCCAGCCTTTGACGCTCGGCGGGTTCAGCGGTTCCTGGCCCATCCGCGCGAGCTGGTACGGCAAATTCGGCGGAACCGTCTGCGCGCCGGCGTAGCGGAGCGTCCCGATCGCGAGCTCGATCGGCGACTTCGGGATCGCACGGTACGCGCGCGAGGAGTAGAAGACGTTCGAGCGCAGGATCGTCCCGACGGTCTTCGCGACGTCGAACCCCGAGAGCGCGTAGACCTGCGCGACCGACTCGATCAGCTCCGGCTCCGGGTCGCTGTATACGAAGAACTCGAGCAGCTTGTGCGCGAGGAAGCGCTGGTGGATCGGTTGCGCGACGACGATCGCGATCACGTCGTCGGCGTTGAACGCACCGGTCTTCCCCAGCACCGTCTTGATGCCGTCGTCGTGGCGCGCGGGGACGAACGCAGCCTGCTGGTTCTTGTCGACGACCCAGCCGGTGAACGCGCGCGCCGCCTCCTTGATGTCGTCCTCGGTGTAGTTGCCGAGGCCGAGCGCGAACAGCTCCATCACTTCGCGCGCATAGTTCTCGTTCGGGTGCGCCTTCGCGTTCGCGCGGTTGTCGAGCCAGATCAGCATGGCGGGATCGCGCGTGACGAACGACAGCAGCGTCGGAAAACGCCCCAGACCTTGCTCGCGGAACAAGTTGATCTGCGCGGCCATGTACTGCGGCTGCACCTTGCCGAGCGCGGTCGCGAAGTGGCCGTGCCAGAACAGCGTCATCTTCTCGACGAGGGGACGGTTCGTGCGCAGCATCCGGTCGAGCCACCACAGCTGCGTCGACTGCCGCGCCTTCTTCGGGTCGTAGAGCACGGCTTGGTCGGGATAGAGCGGGAAGTCGTTGTCGGCCGCCGTCGGGTGGAGCAGCGAGTCGACCGCACCCGGCATCCCGCGCGAGATCAACCGTGCGACGTCGGCTTCGGAGCCGCCGAACCCGGCTCGGCGCAAGAGATGCGCCGCGTGCCGCGGTCCGAAACGGCCCGCGTACGGCTGCAGTGCTGTGGCGGCGTCGAGCGAACCCGGCGGCCGGAAACCGGTCTGCGGATCCGTCGACGTGTCGAGCTTCGGTGTCGGCACGATATCCTCCGAACGTCCTGTGCTTCGCCATCATCGCGGCTGCCGTCTGCCGGCGGATGAAAACCGGGTGAGAGGTGTGGCGAGAGCCCGTTACGGATGAATGGGTTGGTTTGTATGGCAGGCGACCACCTTTGCGCGGAGCAATGGAACGCCGCATGATCGCGATCTATGCGCCGCGGCCGCTCGACACGGTATTGTGGGGTCCGTCGGCTGTCGAGATTTTCGATTACGTGCCGGGTAGCGGGATCGCTGCGCAGCTTTCGCGCACGCTGCTGCTCGCCGGAATCGAACTGGATGCGTGGCTGCGAACGATCACGGCGTCGATCGACGCGCAGTTGACCGAGAGCGCCCTCGCCGCCATCGACGTGGTCGATCGGAGCGAAGGGACGAATCGGCGCACCGCCATACTCGCGCAGACTTCGCGGCTTGCGAACGCGCTCGCGGCGCTGATGATCCCGGCACGGCACGAGCCGAACACCACGGTCGCGCCGCCGGCGGTGCGCGAAGCTTTTCGCGAGCTGCTGCACGACCGGCTTTCGAACTTCTACGCGACGCAGGCGGTGCTCGCCGCCGGCGACGCGCCGCCGGAGCTGCTGCGCGGGCCTGATGTCGTTCGCGACGCCCACGGTGCCGTCGTCGCGTCGGTGAAGCACGTCGTCGAGGGCGGCGCCGCGGTCGATGTGCCGCTCGCGCGGCGCGCGTATCCCGAGCAGGTCGAGATCCTGAACCAAGCCGGCGAAGCGGAACCGGCCGACGCGACGGTCCGCGAGCTCCCGCTGTGGCGCTATTTGTTCGCGTATGCGCGCCTTTTTCACGATCCACGCGACAACGTTCGCGGCAGAATCGCGTTCGACACGTCCGGCGATGCGCCGCGGGATTTCGCGACGGCGTCGTCGGGCGGCTGCGAAGACGCGCTGAGCGGGATGGCGGAGTTCGTCGTCGTCTTTCCGGCAGTCGCCGATGATCTACTGCGGCTCTTGGGCGAAGTGGGCCGCGACACGGAGCCGGATCCTGAAGCAGTGCGTAACGCCGGAATCGCACTCGACGCGTTGACGGACCTCATCTCGCGAATTTCGATACCGGCGGACAAACGAATCAGAGAAACACTGCAGGAAGATGCAGGTACTGAGACACCGGCTGCACCGGCTGAAACGCTCGCCGTCGGATGGTCGATCTGGGAGACTGCCGACGCGAACGGTGCGCTCGTCGTGAGCATCGAGCTCGACGAGAACGCCGGTCTGCCGATCGACGCGTTCACCGTCTTCGTCGGAGATCCGACGGTGAACGATGCGCGGCCGTTGCGGCAGGAGGCGCAAACCGCAGCCGGCGGCCCGCTGCTACGGCGATTCGTGTATGCGATCGACGGCGACCCGAAGCAGCTGTTGAGTGCAGCTGACGGACAGAAGACTCTGGAGCGAGCCATCATGATCGGCGGACTCGATCTATTCCGGTGGCGGAGTGCCCGCACATCGGCAAGAGTCGTGCGAAACGGCTCGCTCCCGGAGCCGTTCGTTTACTGCACACCGGACGTCGCGACCGAAGAATCCGTGCTTCCGAAGCGAGACGTCGATGCCGCGTTCCCGATCGGCAACGCGCCGGCTTCACTGCAGGAACATCTCGCCCGCTTCTTCGGCGATCTCTTCGCGAACGCGGGAGCGGCTCCGGGGATCGCGATCGGCGCCGACGTCTCCTACACGTACGACGTCTCGGGCATCCCCGCCAGGATACCGATTTACAAAGCCGCGCCGGCGCCGGTCGACGCGACCTAGCCGGCCGAGCTCATCGCGGTTTGGAGCGACGCGATCTTCGCCTGGTTCCGTGCGCTCACGCCGCACGGTGACGGCACGCTGCACTTCGACCTGAGCGTGGTGGGCGACGACGCGGCGCCGCGCGTGTTGCTGCGCCTGCGCGACGCAATACTGCCGCTCGCGCTGATTGAGCCGCCGCCGCAAACCGCCGCGAACTAGCGCGCGGCGTTCAGGAGCGCGGCGACCTCGCTTGCGAGCTCGGGGGCGGCGACGCCGCGGGTCGGGCGGCCGCTCGCGGTGACGGTCGCCGAGACGTCGGCGCGGCCGAGCGCGGCGGCGAAGAGCCGGCGCTGCTCGCGCACGTACGCCGCGCGCGGTTTCGCGTGATGCTCGTACCAGGTGAACTTCGCAGTGCGCGCCGCGACGCTGTCGCCTGCGCTCTCCTTCGGAATCATCCCGTACGTCGTGCTGAACAAGAACGCGTCGGGGACGTAGTACGGCGGAAACGCGCCGGCGCGCGCGTCGACGACGAAGACATGGTCGAACCGGCGTGCAAGGACGCGCTCGACCGAGGCGACGACGACCGCGTCGTCTCGTTCATCGACCAGCTCGGGTCCGTGCTCGCCGCCGGCGAGCCGCTCGCAATACCCGAGCGCCGCGTCGAGCCCGTCGAACGGATGCCGCGCGGCGTACGAGCCGATCAACGCGACCAGCCGCGCGATCAGCGTCGCGCGCAGCCGCCCGCGCGCGCTCGTCTCCCCTTGCCGCGGCAGAAGCAGCCCGCCGTCCTCGACGATCGCGCGCGCCGCGGTTTCGACATCGGTCGCACGAAGCCACTCGCACCAGCGCGCGCGCCGGGTGCGGAACGCTTCGATCCGCTCACGCGCGAGCGGGGTGAGATCGGCGTCACGCTCGCCGCGCAGCAGGTTGGTCCCGAGCCGCAGATCGCGCTTGCGGTCCCAGCGGCGCTCGCCGTCGTCTTCCGTTTCCGGCAGCTCGAACAGCGCTGGCTGCGGGCTCGCCGGCTCGCCGCACAGCACCGCGATCGACGCGTCGGAGAGCCGCAGCATCGGCGTCTGCAATGCGCGCAGCGCCCAGACGTGGTGAAACGGATCGACCGCGCTCCATAACAGCGAAAGCGCGTCGAGTACGTCCGCCCGCTCGAACAGCGCCGGATCGCCGGCGAGCGCGAGCGGGACGTCGCGCGCGATCAGCGCGTCCTCGAACGTCGCCAGCGTACGCAGCGTGCGGTGCAGCACGGCGATCCGCGACGGCGGAGTTCCGGCGTTCAGCAGCGCGACAACGCGCGCCGCGACCTCGTCGGCTTCGGCCTCGCGGTCTTGCGCCCGCACGATGCGCACCGCGTCGCCCGGCGGAACCGGCCGCGCCGGATCGGCGTCGATCACCGCGCGCATCAGCGCCGCGATCTGCGGGTGCAGCGTTCGCGCGCCCAGCACGACCGTCGTCGCCGCCTTGCCGAAGATGCGCTCCGGGCGCGCGCCGGCGAACGTCTGTGTCGCTGCGTCCATATCGCCGGCCACGGCGACGCCGTCGAGCGCGTCGCCGAACAGCGCGCGCAGAAAGCGCAGCGCCGCAGCCGACAGATCGTGCGCGTCGTCGACGAATGCCACGCGCAGCCGCCGTCGCAGCGCGCGCGCGATTGCCGGTCGGTTTTCGAGCAGCTTCGTCGCCTCGGCGAGCGCGTCGCTCGCGGTGAGACAGCCGCGGCGCACGAGCTCGTCGACGTACGCGCGGTAGAGCCGCGCGAGGATTTTCGCGAGGTCGAGCTCGCGCCGCCGCTGACGGTCGAGCTCCGACGCGCCGACGGCGAGCGAGGCGCGGTGCTCGTCTTTCGTCGCGGAGAGCAGCGCGGGCGAGGCGAGGTTCGGCGGGTTCGCATAGAACGTCGTCGCGCCGCGCAGCGCGGTTGCAAGAAACGCCTCGTCGTCGATCCCGGCGTCGCGCAGCTTGCGAATCAGCCGCAGCGCGGCGCCCGCGAAGCGAGCCGGCGTGCGCAGCCCGGCGATCTCCGGATCGACGTCGGTCCCGAGCCAGTCGCTCCACTCGGCCGAGAACAGCGGTGCGGCGGCGCGCTCGAAGATCTCCTCCGCGTCGAGCGGATCGACGACTTCCAGATCGAGTGCGAGCCCGGTCTCCAGCGGGTGGGCGCGCAGCAGCTCCAGCGCGAGCGCGTCCAGCGTCGCGCCGCGCACCTTGATGCCGGTCGCGGTCTCGATGCGCGCGGCGAGCGCGCGCGCCCCTTCCTCGCGCGCCGCGGTCACGATCGACGCTTCCGCGAGTGCCGGCTCGACGCCGGCGAGCGCGGCGAACCGGCGCACCAGCGCTTCCGTCTTCCCGCTGGTCGGCGGCCCCGTAAACGCCAGCAGTCCGTGCTCCGCGGGCAGGACGAGAGCGCGTTCGAGCGCGAGGACCGCGATCATCGGCCCGACCGGCCGCGGATGGGAAGCACGCGTTCCGTTTCGGCGCGCCCGGTACTGCCCCCGCGCCGTTCCGTGTCGCGGAGCGGCGATCTGTGGACGCGTGTGGACGCGGTGGATTCACCGCGGAAGAAAACACCACCGGAGTGGGGGGCTCCGACTAGGGGAACCCCCCCATCTCCTCGCTGCGAGGGGCTTCTATGCTGACGTCGGCCGCGATGACTCGCGGCAACCAATCGAACCGCAAGGAGAGAGAAATCGTGACTACGTCAGTAAAAGCACGCCACAACGGCGCCGCGAGTACGGGGACCGATCCGACGACGGCCATGTACGACGCGCTCTATAGCGCGATCGCGGAGAAATTTCAGCCGATCCTCGTCAACCCCCAAACGCCGCTGCAACTGCAGTTTCCGCTCTCGCCGCTGCCCGCCGGATGGGCAAGCGGCTTGTTCGGCCAGTACGATCAGTTCAGCCTCGGCGACGACTGCCCGATCAGCCACGGGCTGATCTACCTGGCCGACGAAAGCCAATCGGTCTATTCGCAATACGGGCTATGGCTCAACGGGCTGCTCTCACCGAACCGCAGCACCGACCCGGCCTACTTGGCCTTGGCGAAGCAGCTCGAAAGGGTCAATGCGCAGATCAGCGCGATGTACGACGAGCTGAGCAACAACTTCGCGACGTTCCAGCAGAGCCCGATTTACGACAAGTCGATCACGACCGTCACGCAGTACATCCAGTCCGCCTATTCCGGCAGCCTGGGCGTGCAGTACGGCGTGCTCAACACGCAAGCGGCGGGCATCAGCCAAGACATGACGCAGTACATCGCGGGCGCGGACCCCGTGTTGTCCGCGGCGAAGACAAACTTTGCGCTGCCCGGAAACACGACCTCGTACGCGTGCCCTCCGCCGGTCGACAAGGTGGTGGGCGGTGTGCTCACCATCGGTCAAGGCGACCAGAGCCTCGGCACCGACCTGCCGAACTGGCAAGCGGGCAGCTTCGGGGCCCAAGGGTTCGGACCGGTACCGTTGCAGCTCGGCACCGTGCCGGTGTACTCGCAGGTGACGGTCTCCTTCACGATTTGGGAGAGCGACTCGTACTTCTTCGGCTTGTTCAGCGACAGCTACGAGACCAGCTTCTCCGTCACCGAAACGATCACGACGTACGAGAACTTCGAGCTGGACGTGCAGCTCAGCGCGATGGAGATCTATCCGGTCTTCCGGAACAGCTGGCTCAGCGTGGCGGCCCTGACGGAGTACAGCAGCGACGGGCTCGTGGGCGGGTTGACCCCCGGCCAGTTCTTCGACCCGAACACTGGTACGCTCACGCTCATCCCCGCCTACGTCGTCGTCGGGTTCAATCCCACGCTGACGCTCACCATGTCGACGGACGCGTACAACCAGTACTCCTACGCTATCAGCAACAGCGGGATGAAGATCGGCCCGTTCCTGGTCGGCGGAGCGAACGGTCCGAAGCCGTCGGTCCTCTCCTCCGATGCGAACCAGACGGTGCTGCAGTTCGCGACGCCGCCCGACCAGATCGCATCGGTGCAGCCGTACGTCATGGGGATGGTCCACTTCGTCACCCAGACGCCGTCAGGCGAAAACGTTTCGGCGCCGGGCCACGGGCGGCGCCGTCGCCGGCGTCCGCTCAACGGCCGCTGAGCTCGTCCTATCGTCCGAACCGTTCCTCGAGTGCGAGCGGACGCTCGCGACACGCTTCGGCGTACGTGCAGTAACGGCAAGCCTCGGGGTCGTCCGTCGCCGGGAACGTCTGCAGCGTTCCCGACGACAATTCCGTTGCCAGTGCGATCATCCGGTCGCGCGCGCGCTGCAGCTCCGCCACCGAGATCTCGCCCGTCGCGCCGCGGGTGCGCGGCGCGCGCGAGGTCGTGACGACTTCAAGCTCGACCGGTGCGACGTCGAGCAGCGCGTCTTTGAGCGGGACCAGCGCAAGCCGGGTGACGACGTCGCCGGCCTCGGTGCGCGCCCAGTAGTAGAACGGAAGCTGGAACTCGCGGAAGGCGCGCACCTCCTCGAGGTACTCGTCGGCGCTGGTCGCGATCGAGCCGGTCTTGTAGTCGACGACTGTCACCGCGCCGCTGCGGTCGTCGCGGTCGAGCCGGTCGATATAGCCGATGAAGCGGTGTCCGCCCAGCTCGACATCGGCTTGCGTCTCGCAGCCGATCACCTCGAACGGCGCGCGGCGCGCGCGCTCGATCAGCCAGGCGAGATACTTCTTCGCGGTGCGCCGCGCGCGCCGTTTCTGCAGCTCGAACTCGACCGGCGCGTCGAAGCGCGTTCGGTGGCGGTCGAACGCGGCGACGACGTCGAAGTCAAGCACGGAGGCCAGCGACGCGGCGTCGGCCTCCTCGAAGCGCACGTGCGTCTGGTGAAAGTCCTCGAGCGCCGCGTGGAACGCGATCCCGTAGAACGACGCCGACGAGCCGCGGTCCTCGACCGCCGCGCAGGCGTAGCGGAACCACCACTTGCGCGCGCACTCGGCGTACGCGTTCAGCGACGACGCGCTGAAGGAGAGCTTGCGCACGGCGACCGGCGCCGCCGATTCGTCGTCGACGGGTTCGGCCGGTGCGACATTCGCGATCGCCGGCGACATCGGGACCGAACCCGTCAGCTCCGCCTCGATCTCCGCGATCAGGTCGCGCGCCTCCCACGGTTCGGCGAACGTTCGCGCGGCGTCGAAGTCTCGCGCGACGCGCTCGAGCGCCGCGAGCACCGCGTCGTCGAGCGGAAACGCCGACACGATCGCGGCCAGCACGGTCTGCGACGAGGCGTCGGGCGTCTTGTATGCCCGCGTGATCGTCGTCAAGCCGTGGGCGAAGCGGTTCGCGTCGGCGATCGCGCCTTTCGCGATCACCTCGAGCAGGTTGTAGCGGTCGCCGGCCGCGGCGAGGAGCGTGCGCGCGTCGTCGGGTCGCACGCCGCTCTGCGGCGCGAGCAAGGCGCGGCGCGCGTCGGGATCGCTTTGCGACGCGGCGTAGCGCAGCAGCGCGACGACGCCGTCGACCGCGCGCAGGTCGAGCGCGGGCGGCGCCGGTTCGCCCAAATCGACGACCTCGAAGGGGAGCCTCGCTTCTCCGAAGAGCCGGCGCCAGGCGAACGCGTCGTCGGGGTTTGCGACCAGCGCCGCATCGACCGCGACTGCCTCGCCGTGCTCCACCGGCTCCGCCGCGACGGCATGGCGGAGCGCGCTGCGCACGTCGAGCGCGTCGGCGTAGGCGACCAGCGTGCGGACGTGCTGCGCGAGCGTTTCGAACGGCGCGGGAACGGCATCGCGGTCGAGCGCGTCGATGACGCGCCGCGCGAACGAAGGGCTCGAGCGCACGTGCGGCGCGAGCGCGGCGTCGTCGTGGGTCGCCGCGATCCGCCGGACGATCGCGCGCCGCTCGCCCTCGCCGATAACGCGGCGGCGGACCAGCCGCGAGAGAAACGCCGCCGGCGGGACCGCGTCGCCCAACTCGCCCCCAAGGACGGGGATCCGGCGTTCGTCGACGAGGAGCACGGAGCGGTACCTTCAAGGCGCGCCGCGGTTGCGCCCCTGCCGTGCGGAGTCTGCGGCCCGGTGTCGAACGGTTCCCTCGTGAGACGACTGATCGTCGGGGTTTCAGGAGCGAGCGGGAGCGTCTACGCGATCGCGGCGCTGCGCACGCTGCGCGCGATCCCCGACGTCGAAACGCACCTGGTCCTCTCGCAGCAGGCGCGGCAAACGATCGAGCTGGAGACCGACACGACGGCCGCGGAAGTGGAAGCGCTCGCCGACGTCGTGCACCGCGACGGCGACCTCGCCGCGTCGATCTCGTCCGGCTCGTTCAAGACCGACGGGATGCTGGTGATCCCGTGCTCGATCAAGTCGGCATCGGCGATCGCCTACAGCTTCAACGCGAACCTGCTCACCCGCGCCGCCGACGTCTGCCTCAAAGAGAAGCGCCGGCTCGTGCTGGTCGTGCGCGAGACGCCGCTCCATCTCGGCCACCTGAGAACCCTCACGCAGCTCGCGGAGCTCGGTGCGGTGATCCTCCCACCGGTCCCCGGGATGTACGCGCGCCCGAAGACCGTCGAAGAGATCGTCGCGCACACCGTCGGCAAGGCGCTCGACCAGTTCGGGATCGACGCCAAGCTGTTCGCCCGCTGGAGCGGCGGCTAGCTACTCGAGTCTCAGCGCGATATCAGCGTGAACGACGCGCCGACGACGCGTTCTGCGTACCCCTGATCCGGAACCGCTTGCACCGTGTACGTTCCGGACGGAACGTCCGCTTCAACCGTGATGCGGACCGCGGCCTTGTTCGCATTCACCTCGACAGTGTAATAGTTTTCGTCGGTATTGGTGACATGCTCGATCCCGTGGCCCTGGTCGGGCTGATCGGTGCTGCCGAACGTGCAGCCCTTGGTGACGCAGGTGAAGCGCACGTGGCGCTTTTGCTTTTGCTTCGGCGCCCCGACGACGCGGACGACGAGCAACTTCGGAAACTCCGTCTGATATTTCGTTTCACCCGGCGATGCGAACGCGGTCGCGGTCTGCGGCGTCCCCGAGACGACGAACGCGCGCACGACGCGCACGATGTGCTCGGGTTTGTGCTTCGCCTGCGCGGCCGCGTGTTTCGGCGTCGACGGAGCCGCGTGCGACGCGGCCAGCAGCGCGAGCGCTGCGACCGCGAGCGCGAGCCGCCTCACGCGACGGCGTCGGTCCCCGCGCTCGTCTCCACCGGACGCCATTCGACGCGCGGCGGGATCAGCCGCAGGTCGACGCGCTCCTTGAACTGGCCGGCGAGCCCGATCAGCCCCGCGATCGTCTCATCGGTGAGGAGCGTCGGCTCGAGGCCGAGCGAGCGGAGGTTCGTGTTCACGCAGTTGTAGTAGTGCGACTCGCGCTCGACGCGCGGGTTCGCGACGTGCGCGATCTCGCACGCCAGCCCGCGCTCGCGAGCGACGCGCTGGACGCGCTCGGCGAGCTCTTCGACCGCGAACATCTCGGTGAACTGGTTGAAGACGCGGTACTCGCCCTCACGCGCCGGGTTCTCGAGCGCGATCTCGACGCAGCGCACCGTGTCGCGAATGTCGAGGAACGAGCGGGTCTGGCCGCCGCGGCCGTACACCGTGAGCGGATGGCCGAGCGCGGCCTGCACGCAGAAGCGGTTCAGCACCGTCCCGAAGATGTGGTCGTAGTCGTAGCGGTTCGCGAGCGCCGGCGAGAGCGCGGTCTGTTCGGTCGTCGTCCCGTACACGACGCCTTGGTTGAGATCGGTCGCGCGAAGCCCCCAGATCCGGCAGGCGAAGTAGATCTGGTCGCTGTCGCTGACCTTCGTGAGATGGTAGAACGAACCGGGCTGCTTGGGATACGGCAGCGTGTCGGTGCGGCCGTTGTGCTCGATCGTGATGAAGCCTTCTTCGACGTCGATGTTGGGCGTGCCGTACTCTCCCATCGTCCCGAGCTTCACCAGGTGCGCCGCCGGCGCGTTCTCGCGCAGCGCCCACAGAACGTTCATGTTCCCGACGGTGTTGTTGATCTGCGTGCGCACCGCGTGCTCGTGGTCGATCATCGAGAACGGCGCGCTGCGCTGCTGCCCGAAGTGCACGACGCCGTCCGGGTTCGCGTCGCGCACCACCCGGCAGAGCGCGGCGTAGTCGGTGACGTCGATCTCTTCGAAGCGGATCGTGCGGCCGGTGGCGCGCGACCACTCGTCGAGCCGGCGGCGCGCCGAGGCGATCGGAACCAGCGAATCGAGCCCATGCTCGCGGTCCCACTCGCGGCGGACGAGGCTGTCGACGATCGTCACGTCGTGCCCGCGGCTGGAGAGGTAGAGCGAGGTCGCCCACCCGCAGTAGCCGTCGCCGCCGATGACCAGGACCTTCATGCCGGAACCCCTCCGTGGAAGATGTCGAGTAACCGCTCGACGTGCGCGCCGAGCCGGTAAGATTCTGCGCGGGTGCGCGCTGCAGCGGAAAGCTCCTTCCACATAGTATCGTCGAGAACCGCGCGAATCGCTGCCGCGAGTGCGCCTTCGTCGCCGCGCCGCACCGCGATACCGGCGCCGGCGATCCAGTCGCCGATCCCGCCGACGTCGTACGCCACCGCGGGCCGGCCGCGCGCCTGCGCCTCGATCCCGACCAGTCCGAACGGTTCGGGCCACAGCGACGGTACGGCGACCGCGTCGGCGGCGTCGATCGCGGCGCGCAAGTCGGACGCACTGAGGTGGCCGCGCCAGTCGACGGTGACGCCGTCGCGCTCGGCCTGCGCGCGCGCGGCCCGCTCTTCGGCGTCGCCTTCGCCGGCGACGACCAGCCGCGGGCGTTCGGCCGGCGCGATCTGCCCGAGCGCGCGCAGCAGCGAACGCAGACCCTTGCGCGCGGTCAGCCGCGAAGCGAAGAGCAGCGTGCGTTCGCGCGGCCGCGCGGCGGACACCGCGGCAAACGCCGCATCCGGGAGCGGCGGCGGCGTGATCGTGATCCGCGACGCGTCGATTCCGTTGGCGACGCACGTCGCGCGCATGTGCTCGCTCGAGACCAGCACGCCGTCGGCGCACGCGATCCGGTCGCGCAGCGCTTCGCGCGCGGCGATCCGGCGGAACGACGACGGACGCGGGCCGTGGACGCAGCCGCGCACGACCGTCGCGCCGCGGCACGCAGCGCCCATCGGCGCGCCGCAGACGGCTTCGAATTGCGGAAAGACGCGGTCGCCGGTCGGGCAGAACGAGCGGTGGTCGTGGACGCGCACCAGCCAGCGCGGCGCGTTCGCGCGGACCGCGTCGAGGACGTTGACGTCGAAGACGCTGGCGGTGACGACGACGTCCGGCCGGCTCCGCTGCAGTTCGGCCGCGACGGCGCGCGCGGCGTCTTCGGAGGGCGAATCGTCTTCGCCGCCCCAGCCGATCGTGCGCAGACCGATACCCGGCAGGGCGCCGCCGGTGTTTTCGCGCGCGAGCAAACAGACCGACCCGTGGGAGGCAAGAACGGGTAATACGGTCTCCCAGTAGCGCTCCGCGCCCCCCACCTCTCCGACGCGGTCGCAGAGCACCGTGATCGCGCCCATCGGAGTCTGGCTTACCCGGGTCGTCTGAGAAACCGCTGAGAGCAAGCGCTCCCAGCCGAATTCTCAGATTCGCTTAACCAAGATCAAGACGTGCGGCGTCACGACCGCGGCCGCGCCCACCACGCCGTCGTCGCCGTGCAAAGAAAGCGCCGCATTCGGCCCGCTGGCGACGAGCGCGGCGCGCTCGATCGCGTCGGCGCCGAAGCGGTCGGGGTGCGCCCGCAGCTCCTTCGCCAGGTCGACCAGTGCCACAGGGGTCGTCCCGATCAGCAGGACGCGCTGCCCGGCGTACGCGACGACGACCCGCGGCGCCTCGGCCGTGTCGCCGCCGAAATCGGGGATCACGCCGCCCGGCGCGACCACCCACGGCCCCGCGCCCGGAACCGTCGTGTCGCCGAGCGGGAGCTCGACGTTTCCGCCGCCGGTCAGCGCCGCCGTGACGAGCGCGTCGGCGGGCGGCGTATCGGCAATCCGGGCGGTGAACCCGTCGATCGAGAGGTTCGCAACCGTCGCGCAAACAGGCGCGCCGAACACCGGCCCGGTGAACCCGACGACCAGCGCCCGCCCGATCCCGCCGAGCAGCGTCTGCCGCGGAACGCAGGCAGGGCTCGGCGCCGGCGCGACCTGCGCGGCGGCCGGCGCGGGTAATGCGGATGCAACGGCGAGCACGAGAGCGGCGGCGAGGCGCATCGGTACGATGAACGCCTCGCGCGCCGCTCGCGTTTCGCCCGGCGCGCGTCCTAAAACGTGCTGCCGATCGAGTCGACTATCCGCCGGACCGTCGCGCGGAAGACGAGGTAGGCGCGCACACCGTCGGCGGGCTGGATGTGCGGGTCCCAGGCGACGACGAGCTGCGCGATAGGAACGAGCCGGTTCACCAGCACCTGGAGATCCGCGTCCGCCGGCGGAAGGACGATCGGCTGCGCGCTCGACCACGGCGTACCGAGCAGCGAGTCGGCGACGAGCCCGCGCGCGATGTTCGAGGTGTCGGTCTCGAAGTCGAGCACCGCGACGGCAAGCTTCGCGACGTCGAAGCTTTGGGTCGCGCTCCCGTTCTGCGCGGGCGTGAGCGCTGCGTTGACGCGCATCAAGAAGTTGTTGGCGACGGTCACCGCGCCGACCGTCATGGGATCCGGCGGAAGCTCGTCGGGGATTGGCACGAGGTGCAGGGTCGACATCTCGTCGGGAAGCTTGATGCTCATGGAAGTCTCCTCGCCGAACCGGCGTCGCTGCTGGTGGACCGCGGCGATCGCCGCACCGTCCGTGCCAGCATCGTAGCGGCGCACGAACCGCCGCGAATCGGGGAAAGCCCCTAGTTCTCGCGAACCAGCGCTCGTGGGCGGCTCAGGCGGGGTGGATTCGGCGAGCACTCGTCATGGCCGCGGGCTGCCGCTGGTCGGCCGCGCCGAGGCGCTGGCGGCCGTGCTCGAGGCCGCTGCCGGCGCGCGCGACGACGGGCCGCGTGTTCTCGGTGTATTCGGTGAGCCCGGCAGCGGAAAGTCGCGCCTGATCGAGGAGCTCGGCGACGGTCTCGCGGTCGCGATGTGCAGTGCTGCCGGCGAGCCGCCGTTCGGAGCGTTCGCAACGATCTGGAGGCAGCTCGACCGCGGCGACCCGCTCGTCGTGCGCCGTCGTTCCGACCTGCGCGCGGCGCTCTCGCGGCTGGCGTCGCCAGATGAGCTCGACGACGGCGAGCCGAGCGCGACCGGCGCGAAGCGCCGCATCTTCGACGCCGCCGCCGAAGCGATCGCGCTCTACGCCGCAAGGGCGCCGGTGACGCTCGTCGTCGAGGACGCGCAGTGGAGCGACCTCGTTTCGCTTGAGCTGCTCACCCATCTCGCGCTGGTCTCGCACCACGTGCGCGCGTTCGTCGTCGTCACCGCGCGGGACGAGGAGCTCGGCGAGCAACGGCGGCGGATCGTCTCGCGGCTGATGCGGATGCCGGATGCGACGCAGGTCGACCTGACCGCGCTCGGCGCCGCCGACTCCGAAGCGATCATCGATCACGAGGTAAGACGCAGCGGCCGAGGGTTGGGCCGCGAGCAGCGGCGCGCGATCGTGCGCGCGGCGGCCGGGAATCCGCTGTACCTGCGCGAGCTCGCGCGTCACGGCGGTGAGTTCGCGGACGGCGACGGCGCCGTCCCGGCGTCGATCGAGGCGAGCGTCCGCGCCCGGCTGCGCGCGCTCGCGCCGTCCGTCCAAGGCGTGCTGCGTGCCGTCTCGGCGCTCGGCGAGTTCGACGAGGATCTCGTTGCGAAGATCGCGGCGATCGCACCGGACGAGGTTGCCGCGGCGCTGCGCAACGGAATCGACGCCGGTTTCCTCGCCCGCCCGAAGCAGCCGTGGGACGATCTTCGTTTTTCGCACGAGCTCGTGCGGCGCGCGATCCACGACGACGTTCTGCCGGCCGAGCGTCGCCGTCTCCACGGTGCGATGCTGCGCCATCTCGACGATGTTCCGCAGCTCGACCCGGCGTTCACGCGCCGCGCGCAGCACGCGTGGAACGCCGGAGAACGCGCCCAAGCCGCCGCGCTGAACGAGCGCGCCGGCGACCTCGCCTTCGCGGCGCAAGCGTTCGGCGACGCGGCCGACTTCTACGGCCGCGCCGGCGAGGCGTCACCGGCGCCGGGCGCGGCGTTGCTCGACAAGGAAGCGATGGCGCTCGAACGCGCCGGCCGGCCGGCGGCCGCGCTCCCGCTGCTGCGCCGTTGCCTCGTCGCCGCGGCGCCGAGCGAAACGCTCGTGCGGGCGCGCATCTTGGCACGGATCGCGCGCGCGGAGTTTCGCGCCGCGCGCCGCGAGGCGGCGTCCGAAGCGATCGAAAACGCGCGCGCACTGCTCGCCGGCATCGAGCCGTCGCCGGAGCACTTCGCGGTCAACGTGTTTCGCGCTTGGCTGGCGGCGACGGCGAAGGAGACCGATGCGGCGTTCGCCGCGCTCGCCGAGGCGGAACCGTTCCGCGCGCTGGCCGAGAACGAATGGTCGATGCGCGGTTACGAAGCCGCCGCGGTCGCGTACGAGTCGCTGCGCGACCTCGCCGGGTGGCGCACCAGCTACGAGGCGATGGTCGCGTGCGCCGAAGCTTCCGGCGACGCGGTGCGCCACGTCGGCGCGCTCGGGAACTACGCCAACTCGGCGTTCTACCTCGGTCAAACCGCGCTCGCGCTCGATCTCGTCGCGCGCGCCGTCGAGATCGCGACGCGCGACCGGTCGCTGGAATTGGTTCCGCATCTCTTGGCCGTCGGAGCGTACGTCTACCTCGGCGTCGGCGATCTCGCGCGCGCCCGTGCGCTCGTCGAGCTCGCGTTGCCGGCGTCGTCGGAGTTTCCGACCGCGGAGCTGATCGCGCGCGCCGTCGGCGTCGTCGCCGGCGTTCGGACGGCCGACCCCGTCTTCGCCGAGCGATGTTTGCGCGAGGACGTCCTCGAGCGCGCGCTGCGCGACGGAACGCCCTGGCAGCTGATGGTCGCCGTTCCGGCGCTCACCGAGTTCTACGGCGAACGCGGCCGGCTCGAGCGCGCGCGAGCGGTCGTGCGCGAAGCCGTGCGCGGGCTCTCCTCCGGGCGCGACGTCGGTGCGAACGTTTTGCTCGCCGTGGCGGAGCACGGGCTCGACCGCGAGTTTCCGCAGGTCCTCGGGTGGCTCGAAAGTGAGACCGCGAAGTCGCCGCACACCGCCGGGTACCTGCACCTGTACCGTGCGCTCACCGCGCGCGGCGCGAACGATCGCCAGCGCCATGCGCGCACCGCGGCCGCCGCGTTTCGCGAAGCCGGATATCGCGGCCTCGAAGCACGCTCGCACGAGCTCGCCGGCGACGCCGCCGCCGCGCGCGAGCTGTTCGTCGCGTGCGGAGACGTCCGCGCCGTGCGCCGGCTCGACGGCGGCGCGCAGCCGCAGCAGCCGGCCGTACGCAGCGGGCTGACCCGTCGCGAAGCGCAGGTCGCCGATCTCGCCGCGAGCGGCCTTTCGAACCGCGAGATCGGCGCGAAGCTTTCGCTCAGCGACCGCACCGTGGAGCACCATCTCGGCGCCGTCTTCTCAAAGCTCGGTATCCAATCACGCGTCGAGCTCGCCGCGCGCGCGAGAGACGTGCCGTCGACGCGGTAGCGGCTACGCTGCGGTGAACCTCGCGTTCGCGAGGGCGACGTCTTCGACGCGGTCGACGTTCAGCGCGATTTGCGCATGGGTGCTGCGGATCGCGCCGACGCGCGCGTTCAGAAGCCGTGAGGCGCGGGCTTCGGCTTGTTCGACGGCGAGACGGCCGATCGCGAAGCGCGCGAGCACGTCCCAGCCGAAGAGGCCGGCAAGGCGCCACGGTGATTTGCGCGCGTGGCCGAGTGCGTCCATGAACGTGTTGAGCCGCGGCATGACGTGCGGGCGCAGCGCGACCAGCCCGCCGCCGCAGTAGCGTCCGTCGCGGAGCCGCGCCCAGGTGTGCGGAAATTCCGGATACGCAGCGAGGTGGTAGCGGCGTTCCAGACAGGCATACGCGACGTCGAGGTCGCGCGCGAGCACCGCGTCGACGAACTCGTCGACGGCGGGCGCGTCGAGCGCGGGAAGATCGGAGGCCGCGATGACGACGATCGCGTCTTCGGTGAAGCCTTGCATCCCCGAGCGCAGCGATTCGAGCATCTTCGCGCCGTCGCCGCGCACTTCGCTCGCGTTCGCCAGCGCAGGGTGCGCCGCGGCCGACGGCGGCGCGACCGCGACGATGCGGTCGATTCGCGAGGAAGCGCGCAGCCCCATGATGGTGCGCTGCACGAGCGGGACGCCGCCGATCCGCACGAACGCCTTGTTCGGCGCGCCCGGCTCGAGTGCGGCGACCGCGTCGGCGCCGCCGCCCGCCAGGACGATCGCATCTA
>DASZGA010000027.1:0-6928 GCA_035939295.1 Candidatus Elarobacter sp. | reverse complement strand
CGGCAAGGTGGTGAGGGATCGTTCGTCCATCATCCGCGGCCGGTGCCTCCGACGTGCTTCCAGGTCCACGTGCGCGCCGCACCGTCCGGCGGTTCGATCGTGAGGCTCACCACCGCCCCGGGCGGCGTGCGACGGTCGTAGTGCAGCGAGAGCAGCAGCGGGCCTGCCGCCGGCGGTGCGTCGTTACCGCCGGCGGTCTGTTCCCACGCGCTGGGGTGCGGATCGTTTGTTTCCGCCGCCGCGACGGCGGTGATCTCGGCGCGCAACGCGGCGATGTCCGTCTCGGGGAGGATCGGGATCCGGTCCTCGCTGCCGAGGATTCCGAGCGCGAGGTGCGGCGCGCCGATGAAGGCCTGGCCGAGCCGCCGCGCGTTCTCGAACGCCAGCTCGATCGTGCGCTTCGCACCGGGCGTGAACACCATCTCAGTATTCGGAAAACGCCGCGCACCGCCGAGCAGGTCGCGCAACTGCTCGCGGTCGATCGCGTTCGTCAGCAGCCGGCCCAGCTCGTCGTCGCCTTCGGCGAGCGCGAACGCGATGTGCTCGTTGCCGATGTAGTTCGAAGCAAACATCTGCGCGACTTCCTGCGCGCGCACGACCGCATGGCGCGCGCGCTCGGTGAACGGTTCCCACATCGACACGGCGCTACGTCACTCCCACATCACTTCGTCGACGTAACACCACTTCCAGTTCTCACCCGGCTGGAACGAGCGGATCACCGGATGGTGCGTCTTGTGGAAGTGCTTCGTCGCGTGCTTGTTCTTCGAGGAGTCGCAGCACCCGACGTGTCCGCACTCTTCGCACAGGCGAAGGTGCACCCACTCGTCGCCCGTCGCCAGACACTCCTCGCAGCCCTCGGGGGTGCGCGGCTTCGGGTCTTTCACGTCCGCAGCGTGCGGGCACGCTCCATCGATCATGCGTCCTCCGCGCCGGCCGGCGGCACGTCCCACAGCACCAGCTCGCCGTTCCCGCGCACGTTCAGCTCGCGAACGCCGTGGATTCGCACGGCGTCGCCGGTCGTGAGCCGCTCGCCGTTGGCGACCACCTCGCCTTCGGCGACGAACAGAAAGCCGTAGCGCGACGGGTCGAACTCGTACGAGAGCGAGGCGTCCTCGAGCTTCGCGACGCGCACCGTCGCGTCGGCGTGAAGGACGACCGGGGCGGGCGTCCCGGATTCGCCGCCGGCGACGACGAGCCAGCGGTTGCGGCGCTCGTTTTCTTCGAAAGACTGCTGTCCGTATGCGGGCGCGGCGCCTTTGCTGCGCGGCAGAACCCACATCTGCACGAAGTGAACGTCGTTCGTCTGCGAGTGGTTGAACTCGCTGTGCCGCACGCCGGTCCCGGCGCTGACGTACTGCACGCCGCCAGGCGCGACGACGCCGTGGTGGCCGAGCGAGTCGCGGTGCTCGAGCTCGCCGCGCAGGACGTAGGTCACGATCTCCATGTCGCGGTGCGGATGGGTCCCGAACCCCTGGCCCGGCAGCACGGTGTCGTCGTTGAAGACGCGCAGCGCGCCCCAGTTCAGGTTCTCGGGGTCGTAGTAGTCGGCGAAGCTGAACGAGTGGTGCGTCTTGAGCCAGCCGAGGTCGAAGAAGGCCCGCTCGGCGGCGCGCTGGACCGCGAAGACGGGTGCTGTTTGGGTAGCCATCGTGCTCTCCCGGACCCACAGGGGATGCGGCCCGGTTCCGGCGGTTCCTCCCGGACCGATTTCCGCCGCCGGGCCGGGCCAAAGGCACAAACGCGGCACCTTTCCGAGGCGGCGCGGAAGGCGGGCGGGGCAACCTCTCTGAACGCGATCATATGGGCCCGAAGACTCCTGGTGGGGAGAGGCAGGTCCGAAGCCTCCAGGCCGCCTTACCGTGAACCCGAGCGGCCTCTGGAGCCATGGTTCGGTGCGGCGCGTTCTTCGGAACGTCCGCCGCCCGGCCGCGCTCGAGCGCGACGAGATCGCGCTCGAGCTGAAACGCGCGCTGCGCTGCGAGGTCGCTCGCGACGCGGTGCTGACGCTCGTCGAGCGCGCGCTGCGCCACGAGCACCGCTTCTGCGCCGAGATCGTGCGGCGCTGCGACGTCGACGGTGAGACGACCGCTGCGGTCGCCGCCGCGCTGCATCTTTCGCCGCGCCAGTTCTTCCGCTACCGCGCGCACGCGATGGAAGCGATCAGCGTCGAGATGGCGATGGTCCTCACGCGAACGCGCACGCATCGCCCCGCGGACGGCGCGGAACGCGCCGTCGTGCTCGGGCGGCTGCTCCTCTCGCGCGCCTCGCAGCCCGACGTCGCCAGCGCGATGCGGCACTTCGAGCGCGCCGCGGTGATCGATCCGCTGTGCGTCGAGGCGTACGCCGGGATGAGCATCGGCTGGCTGCTGCTCTCGCGCGAGCTCGCGGTGACGCCGGTGCACGCGCATGCCAAGGCGCGTTCGCTCGCGATGCGCTCGCTCGCGCTCGATCCGCGCTCGGCGGCCGCGCATTCCGCGTTCGCGCGCGTCGCGCTCGACTCGGGGCTCGGCCGCGCCGTCGCGGCACCGCACGTCGCCGAAGCGCTGAGCCTCGACCCGTACGACGCGCGCGCGCACCTGGCAAACTGGAACCTCGCGCTGATCGACGGCGACTTGGTAGCAGCCGAGAGCGCAGGCGCGCAGGCCACCTCGCTCGAGCCCGCGTCGTTCTTCTACGCGCTGTGCCCGATGGCGACGACGTTCTTCCGCGGCGACTTCGACGCGACGATCGAGCACGCCGGCGAGCTGATGGAGATCGAGCCGCGCTCGCGCGTCGTGCGCGTGTACCTCGCCGACGCGCTCGACGCGAGCGGCCGTCCCGAAGAGACGCTGAGGCTGCTCCAGCCCAACGACAAGCTGAGCGACGATCCGTACGAGCTCGCCTCCGGCGCGCACGCGCGCGCTCTGATCGGCGACCGCGAAGGTGCGCAGCGCACCCTCGACCGGATGCTGCTGGTCAATGCGTCGTACGAAGTTCCGCGCTACCTGATCGCCTACGCACGGCTCGCGTCGGGCGACGCGCGCGGCGCGCTCGACGACCTCGAGTCGGCGGTCCGCGAGGATCCCGGCTGGATGATGGTCTTGGAGCACGATCCCGCGCTCGTCGAGCTGCACTCCGAACGGCGCTTCCAGCGCCTGATCTCACAGCGCCCGAACGCGATCGGCTAACGCACGGCGCTGATCGCGTTCGTCAAAGCGAGACTTCGCCGGTCGCGTTCAGCCGGCCCAGCAGCAGGTGATAGTAGAGCATCCCCTGCTGCGGGACGAGCGCTTCGACGATCGGTTCGGCTTCGACGTTCGGGTCGCCGGAGAGCTTGCGCAGTGAGGCGGTTGCGCCGGAGTCGTTCATCGGGAAGATGTCGAGCCGGCCGAAACCGCGCAGCGCGACGACCGCGCCGGTCCACGGGCCGATTCCGCGGTGCGCGACCAGCGCTTCGATCAGCGCCGGTGTTGACAACGGCTCCAGCGATGATTCGTTGAGCTCGCCGGACTCGATCGCCGCGGCGACGGCCGTGAGCGAGTTGACCTTGTTGATCGAGAGGCCGAGCGCGCGCAGCTGGACCGGATCGGCGTCGAGGATCGTTCGCGCCGAGGGAAACGGATAGAGCCGCGCGCCCGACTCGAGCTCGCGTGGAACCGAGTGGCGCTCGATCACGCGGCGCAGGATCGCGCCGGCCGCATGGATGGAGACCTGCTGGTAGACGACCGCGTTGACGATCGTCTCCCACAGCGAAGGATAACGCGGCGGCTTCACGCCGCGCGCGCCGGTCGAGATCTCGTGCAGCCACGGAAACGCCGCGGCGCCGGCGTAGAACGCGGAGAGGTCGACCTCGGTGCCGAGCGCGCGGCGCACGATCGCGGCGACGTCGAACGATTCGGTGTTCGACCCTTCGACGCGCGCCGTCAGCACGTCGGGCGCGCGCTGCTCGACCGACAGGAGGACGGGGTCGTGCGGGTCGCCGAGCAGCCGCCGGTACGCCGTCCCGTCGAAGACGTCGACCACGTTCGTCGAGAGCCGCCGCATTACGATCGCGCTCAGATCGAGCCGGTACGGCGTGCGGACGGGGACGAACGCCTCGTGCACGGAAACCTTCCGGCGTGTACCTCGCGACGTACGCACGCTACTGGCGGATCAACTTGCTCACGATGCTGGAGTACCGGGCGAACTTCCTCATGTGGGGAGCGTTCACCGTCATCTACCACGCTACCGCCTTGATCGCGCTGTGGGTCACGCTGCGCAACTTCCCCTCGATCAACGGTTGGGATTTCCGCCAGACCGCGTTCATGTACGGCTTGTGGATGCTCGGGCACGGGCTGCACAACACGATCTTCTTCACCGTCGGCAGCGTCCCGGAGTTCGTGCGCGAGGGCCGGTTCGACCGCTTTCTGGTCCGGCCGCTCGACCCGCTGTTTCAGGCGATCACCTTCCCGCAGCAGATCTGGCCCGACGAGCTGATCCTCTCGATCATCTATTTCTGCGCGGTGACGCGGTTCGCCGGCGTGCACGTCGACTGGGTGCTGGTCGCGTACGTCCCGTTCGTCGCGCTCGGCGGCGCGCTGATCGACTTCGGGATCAACCTCGCGATCGCGACGGCGTCGTTCTGGTTCACCCGCATCGACTCGTTGCGCTGGGTCTTCATGTCGCTCGAGCAAGAGTTCTCGCGCTACCCGATCTCGATCTATCAGCGCGGCGTGCGGCTCGTGCTCGCGTTCGTGCTGCCGTTCGCGTTCATGAACTACTTTCCGGCGACGTACCTCTTGCACAAGAGCGAGGACGGCCTGCACTTGAACCCCGGGATCGGCCTGTTCACCCCGGTCGTCGGCGCGCTGGTGTTCGTAATCGCCTACTTCTTCTGGCGGATCGGGCTGAACCGCTACCAGGGAACAGGCAGCTAGAGCAATCCTATTCGCCGGTGGATTTGCCGCGCCGCCACTTGGTGGCGTACGGTAACACGAACAAATACAGACCGGTGAGTAGGAGGAACGCGAGCGGGAGTAGTGCCAACAGGCCCACCCAGGCGGCGTATCCCTTCTGGGTCACGGCGATCGTGTTGACGATGACGCCCAGCGTAAAGGCAATCGACAGCCAGCGGTGGATCTGCCGAACCCATGTGTTCCAATTCAACGGCCGGCACCTGTGAGGGAAACAGCGTGCATGTGTCCATACTCCTTCCATCTCTGTGACGGATCGAGCGCGCTGAAACGTGACGGGCGAGTATTCCCTCGCTGCCGGCATACGCTTCCTGCCGGGCGGCGGCTCCTCTGGATGAGTTGATCCGCCCCGCTCGAAACTCGGCGGGATGGCGTGGTTGACGGCGGCATATCTGATACGCTCCGAGCCGGAGCGGATCGAGGCGCGCGCTGAGGCGCTCGCGATCGAGCAGAGCATCGAGTGCCCGCTCGAAGCGGTGCGCGAGCAACGCATTCTCGACGAGGTCGTCGCGCGCGTCGCCTCGATCGAGCACGTCGGCGGCGACCTCTACCGCGTCGCGGTGAAGATCGCCGTGCAGACGACCGGCGGCGAGACGGCGCAGCTCGTCAACATGATCTTC
The DNA here is from genome assembly GCA_035939295.1 of Candidatus Elarobacter sp. Lineage (GTDB taxonomy): Bacteria > Vulcanimicrobiota > Vulcanimicrobiia > Vulcanimicrobiales > Vulcanimicrobiaceae > Vulcanimicrobium. Next base: position 1,377 of record DASZGA010000027.1, on the reverse strand, counting down.
GGTAACTGCTCGCTGTGGGAGAACGTGCAGTTCGTCGATCTCGAATTGCCGCCCGCGCTGCTAGAGCAGTTCTCCGGACCGCGCCACGGGATCGAGGGAATCCGCGCGCTGCTCGACGCGCCGCGTCGCCCGCTCACGGCGGCCGCGATGAAACCGCAGGGGATGAGCACCGATCAGCTTGCCGCGATGTGCCGGACGTTCGCGCTCGCCGGCGTCGACGTGATCAAGGACGATCACGGGATCGCCGATCAGACGTACTCACCGTTCGCCGAGCGCGTGCACGCGTGTCAAGCTGCCGTCACCGAAGCGTCGCGCGCGACGGGGAGGCCGTCGTTCTACGCGCCGCATCTGATCGGCACGCCGCGCGTTCTGCGCGAGCACGCGCGGATCGCGCGCGACGAAGGGGTGCGGTTCGTGCTGGTAGCGCCGATGGTCGTCGGGCTGCCGGCGTTCCGCGAGCTCGTCGACGACTTCCCCGAGCTCGTCTACTTGGCGCATCCGTCGTTCGGCGGGGCGGCCCGGATCGCGCCGCCGCTGCTGTTCGGCAAACTGTTCCGGCTGCTGGGCGCCGACGCGCCGATCTTCGTCAACTACGGCGGCCGGTTCGCATACCCGCAGGACGAGTGCGGCGCGCTCGCGGCGGCCGCCCGGGCGCCGTGGGGCGAGCTGCGGCCGGCGCTCCCCGTTCCAGCCGGCGGGATGCGGCTCGACCGGGTCGACGAGCTGCTGGGCTTCTACGGGCCGGACACCATGCTGCTCGTCGGCGGAAACTTGCTGCTCGCCGAAGGAGACGCGCTGCTCGCGCGCGCACGTGAGTTCGTAGCGGCAGTTTCCGCGCAGGTGATGACATGAGCCGAGCGTTCACGAAAGAGCGCGACGACGAGCCCGAACCGGCGCTCGTCCTGCGACCGAGGCGCAAAGAGGCACCGACTCCGGTACCGCCGGCCGACCACGCCGTGGTGGGCTTCGGCGCGACGGTCGTGGTCGAAGGCGTCGGCCCGAAACCGCAACAATTCACCGTCGTCGAAACCGACCACACCGACGTCTCCGCCGGAAAACTCGGGATCGACTCGCCGCTCGTCGAGGCGCTGATGGGCCACCGCGCAGGCGACACCGTCGTCTGGCACCGCCCGGTCGGCGACCGCAAGCTGAAAGTCGTCTCGGTCGAGTACGACTGAGCGCCCCGCCGCAGCGGTCCGGCCGCCAACCGGTTTTTACTTCGACAAAGCGCTCCAGGCGCGCAGCGCCGACTCGACGCGTGGGCGCAGCGCATTCCATGCTGTGCGCTCCGTGGACGTCGGTGCGGTGTCGGCGCTTTCGACGGAGTCGAAGAGGTCGCCGAGCGCGCTCGCGTACCAGCGCAGCGTCGTGAAGCTC
>DASZGA010000026.1:0-3488 GCA_035939295.1 Candidatus Elarobacter sp. | reverse complement strand
CGCGCACAACGCGCCGCGCGGCCGCCAGCCGCCTTGGCACATCGCTTCGATCATCGCGTTCACGTCGCCGGAGTGATCGAGATGCTTGTGCGAGAGCACGATCGCGTCGAGCGTCGCCGGATCGCACGGCGGAAGCTGCGTGAGCGCGCGCACGAGCGCGCCCGGTCCGGGATCGACGTGAATGTTCGTGCCGTCGGCCTGCAGCCAAAAACCGCCCGACGAGCGGATCTGCTTGGCGACGACCCAGCGCGCGCCGCCGGTGCCGAGAAAACGCAACGAGACCACGAGCGCCGGTTCGCAGCCGCAAAAAGAAGCTCCGCCTGCGCGCCGATCCGAGCGAATCGTCCGCGGCGTATCCACGGCATGAGCACCGAGGAGACATCATCGTGAAAAAGTCCATCTACGCGCTCGCCGCCGCGGCTGCGATCGTCGCGACGCCGGCGTCGTTCGCCGTCGCCGCCGGAACGAACGACACCGCCGCGACGCCGGTCGCAAGCGCGCCGTCGGAGACGCTCGCCGCGCCGGGAACGCACTACATCTTGGTCGACTCGCAAGGAAACGTCGTCGGCGAGCTGGTCAGCGAGAGCGCCTCGCGGCTGCAGCTGCGGCTCATCGGCGTCGCAAAGACGGCGCGGGCCGCCGTTCAGCAACCCGATCCGCGGAACGACCGCAACTTCCACCCCGACTACAGCAAGGCGCTGACGCCCGGTCAGATGTCCGCCGCCTGGCAGGCCGAGATGGACCGGCTCTTCCCGCAGCCCGTCACCGGCGGCGGCTAGGCCGCCACGAAGAACCTCGCGGGCCCGGGAGGGAACCGGAACGGCTGAGGCGACTTAGGAGAACCTAACTCATCTGTTAGGAGAGCCTTTGTCGATCCGTCCGCTCGCCCTCGCCGCGCTCGTGGGCGCCGCCGGCCTGCTGGCCCCCCGGCCGGCCGGCGCGATACCCGTCTTCGCGCACCGGTTCGGGCTGACGTGCCAGGCCTGCCACACGGCGGTTCCGCACCTGACGCCGTTCGGTGAAGCGTTCCGGGCGCGCGGCTACGCGCTCCCCGGGCTCCCGCAGCGCGGTGCGTTCCCGGTCGCGATCAAGGTGAACCTGCAGTACGGCAGCGACCCGCAGCCGGGCCTTCCGAAGGCCGTTGTCGACGAGGTCGAGCTGTTGTCGGGCGGGACGCTGGGGAAGCGCGGCTCGTACTTCGCCGAGCAGTACGTCGTCGACGGCGGGTTCCCGGGGCGCTCGCGCGATCTGTGGGCGGCCTGGCGCGCGACCCCGGACGGCGCGCGCCTGCCCGTCGCATTGCGTGGCGGGCAGTTCACGCTGAACCTGCCGGTCGATCCGGAGACATTCCGCGAAACGACCGACCACTACGCGATCTGGGACCAGACCGCCGGCGAGAACCCGTTCGCGTTCTTCGACTCGAAGCTCGGGCTCGCCGCGACCGCCGGCGACGAGACGCGCGGCCTCAGCGCGACCTTCGCAGCGTTACAAGGACACGATCCCGGCTCGGGGCTTCCAGCGCGCGGCATCGATCGTCATCTCTACGCGCAGCACGCGAGCAAGAACATGACGCTGAGCGCGTACCGGTACGACGGCACGCGCCCCGTCGGCGGAATCGACGATCGCTTTTGGCGCGAAGGCTACGGCCTCGCGCTCGCGCGCGGGCGCGTGCGTTTTGACGCAGTGTACCAGCACGGGTTCGATACACACGCGAGCGCCGAGGGAGCGTTGCGCTCGAGCGGCGCGTTCGCGCAGCTTCGCTACGATCTCACGCCGCGGTTGTTCGCCGTCGCGCGCTACGACGGCACGCAGGACACCGCGTTCTCGCGCGCGTTGGTCGCCGGCGCCGGCTACCGCGTCGCGCACAACGTGCGGCTGACGGCGTTCGACACGCTGCACCGCAGCGACGGCCGCACGCACAACACGCTCTCGACCGCGTTGCTGTTCGCGTACTGAACGTTTCGACGTCGCCGTTCCCGCACTGAACGCCTCGTCCGCCGTCGTGTTCGGCGGCGTATCGGATGCATCACCACCCTCTCGGAGAAGACCATGCATCTGATCAGTCTTGCGGCGCTCGCGCTCACCGCGACGCCGCCCGCGGTCGCGACGAACGTCGAAGCCGCGCCGCGACCCGTCATCGTCGCGCAAGCCGCTACCGCGACCGTCGCGCGGCGTCATCACTACGAGCCGGCCGGGATGGTCGTCCAGCCGAGCTCCGACCAGGACGCGCTCGAGCAGCAGAACGCGTGGCGCGTGCTGATGCCGGCGCTCTCCGGCGACGGCGGCGGCTAGCGGCGACCCCCGATGCGCCGTAAGAGCTCGCGCACCGCGGCGTCGAGCTGCGGGTCGTCGCCGCGGTCGGCGGCGCCCGGCGGGTTCTCGGCACGAACGTCGACGGGGCGCGGGTGCAGCTCCATGTCGACACCGTCGTGGGCGCGCACGAGCGTCGATGGGAGCCGCAGCGTCGAGCCGTCGGCGAGCGTCGTGTTGCTGGTGAAGATGATCCAGCCCGCGGTGGGAACGCCGACGATCGGCCCCGCGCGCAGCTGGCGATATCCCTCGCTGAAGTTCTCGCTGTCGGAGAGGCTGTGCTCGTTCGTGACGAGCACCGACGGGCGGTCGAGCGCGCGCTGGCCGAGCGAGGTCCGCTCCGGCGGATCGTAGCCGAAGCGCGTCTTGAACGTCAGGTACTCGCGCCGCGTCAAGACGTCGAGCGCGTACGGGTCGACGAACCCGCCGGTGTTGTTGCGCACGTCGACGACGACGCCGGCGCGCGCGCGGTTCTGCACGTCGAGGTCGGTGTAGAACTGCGCGAGCGAACCGCTGCCCATGTCGTACAAGTGCACGTAGCCGAGACGTCCGCCGCTGATGCGCTCGACGTACGCGCGCCGCGTCGCGACCCAGGCGCGGTAGCGGAGCGTCTCCTCTTCGGAGCGGTCGATCGGCAGCACCACGATCGTGCGCGGTGCCGCGGCGTCGCCGTGCGGCGCGATGCGCAGCACGGTTCGCTTTCCGATCCGGTTCGCCAGCAGCTCGTCGGCGTCGGTGGTGCGATCCACGGCCGTGCCGTCGATCGCGAGCACCTCGTCGCCTACGACGACGCGGCCGGCGACCGCGATCGGCCCGAGCGGAACGATCTCGGCGATGCGGAGCCTTCCGGTGCGTTCGTACGTTGCGGTATCCCAGTCGACGCCGATGCGGCCGGTGACGAAGCGCGGGGCGGTTGGCGGGCGCGGCGGGTTGAAGCCGCTGTGCGAGGAGTTGAGCTCGCCGATCATCAGTGAGACGACGCGGCCGAACTCTTGCGGCGTGCGCGCGGCGAGCGCGTACGGCGCGTACTGCTCGCGCAGCGCCGGCCAGTTCGCCCCGTGGAAGTTCGGGTCGGCGTACCAGCGGTCGAGCAGCGACCACGCCTGCGCGAAGACGACGCGCTTGTCGTCGGCGAAGTCGACGTCCATCTCGGCGGAGAGCGCGAGCGGTTTCGCCGA
>DASZGA010000025.1:0-3808 GCA_035939295.1 Candidatus Elarobacter sp. | reverse complement strand
GCGAGCCGTCAGCCGGCGATAGGCGAACGTGAAGCCCGGCCACAGCGAGACGTTCTTGCCGTTGGCGTCCTGATACCAGCTCGAACAGCCCGTCGCCCAGACGGTGCCCTTCATCTTCGCCTGCAGCCGTTCGTTGAAATGCGCCTGAACCTCCGGCTTCACTTCCACCGACGTCGCGCCGCGGCGCTTCACCTCGTCGAGCGCGCTCAGGATGTAGCGGTACTGCGCTTCCATCATGAAGATCATCGAGTTGTGGCCGAGCCCCGTGTTCGGACCGATCAGGAAGAACAGGTTTGGATACCCGGCGACCGTCGTGCCGAGATACGCCGACATCCCGTCGCGCCACTTCTCGCTCAACTCCGCCCCGCCGCGACCGTATACGCGCGCCGGCACGATCCCTTCAGTCGCTTTGAACCCGGTACCGTAGATCACGACGTCGGCCGGATATTCGCGGCCGTTCGCGTCGACCACCGAGTGTTCGCGAATCTCGGCGAGCGGCGTCGTCACCAGCTCGACGTTCTCGCGCTGAATCGCGGGATAGTAGTCGTCGGAGATCAGGATTCGCTTGCACCCCGCGCGGTACTCCGGCGTCACCTTGCGGCGCAGGTCAGGGTCCGTCACCGAACGCTCGATGTACCGGCGGATCAGCTTTTCGCGCGCTTCGAGCAGCTTCGGGTTCACCACGAACCCGATCGCGCGAACCTCCTGGCTCCAGTACACCAGCTTGCGAACCAGCCACGCGTATCCCGGCGCCCACCGCCGCAGCGCACGCCGCAGCGGCCCCACTTCAGCGTCGCCGCGCGGGATGATCCATGGCGGCGTGCGCTGCAGAATCGTCAGCTTCCCGGCCTGCGGCGCGATCTGCGGGACGAACTGAATCGCGCTCGCGCCGGTCCCGATCACCACGACGTTCTTCCCGCGCAAGTCGACGTGGTGCCGCCACCGGGCGGAATGAAACGACTCGCCCGCAAAGCGATCGATCCCGGGAACGTCGGGGAACTTCGGCTTGCTCAGCGGCCCCATCGCCGAGATCAAGAACCGGCACGTCAGCATCGCACCGTCCGCGATGCGCACGCGCCACGTGCTCGTCTCTTCGTCGAACCGCGCCTCGTCGAGCCGCGCGTTGAACCGGATATGCGACAGCAGTCCGCGTTTTTCGGCAACCGTCTTTAGGTACTCAAGCAATTCCGGCTGGCGCGGATAGGTGCGCGTCCAGCCGCTGCCGCGCTCGAACGAGAACGAGTACAGCATCGAGGGAATGTCGCACGCGCAGCCGGGATACGCGTTGTCGCGCCACGTCCCGCCGACTTCGGCGGCTTGTTCCAGGACGACGAACGACTCGTTCCCGTGCTGCTTGAGCTGGATCGCCATCCCGAGCCCGGAGAACCCGGCTCCGACGATCACGATCTCCGCGTCGAGCACGCCGCGCTCCGCGCTACTTCATCTGGGTGAGAACGTACTGCGCGACGTCGTGCAGGTCTTTGCTCGAGAGCTGCCAGCGCGGCATCACCGGAGCGAGCGGCTTGCCGTCGCTGTCGATCCCCTTCGAGATCGCGCGCTCGAGGAGCGCGAGCGTGTACGGATGCTGCATATGCGACAGCGCCCCGTGCCGCAAGTCGGCGCTGACCGCGCCGCCGGGCAGCTTCATGCCGCCGGCGCCGTTCACCCGGTGGCAGGCGGCGCAGGTCGGGTGCATCGGCGGACGCGCCGCGTGTATTTGATGTCCCTGAAGATCGCGGCCGGTTTGAAAGATCGCGCGGCCATTGGCGATCGACGAATCGTTCGCCGCAGTCGCGACCGCCGCGAGGGTGACGGCGAAGACGCCGGCGAGCAGTGCTGTAGCTCTGAGGACCATGCGCTAGCGTTCGCGCAGCGCGGGCGCTTACCGTTCCGTCAGGTCCAGGTCTTCTTTCGGACCGTGGCCGAAGATCGCGCCGAACAGCCCGGCGATTCCGGGTTTCCGCTTGCGCCGGTCGGGTCCGCGGCGCTCCACCGCCACCTCGCCGTCCTCGCCCACACGCCGGGGGCCGCGGCGGCGGTCGAAGGCCGGAAAGCCGCGCTCCTCGGAAGAGGTGGCGTCCTGGTCAGGCATGGTGGTTCTTACCGTATCGGCGCGCCCGGCGGGTACTTTAGATACGTCCGTCAGCGTGCCCGGGATGAGCGAAAGAGTGCGCAACCGTCCCTCCTGCCGCGAAGAACGCGGGGGCGGGACGTTCGCTACGCCCGCGTACTCCCCTTGCTTACCCGTTCGGCGGGCGAATGCACCGCGGCGCCGCTCGGTTGCCTTGCTAAGTCGCGGTGTCGCGCCGCTCGCTCGAGATCGCCCACACCAGCGCGATCAGCAGAAAGTTCGTCACCAGCGAGCTGCCGCCGTACGAGATGAACGGCAGCGTGATCCCCGTCAGCGGGAAGAGATGCAGCACGCCGCCGACGATGATGAGGATCTGAAACCCGAACACCGCGGCGAGCCCGGTCGCGAGCAGCTTCGCGTACAAGTCCGGCTGCCGCTGTCCGACGCGCAGCGTGCGCAGCACGACCGCAAGGAAGATGCACAGCAGCACGATCGATCCGATCGCGCCCCACTCCTCGCCGAACGCCGCATAGATGTAATCGGTCGCGACCTCGGGGATGAAGTCGGGCCGCCCTTGTCCGTAGCCGGTGCCGAACAACCCGCCGTTGGCGAGCGAGAACAGCGACTGCACCGCTTGATAGCCGGCGCCAAGCGGGTCGTGGAACGGATCTTTCCACACCGCGATCCGGCGTTCGACGTACGCGTAGTGCGTCGCGGCCCACAGCGCCGCGAGCCCGAACACCGCCGTCGCGCCGGCCACCAAGTCCATGCGCCGCGTCGCGACGTACAGCATCGCGACGAACGTCGCCAGCAGCAGCGTCGCCATCCCGAGGTCGCGTTCGAACACGAGAATCCCCATCGAGACGCCCCAGCCCAGGAACAACGGCCCGAGATACTTCGCGTTCGCGCGCAGCGACCACGGCCGCGTTCGCGCGATCACGTCGGCGGTCTCGGCGAGATACGACGCCATGAACAGCACGACCAGCAGCTTGATCACTTCGACCGGCTCGAACTGAATCGGCCCGAGCCGAATCCACAACCGCGCGCCGTTCACTTCCTGACCGAACAGCGCGAGCGCGACGAACAGCACGATCGCGCACAAGATCCAGATATATTTGTACGCGGCCAGGACACGGAAGCGCTCGAACGCCGGCCCCGCCGCGACGGCCAGCACCAGTGAGAACGCGAGCCACACGATCTGTTTTTGCGCAAGCTCCGGCTGCAAACGCGCGACGACCGCGAGCCCTACCGACGACAACAGCACCGCCAGCGCAGGCAGCGTGTCGTCGCGCGTGACGTTCGCGGGGCGCAGCGTCGGCCACGCGAGCGCGAGCAATCCGAGCGCGAACGGCAGCCATTCGGGAAGGAGCGCGCCGCGCGGCGCCAGCCGCAGCGTCAGCGCGGCGAGAACCAGAGCCGCCATCATCGGCGCGGCGGCTCTGAGCCGGGGAAGCGCTGCGGTCAAATGCTGAACATCGAGTGGAGTATGATGAGCGCGACGATCGTCGCCGCGAGGACGGCGGCGAGCGCGATCGTCGCCTCGCGCACCGGCGGATGCGCGCACGCGCTCTCGGTCGCGACCTCGTTGAACGCGCGCCCGACGATCACCGTCGCCGCGCCGTCGCCGCGAATCCCGGCGATCGCGAGCAGCCGCGCGGTGACGTCTTCCGACGACGCCGACGCGCGCAGCGCGTCGGCGATCTCGTCCTCGTCCAGCAGCTCGTGGAGCGCGCCGCT
>DASZGA010000024.1:0-23151 GCA_035939295.1 Candidatus Elarobacter sp. | reverse complement strand
GCGAGCCCTGCCGACGGGCCGTCGATGTTCCCGCCGCCGACCACGTTGACGTGGAGGTCGTGCTCCGCCGGATCGATTCCGGCGACGGCGCGGATCACCGAGGCCGCGTTGAACACCGCGTCGCGCGCCATCGTTCCGGCGGTGTCGTTGAAGCGCACCGTCCCCTTGCGCTCCTCGCGCGCGGCAAACGCCGCCGCCTCGATCTCGACGATCGAGCCGACATACTGAATCACGCCGAGGCCGTGCGCTTTGCCGATCTCGCGCGAGCGGCGTCCGCGGGTCGGCGTGTGCTGCACGATCCGCCCGGCCTGCACCACTTCGAGGACGTCGTCCTCGCGCACCGTCGCGCCGCGCGTTCCGCCGGAGCGCTCCAGCGCATGGCTGTACGCGTCGGCCAGGATTTGCACCGCTTTGCGGCCCTCGATCGTGTACGACGCGATCAGCTCGGCGACACGGCGCGCGATCTTCGCGCCGAGCCGCTGCGCGGCTTCGCGGACGATTCGCGCCACCTGCGCGCCGGTGAGCGGTTCGAAATACACCGCGGCGCAGCGCGAACGAATCGCCGCGTCGACCGCCTCCGGATCGCGCGTCGTCGCGCCGATCAGCACGAAGTCGGCCGGCGCACCGTCGCGGAAGAGCTTCTTCACGTACGCCGGCACGTTCGGGTCGTGCTCGTCGTAGTACGAGGACTCGAACGTGACGCGCTTGTCCTCGAGGACTTTGAGCAGCCGCGTCTGCATCGCAGGGTCCATCTCGCCGATTTCGTCGATGAAGAGCACGCCGCCGTGCGCCTTCGTCACCAGCCCGAGCTTCGGCTCGGGGACGGCGCTGTCGGCGAAATCGCGGCGGGCGCCCTGGTAGATCGGGTCGTGGACGCTCCCGAGCAGCGGGTTCGTCGTCTCGCGGTGGTCCCAGCGCAGCGTCGTCCCGGCCGCTTCGACGAACGGCGCGCCGGCGGTGAACGGCGCGTGCGCGCGCCCCTTCGCGACCTCGAGCGCGAGCCGCGCGACCGTCGTCTTCCCGACGCCGGGCGGCCCGTAGAGGATCACGTGTTGCGGATAGGGTGACGCGAGCTTCGCGATCAGCGCTTTGATCGCGGCTTCCTGGCCGACGACTTGGTCGAGCGACTTCGGCCGCAGCACGTCGAGCGCGGCGCGCGCGAGCCCGCGTCCTTCGAGCGCTTCGAGCTCCTGCAATCGCTTCTGCGTCGCCGGCGTTTCGGGGCCTGACTCTTCGCGCAGCGCTTCGAGCTTCAGCTCGCGCAGATACTCCTGGTGGCGCTGCACCATCTTGGCGTTGATCCGCGTTTCGATCTGATCGCCGACGGTGCGGTGCGCGACGAGGTCGGCGAGCCGGTCCTCGATCTCGCCGATCACCTTCTTGTACTGCGCTTTCGCCGGGCGCGTCTCGAGCGAGGGATCCTCGAAGACCAAACGCTGAAGCGCCAGCAGGCGCTCGGGGATCGCCTGCGAGCGCATCTCTTTGAGCGTGTTGAGCTTGCCGGCGCGCATGACGACCTTCTCGGTCCCCAGCGCTTCGGAAAGGACGTGGTAGAGCGCATCAATCTCGCGGCGGAGCTTTTCGTCGGCGCTCATTCGCATCGCGATTACTTCAGCGCGACGACCTGCACCGCGGACTTGGCGACGATGTTGTTGCCCAGACGAATCTCGACCGGGTACGTCCCGAGCGCCTTGATCCCGTCCTTCATCTCGATCTTGTGGCGATCGATCGTCACGCCGAGCTGTTCGTGCAGCGCGTCGGCGACCTGCGCGTTCGTGACCGTGCCGAACAGGCGGCCGTTGCCGCCGGCCTTCGCGGCGACGCGGATCACCGCGTCCTCGAGCTGGGTCGCGACGTCCTGCGCGTTGGCGACTTCCTCGGCCTGTTTGCGCTTCTTCGCGTTCTGCTGCTGCTCGAGCTGTTTCATCGCGCCCGGCGTCGCGACGACGGCGAGCTTCTGCGGAAACAGGTAGTTGTTCGCGAACCCGTCCTTGACGTCGACGACCGAACCGCGCGAGCCCAGCGGCTTGACGTCGCCGGTGAGAATGACCTTCACTGCGGTCTCCTTACTGAACGACGAACGGGAGCAGGGCAATGATGCGGGCGCGCTTCACGGCGCGCGTCAGCGCGCGCTGGTGCGAGGCGCAGTTGCCGGAGATGCGGCGCGGCAGAATCTTCCCGCGCTCGCTGATGTACTTGCGCAGGCGCGTGGTGTCTTTGTAGTCCAGATCTTCTTGGCGTTCCGCGCAGAAGTTGCAGACCTTGCGCTTCGGGCGGCGATCTTTTTTCGCCGACGCGCGCTTGCCTTTGGGGGCAGCCATGGTGGGGTGACCTTTCGGTGATGTAGGTGGATGACGGCTTACGCGAGGTAAGCCCTACACACGTGGCGCCCGAGGGCGTCACGACCCGCGCCGTCGGTAAGGACGGACGGAGCTGCGGACCCGTTCCCGGGCGGGCAGCATCGGCGATCATACCACGCCCGGTGCCCCGGTGCTACCCCCGATAGAGTACCCAGCGCGGCCGGTTCCCCACCAACCTAAGCGTCCCTCTCCCTGCGCTGCCGGTCCGCGTACTTCCGGTCAGCGAGCCGCACTCCGGCTTCGAACCGTTTCCGCCAGCTCATCGTCGCGAGGATTATGCCGAGGAAAGATCCCCCGAAGATTACCGTCAACGACACGTATACAATTATCGCGTCTATCGTGTCTTTCATGTCTCTTTGCCCCCTCCCACGGCTTCGCGAAGAGCTTCCGTAACTATGAACGGTACCTTATACCAGAGATAAAAAGTCAATACCACAGCGATCGTCCGCAGCGTCAAAGGCTTCAAGACCTCGTTGATCGGCGCGGTTCCGATTTCGAGCGACCCATATGCCCACGCGCCGAAGAGCAATGCCCAGACGCCTACCACACCTGTCACTATACGCATCGGTCCTTCCGACTTCCGGTCTTTGAACGTCTCCATTGCCGCGCCGCCGCCGATTACCATGAGGAACAAGTACAAATCGTTCGGGATCCAGTCGAAACGGCTCGCCGGTTGCTGCAATGCGGCGGCGAGATGGGCGATGAACGGCGCGATGCCCAGCAGCCAAACCGCAACGACATATTCGATGAATATGCGTGTGAAGAATCGCGTGACGTTCCACCCGAAGACGAATCGGGATCGAAGATCGGTCCAACCCTTGCCGTCCATGCTTCACTCCTCCCAAGGTTTCTGTGAAGCCACATCACGCCGAAGGACGCGCTACGCAAGGGGCGAACCGCAAAAGCCTGCTTGATCTGGAGGGGTGGGCGTTATGAGCGAGCTGACCGGACGGGTTCTTGATGCGCGCAGTCCCGGGTGGGAGGCGGCGCGGCACAACTTTAAGGCTGCGCTCGACTACAGCAAGCTGATTCCGCGCAGCGTCGTGTTCTGCCAGGACACGCAGGACGTGTGCAACGCGGTGCGGTTCGCGCGGGAGAACAAGCTCCCGCTGCGCGCGCGGTCGGGGCGGCACAGTTACGAAGGGTACTCGCTCGTCAACGACGGCATCGTCGTCGACGTCAGCGAGCTCGACATGATTCGCGTCGACGCGAAAGCGGGGACCGCGCGGCTCGGCGCGGGTGTGTACTGCATCGACCTGCACGAACAGCTCTATGACGTCGGGCTGACGATCCCGGCGGCGAGCGGCGCAAGTGTCGGGTTCGCCGGGCTCGCGCTCGGCGGCGGCTTCGGGGTGACCTCGCGCAAGTACGGCCTGGTGTGCGACAACGTGATCGGCGTCGAGCTGGTGAACGCGCAGGGCGAGCTGATCTACGCGAACGCCGATCAAAATCCCGATCTGTACTGGGCGCACCGCGGCGGCGGCGGCGGAAACTTCGGGATCGTCACCGCGTTCGACGTCACGGTGAAGCCGATCGGGCTGGTCGCGGTCTGCAACATCACCTGGCAGTGGTCGAGTTTCCTCGCCGTCGTCGACGCGTTCCAGAAGTGGGGGCCGACGGCGCCCGACAATCTGTCGACGTTCTTGCGGCTCGCGGTCGGCGACACGCACGACGACGGCGTCATCACGCTGTTCGGCCAGCTCACGCCGGACTCGCCGCAGGAGCTGGCGACGTTCACCACGCTGCTCGGGCCGATGCTCGCCGCCGCGCCGCCGACCGGCGTGAGCGTGCAGATGATGCCGTACTCCGCAGCCGCAGCGGTGTTCGCGGGTGTCGATCCGCACAAGCCGGAGTGGCTGATCCATCCGCACAACGACCAGCAGCTTTTCAAGAGCACCTCGGCGGTCGCGTACGAACCGTTTCCGCAAGCGGCGCTCCAGCTGCTCAAAGCAAAGATCGAAACGGCGCCGCTGCAGACGTGGTGGGACACCAACGAGCCGAGCATGATTCAGCTCCTCGCCGGCGGAGGTGCGCCCGGGCGGGTGCCGATCGACGGCACCGCAGTCATGCACCGCAAGGCGGTCTTCGTCGTGCAGTACGACGCGTACTGGACCGACCCGGCCGACGCGGACGCCGCGATCAGCTGGATCGAAGGCGTTCGCACCGCGATGCTGCCGTACGCGAACCACGCCTACGTCAACTACGTCGACCACTACATCGAAGACTATCTCGACGCGTACTACGGCCCGAACTTGCCGAAGCTGGTCGAGGTGAAGAAAAAGTACGACCCGGAGAACTTCTTCAACTTCCCGCAGAGCATTCCGACGAAGCTGCCGTCACGGTAACGGAACGGCTTCGACGAGCGCTCCGCCCGCGAGCGCGATCAGCGAGATCATCCGCAGCCCGGCGCGCGCGAAGAGCGTCTCGAACTCGGGCTTCGTTCGCTCTCGGCCGTTGTTCAGGACGAGCATCTCGAGATCCAGCAGCTTCCCGAAATCGGGCACGTCGCCGGGTTCGATCACGGACTCGAAGACCACCACGCGCCCGTGCGGCGGCAGCGCGGCGCGGCAGTTGGTGAGAATCTGCACCGCGTCCGTATCCGACCAGTCGTGCAGAACGTGGGAAAGGACGAGCACGTCGGCCGCCGGGACGCTGCGCATGAAATCGCCGGCGACGAAGTCGGCGCGCTCCCGCAGCACCGCGGGCGCGTCGCGCCGCGCGGCCGCGACGACGGCCGGACGGTCGTAGAGGATCCCGCGCGCCGCAGGATTGCGCGTGAGGATGGCCGCCAGCAGCGTCCCGGTTGCGCCGCCGACGTCGGCGACGGTCCGCGCTTCGCCGAGCGCGAGCGCGTCCGCGATCGCCGGCGCGAACGTCGAGGCGATCGATTCCATCGCGGCGCAGAAGACGGCGTCGAGCGCGCGATCGTCGTCGAGATACTCCCACAGCGTGCGGCCGTAGAGGTGCTCGAACGCCGGCTCCCCGCTCGCGATGCTGTACGCCGCGGTGCTCCACACCGCGCCGTGCTCTTCCGCCGCGAAGAGCTGCGCCATCCCGAGCATCGAGCCCGGGACGTCGCTGCGCAGATACTCCCCGAGCGGGGTGAGCCCGAACCGCCCGCGTTCGTCGGAACGCAGCAGCCCCAGGCTTGCGAGCGCGCGCAGCAGCCGCTGCAGCGACGGCGCGTGCGCGCGGGTCTCGAGGGCGAGCTCGTCGCTCGAGCGCGCGCCGCCGGCGAGCCGGTCGGCGATCCCGAGCCGAGCCGCCGTCGCGACCGCGCCCGATACCCATCGCCCGGCGAGCATCTGGAGGATCGCGAGCGGCGGCGGCGCCGCGGTGCGCGTGCCGGTTTCGCTAACGGCCGCCATCGATCGGCGGCGCCGAGAGGGCGGCGATCAACGAGCGCGTGTCGCTGAACTCGCGGAACTTGCACACCTTGTCGCCGCGGAACCAGAATGCCATCGCGAACTGTTCCGCGGTCGCGACGCCGGTCGCGCGCACGACGCCGTCCCACTCGCCGAGCGCGACCACCAGGTCGCCGTTCGCGGCGAACTCGTTCGTGTCGAAGCGCCGGAACTCGGTCGTGCTGCCGACGCTCTCGAAGAACTTCGCTATCGCGGGCTTGCCGTGAAGGCGGCCCGCGTACGGGATCACGGTTCCCGCGCCCGGCGTCTCCCAGTCGATGTCGTCGGTCAACCGCGCCAGCAGCGAACCGATGTCGCCCCGGCGGAAGTCGTCGAAGGCCGCCTGCACCGCCGCGACCGTGTCCTCTCGTACCATGCTGAATCCTCCGTCTGAAAGGCGCCGCTCCGGCGCCGATACGGAGGCTACCGCGCCGAAGAGGTCCCCGACAGAGTCGGGTTACTCAGCCCGGCGCCGCGCGCTACTCAGACGGCGGCGCGGCGAACGTGCTCGGCCAGCTCGCGGCGCGAGCCGATTCCGAGCCGGTTGAAGATCGACTGGACGTGGTTCCCGACGGTCCGCTCGCTCAGCCCGAGCTCCGCGCCGGCCTCGCGGTTCGAACGGCCGGCGATGACGAGCGCCGCGATCTCGCGCTCGCGCGGGGTCAGCACGGCAAGCGGATCGGCGGCGCGACCGGTGCTTTCCAGCCATGCGACGTCGCGCACGCTCCCGGAGCCGCGGTAGATTCGCAGCGCGTCGGCTTCGCGACCCGCGAGCTCGAGCGCGCGCGCCTGTTGGAGGATCCAATGCAGCTCGCCGTACGCCTCGGCGGCGGCGAGCGCGTGCTGCGCGGCCTCGGCGCGCCGGCGCCGGCGCAGTGCGGCATAGGCGTCGAACAGCGCGCGCTCGGCGGCGCGCGAGCGGTCGCGCGCGGGCGCTTCGAGGAGCGACCGCGCGCGCGGCAGGTCGTCGTCGCGGCCGAGTTGCGCGACGGCGGCGCACAGGTAGAGCGGACGCGCGTCGTCGCGCAGCGCCGCGAGCGCGCGCGAGAGGACGTTCGCCGCCTCCGCGCCGTCGCCGCGCGCGTGCGCGAGCTCGGCGAACGCGACCGCGACCAGCGCGATCTCCGAGACGCCGCCGCTGCGCACCGCTTCGTCGAGGACGCCGGGGTGCGCGCAGCGGGCCAGCAGCTCTTCGTCGTTCAGCGCCAGCGCGATGGGGATCCCGTACCCGGCCGACCACACGTCGAGCCGGCGGACCTCGTACGCCGACGCGAGCGCGTCGACCAGCGCTTGGCGCGCGCCCGCGAGATCGCCGAACACCGCACGCACCCGCGCGAGCGAGAGCAGATCGTTGGAGACGTGCCAGCGCATCCCGAACTCGTACGACGTCGCGATCCCGGCCTCGAGCGCTGCGATCGCTTCGTCGCGCCGGCCCGTCAGCAGCGCGTTCAACGCGAGGTTGTTCTGCGTGCTGACCAGCAGCTCGACGTGCCCGAGCTTCTCGGCGATCTCGATCGCCTCGCGGTAGTCGCCGACGAAGCCGTCGATCTCCCACGCGTCGGCGCGGAACATCGCGCGCGCGTTCAGAAAGCGGATCCGCGCGTCGGGCGAAGCGTGCTCGAGGAGCGCGCCGGCCGCATCGAGCTCGCGCCGCGTCTCGGCGGGACGGCCGCTGATTTGATGGATCTGCGCGAGGCGAACACGCACGTCGAAGAGCTGTGCCGAAGGGCCGAACGGCTCGGCCGCCGCGAGCGCGCGCTCCGCCGCCGCCAGCGACGCCGCGGGATCTTCGTCGAACCACGCCCGGCGCGAGCGATGCATCTCCATCCGCGCGACGCCGAGATCGTCGCCTAGCGCTTCGTACGCGCGCAGCGCCGCTTCGATCGGTTCGGCGGCGCGCGACGAAGCGGCTTCGATCAGCGCCGCGGAAGCGAGCTTCTCGTTGAGCCGCGCCGCCGTCGCATCGTCGGCCGGTGCCGTCTTCAGCGCCGCCGCGAAGAATCGTTGCGCGGTGCTGTAGTCGTGCAACGCGGCGGCGCGGTTGCCGGCGGCTTCGTTGTAGCGCGCGGCGCGTTCGCCGTCGTCGGCAAACGCCCAGTGGTAGGCAAGCCGCGCCGGCTCGACGCTCTCGGCGCGCGCTTCGAGCAGCTCGCCGATTCGGCGATGGATCGCGGGCCTGCGGCGCGGCGCGATCTCCGCTTCGATCGCCGCGCGCGTCAGCGCGTGCTGAAAGCGCCAGCGCCCCGAGCCGCGCTCCAGCTCGACCAGCTGGTAGCGGCGCGCGCGCTCGAGCGCATCCTCGACGTCCTCGCTGCCACGCTCGATGACCTGCGCGACGAACGCCGGCTCGATCTCGCCGGCCGCGGCGGCGGCCACGAGGATCTCGCGCGCAGCACGGTCGAGCGACTCCCAGCGCTGCACGATCGGGTACGCGATCGCGGGCGCGACGTCGTCGGCGGCTCCCGCCACTGCGTTGCGCATCAGCTCCAGCGCGAAGAGCGGGTTTCCGCCGGCGAGCTCGACGATTCGCCGCAGGCGATCGGCGCCGATGCTGCCGTGACGGCGCAGCGTTTCGCGCAACAGCGTAGCGACGTCGCGGTCGGCGAGCGGGCCGAGCCGTACGGTGTGCGCGCCGACCCGCAGCGCGCCGGCGAGCGCGGCCGACATCTCGCCCGGGCGCTGCGTGACCACGACGAAGAGCGGCGACGCGGCGAGCTCGACCGCGAAGAACGCGAGCAGGTCGAGCGAAGCGCGGTCGGCCCAGTGCACGTCCTCGAAGAAGATCGCCACGGCGCGCTCGCGCGCGATCGCGCGCAACGCCGCGGCGACCGCGCGCAGCCGCTTGACCTTGTGCAGCGCGACGTCCGGGTCGAGCGCCGCGGCGATCGCGCGCATTTCGGCGGCGAGCGCCGGTGGGGCGCCGTCGATCGCGCGGGCCACCGCGAGCGCGAACGGCGCGTACGGCTCCCGCACGTGCTCGAGCGAGAACGCCGAGATCGTCAGCGCATGGAGCTCGTGGGCGCGCCGGCGCAGCTCGGCGATCAGCCTCGTCTTGCCCATCCCCGCGTCGCCCTCGACCAGCGTCAGCGACGCGGCGCCACGATGCAGAACGTCGTCGAGACGGCGCATCAAAAAAGCGCACTCGTCGTCGCGTCCGACCAGTCTCGGCGCGACGAGCGGCGACGAGATCATGGAGCGGGCGCTTCGATGCGGCCGGGGAGCGACCTGTGGCGGAGCTTCTGCCGGCGCTGTCACGTACCGCACAGAACGGACGCAGAGCCCGTCCGGATCGCCCCAGCGTTAAGAGGTCGTCAAGGATTGCGCTCGCGCGCGCAGCGACGCGACGAGCCGTCCGTCGAGCACCGCCAGGCCGGCGAAAATGACGAGCATCCCGACGATCGTACTCGTCGCGAGCCGCTCGTGCAGCACGAGCGTGCCGAGCAGAACCGCGCTCCACGGGACCAGGAACGTGACCGACGCCGCGTTCGTCGCGCCCGCGCGCGCCAGTATGCGGAAGTACAAGACGTACGCCAGTGCGGTACTCGGGAGCGCGAGACCCAGCCAGGCCAGCCATGTCGTCGCGCCGAGCCCGTGCACCGTGCTCAACGGGTGTTCCACACCGAGGGCGAGCGGGAGCGCGAGCACGACCGACGCGCACAGCTGGCCTGTCGACAACACGAGCGGGTCGACGCCGATCTTCGCGAACCGGCGCGCGTAGACCGCGGCGAAGCCGTACGAAACCGCCGCACCGACGCATGCGAGCTGCGCCGCGCTGGTGAGGTTGAACCCGCGCAAGACGGCCGGGCCGATCAGCAGGACGACACCGATGATCCCGAGCACGACGCCGGCGATTCGGGGCGGCGTGAGCTTTTCGTCGCGGGTCGACGCGTGCGCGATCAGCGCGGTGAACATCGGCGTCGTCGCGTTGAACACCGAGGCCAGCCCACTGTCGATCTGCTTCTCGCCCAGGATGATGAGCGCGAACGGGATCACGTTGTTGAGCGCGCCTAGGATAAAGAGCGAGCGCCACACCATCCACGAGCGCGGCATCGTTCGGCCGCTCAGCGCGACGAGCGGCAAGAGCACCAGTGCGGCGCCGCCGACGCGGCCGAGCACGATCGTAAACGGCGGCAGACCCGCCTCGTCGAGAACCTTGTAGAAGAAAAACGCGCCGCCCCACACGACCGAGAGGAGCAGCAGCATCGCCCACTCGGCCGGGCCCATCCTGTTTCCGGTACGCACGCCGCTCACCATGGCAGCGCCGATTCGTCGCCGCACTCCGAAGGTTGCGCTCGCATCGCCCGGAAGGGTTCGGAATGCCAGACGCACCGCCGCTGTTCCGAGTGATGCTCCAGGTCGCCGATCTGGACGCCGCCGAGGCGTTCTACACCAAGCTTCTCGACGCGACGGGGCGCTGAGCGCGTGGACTTTCGCAAGAAGTTCGTCGTCGAGCCGGGGAGCAAGGTGCACCTCGACCGCATCGATCCGGCGTACACGGGGAAATTCAACAGCGCCGAAGAGGCGAAGGCGGCCGTCGAAAAAGATTTGGAACGCCTGAGCGATCTGCAGAACCGGCTGTACGCCGAGCACAAGCGCGCGCTGCTGGTTGTGCTGCAGGCGCTCGACGCCGGCGGCAAGGACGGGACGGTGCGCCACGTCTTCAGCGGGCTGAACCCGCTCGGCGCGTCGGCGCATGCGTTCAAGGAGCCCACCGAGGAAGAGCAGGCGCACGACTTTCTGTGGCGCGTGCACAAGGTGACGCCGGAGCACGGCAAGGTCGGCATCTTCAACCGCTCGCACTACGAGGACGTCCTGGTCGTGCGCGTGCATGACCTCGTGCCCAAATCGGTGTGGTCGAAGCGCTACGACCGCATCAACGAGTTCGAGAAGAACCTGACGCAAGCCGGGACGCGAATCTTGAAGTTCTTCCTGCACGTCAGCAAGGACGAGCAACTGCGGCGGCTAGAAGAGCGGCTGAACGACCGCGAGAAACAGTGGAAGATCAGCGAAACGGACTTCGCCGAGCGTGAGCGCTGGGACGACTACGTCAAGGCGTACGAGGACGCGCTGGAACGTTGCAGCACGGACGACGCGCCGTGGTACGTCATCCCGGCGAACCACAAGTGGTTCCGCAACCTCGCCGTCGCCCGAATCGTCGTCGACACGCTGGACGAGATGAAGATCACGATCCCGCCGCCGAAGGTGAACCTCGAGGAACTACGGATCAAGTACCGCTGTTGAACGTGAACAGCGACTCGACGTCGCGCTCGCCGCGGTGCTCGTACGAGCCGTTGTGGTTCATCCAGTCGGGGCGCGGTGCGCCGAGCAGGAAGTGGTCGAAGAACTCGTCGAGGTGGACGGTCCAGTAGTCCTTGTTCGCCTGTTTCGCCAGCGCGTGGTTCTCGCCGATAAAGGTGAACATGTAGGCCTCTTTCCCGGCTCGGCGCAGCGCGGTGAAGAACTCGACCCCTTGCCCGTAGGGAACGAACCCATCCTGGTCGTCCTGGATCCGCAGGTACGGCGCGCGGACGCGGTCGACGAAGAACAGCGGCGAGTTCTCGACGTACAGATCGGGTCGCGCCCACGGCGTCGCGCCGATTCGGCCTTGGCTCCGTTCGTAGTACGCCTGCTGCACGTCGCCGGACTCCCAGAAGCCGCCGTACAGGCTCGGCAGATCGGAATCCGACGCACCCGACTCGACCGCGCGAAAGATCGTCGTGTGTGTGACCAGCGCGTTCACCTCGTAGCCGCCGTAGCTGTGGCCCGCCATCCCGATCCGCTTCGGATCGACGAACCCCATCCCGACGACGCGCCGCACCGCCGAGCCGACGCAGTCGACCGCGCTCGCCGTCGTGTGCCCGATGCGGTACGTGATATCCGGCATCAGCACCACATAACCGTGGTTCGCGTAGCGCGCCAGGTTCACGCCGGTCCCCGACGCCGGCGTAATGTAGTTGTGCAGCAGCGGCGTCATCTTCTCGTAGACGTAGACCAGCATCGGGTACTTCCGATGCGGATCGAAGCCGTCGGGCGTGATGAGCACCGCGCGCAACCTCGCGCCGCGCGCGTTCGTGTAGCCGATCAGTTTGGCGTGGCCCCAGGCGTACTGCTTCATCTGCGGGTTCGCGTCGCTGACGCGCGTCGCGGCCGTCGGAATCGGCGCGGCACTCCAGAGGTCGGCGAACTCGTCGAAACGCTGCTCGGTGAAGACGAGCGCGCCGCCGTCGCGGCCGCGGTACGGGATGCCGACGTTCTTGTCGACGAGCATCGTCGTGCGCGGCGTTTGCGGCGCGAGCGAGGCGAGCGACGCGAACCCGCTTGCCTTTGTGCGATCGTCCAGGAGCGAGAGCAGGTACGGCGCGCGCTCGAAGACGGGACGGTCGGCGACGAACGCGCTGTCGGGCTCGTCGGTGCGCGGGCGCACGACGCGATAGACGCGTTGCGCAGCACGACCCGTTCCACGCGTTAGCGGTACGGCAGGGCCGCCGTCGGGCGAGGCGCGCCAGACGTCGTAGCGGTCGTAGACGAGGACGGCGTTGTCACCCGGCGTCCAACCGCCGTAACCGTACGGCGGCGGCGGCGCGGGATGGTCGTCGTCCTCGACCGCGGCGCGCACGGTGCGCGGGTCGGTGATCCACGCCTTTCGCCCGTCCGTCATGCGCAGCGTGAACCACGCGCGCCGGATCGGATCGTATGCGAGCGCGTAGCGTCCTTCGGGTGAAAGCTCCGGCGCACCGCCTTGCACCTTGCGGGCGACGAGCTTGCGAGCGCCGGTCGCGACGTCGATGCGGTAGACGTCGTAGTAGCTGTCGTCGTACGTCGCGAGCTTGACGTACGGCGCGTTGGTGGTGCCGAGCGCGTACGGCGCGTTCTTCGCGAGCGCGACCGACGGAACGGCGGCGTCGGCGAGCTGCGTGAAGCGGCGCGCGGCGAGGTCGTAGAGCGCGAGGTACGTTCCGTGCTCCTTGTCCTCGGCTTCGTGGCGCTGCTGCGTCGGGAGCTCGCCGTCGCGCCAGTACCAGAAGTCGAGGTCGACGCGCGCCGGCGCTGACGACGGCCGCGGCGTCGGAACCGCCGCCGTCCACACCGCCAGCCGCTTGCCGTCGGGCGCGAACTCCGGCGTATGCGCATCGCTCGCGAACGTGCGCGGCGAAACGCCCGCCGTCGCGGCGCCGAGCGCCTCCGTGACTTCGCCGGTGCGCGTGTCGGCGACCGTCAGCCGGAACGGCGAACGGCCGTTCTCGGCCTTCTTCACGTCCTCGTCGTACGCGTCGGGATCGCTCAAGTACGCCAGGTGCGCGCCGTCCGGCGAGAGCGCGAGCGCGGTGAGGTGCGCGCTGCCGTGCGCGATCGTACGATCGTCACCGCTCGCGACGTCGCGCACGTGGACGCTTTCATCGGCCTTCGTCTGCACGACGTACGCAACACGCGAGCCGTCGGCGCTCACGGCATACGCCGCAACGTTCGCAACGCGCACAGGCTCGCCGGGAACGCCGAGGCGCTGGATTCCGAGCGACGTCGTCGCGTCCTTGCCCGGCGATTTTACCGCCGGCGACGCGGACGTCGAAGCAGCCGGCGAGGCCGACGCGGCAGGATGCGGCGTTGCCGACGGGATCGGGGATGGCCGCGCGGACGGTGACGGTCGCGGTGATGCGGAACGCTGCGCACCCGGCGATGCCGATGGCGACGGTGACGGGGACGGCTCGAGCAAGTACGCAACCGTTGCGCCGTCGCGTGCGAGCGCGAAGGAGCGCACGCGTTCGACTGTTGTTGCGCGCGCGTTTGCGACGTCGGAGACGTCGGCGATTCCGAGCCCGTCTTTCGGGCGCTGATCGGCGGGTTTCGCGGCTTTCTCGGCCGCTCGCACGTCGGCAAACACCGGCGCGATGCGGAAGACGACGAAGCGGCCGTCGGGGGTGAATTGCGGCGCGCGGCCGCGCGCTGCGCGGAACGTCGCGTTTCCGTTCAGATCGCGCACGATCAGCTCGCCGTCCGCTTCGGGCGCGACCTGCGCGTACGCGAGGCGTCGTCCGTCGCGCGAGAGCTTCACCTCGCGGATCTGGCGCCACCCGGAATACGCATGGTAGTCCAGGAGTTTTTTCGGTGCGGCATCGGAGGGCGCGATCGCCGCGGCGATCCCGCACGCCAACGCGGCGATCGTCAATCCGGCGACGCGTGCTCGCAGCATCCGGCCGTTATCGCTCGCCGGGCCCCTCGACTCCTCCGCAAGGATGCGGAGGTGCGGGCGCGGGGAGCTTCAGCGAGGCGCGCAGGACGCGGTCGCGCAGCGCCGGCGGAAGCAGCGCCACGATGCTGCCCGCGCGCGCCCCCTTGCCGAGGAGGTATCGTGCGCGCGGTTTCCGCGCCGTCAGCGCGTGCAGGATTGCGCGCGCGACCTGCTCGACCGGCATTCCGGCGCTCTCCTCGCGGACCGTCTGCGCGAACACCGCGTCGAACTGCGCCCCGTAGCGCGCGAGCGCTTCGGGACCGAGCAGCGACTGCAGCGCTTCGCGGCCGTCGCGGCCCTTCTGCCAGATCGGCGTCTTCACCGCGCTGGGCTCGATCAGCGAGACCGCGATCCCGGCCGGTCCGAGCTCGACGCGCAGCGCGTCGGTCAGCGCGCGCAGCGCGTACTTCGAGGCGCCGTACGGCGCGATGAAGGGCACCGCGAGCCGGCCCGAGATCGAGCCGACGAAGACGAGGCGGCCGTGCGACCTGCGCAACTGCGGCAGAAACGCCTGCGCCACTTCGAGCGCGCCGAAGACGTTGATTTCGAACTGACGGCGAACCTCGTCGACCGGAAGATACTCGAGCGGCCCCGCGACGGCGATCCCGGCGTTCCCGACGACGCCGCGCAGCGCGTGCCCCTGCTCCGCGACGTGCGCGGCGGCCGCGTCGATCGACGCGCGGTCGGTGACGTCGAGCCGCACCGCGTGGACGCGGTCGTGCAGCGACTCGGCGCGTGCCGCGTCGGCGTCGTTGCGAACGCCCGCGTACGCGACGAAACCTTCCTGAGCGAGCAGCAGCGCCGTGGCGGCGCCGATCCCGCTCGAGGCGCCGGTGACGACGACGGCATGGCGCCGTGGCTCGCTCATGGTTTCATCTTCTCCCGTGCCGCGCGCGCGTCGCGGTTCAGACGCTGCTGAATTCGTGTGTTTCCGAACACCAGATCGGCGGCGAACGGAAACGTCTTGACCAAGAACACCGGGATCCTATAACCGGCCGGGACGATGTGAGAGCGGCGAGGACGCGAAACCGCCGCGACGATCGCGTCGGCGACGATCTCCGGGCCGGGAAGCCCGCTCATCGCCGCGTTCATCGGCGTCTGCACGAACCCCGGCTCGATAAGCGTCACGCCGATCCCGTCGCCGCGGACCTCGCGCCGAACGGAGTCGTTCAACCCGCGCAGCCCGAACTTCGAGGCGGAATAGATCCCCATCACCGCCGCTTCGCCGGCGACCGAGCCGACGTTGACGATCGAGCCGCTCCGCTGCGCCTTCATCACCGGCAGCACGGCGTGGATCGTGCGCGCGGCGCCGAGCAGGTTCACCGCGAGCACGCGTTCGATCTCCTCGTCGGTGCAGTCGTAGAGCGACGGGGACGAACCGACTCCGGCGACGTTCGCGAGCACGTCGATCCGGCGAAAGCGCACCAGCGCGCGCGCGATCAGCGCGTCGACGTCGGCACGGCGCGTGATGTCGGTCGGCACGACGAGGACGCGCTCGCCGTACGGCGCCAGCTCGCGCTCGAGCGCGTCGAGCAGCGCGTCGCG
Organism: Candidatus Elarobacter sp.; assembly: GCA_035939295.1. Classification (GTDB taxonomy): domain Bacteria; phylum Vulcanimicrobiota; class Vulcanimicrobiia; order Vulcanimicrobiales; family Vulcanimicrobiaceae; genus Vulcanimicrobium. The sequence goes on along the minus strand of DASZGA010000024.1, from coordinate 7,615 downwards.
CGGCGCGGCGAGGACGACGTTCATCCGCTCGCGCAAGAACGCGCGCACGGTCGCGGAGCCGATCCCGCCCGATGCGCCGGCGACGATCGCCACGCGCGCAGGCCCGGGCACGTTCATCCCGCCTCGTCCGCGTAGAAACAGCCGCCGCACTGCTGCACGTAGCGCACGTCGCCTTCGATCGCGATCTGCGCGCCCTCGGTGATCCGCTTCCCGTGCTCGTCGATGCGCACGTTCATCGTTGCTTTCTTTCCGCACGCGCAGACCGTCTTGAGCTCTTCGACGCTATCGGCGAGCGTCAGCAGGTACGACGCGCCGGGAAACGGCTCGCCACGGAAATCGCTGCGGATCCCGTAGCAGATCGTCGGGACGTTCAGGACGTGGGCGACGCGGTGCAGCTCGCGCACCTGATCCGGCGTGAGAAATTGCGCCTCGTCGACGAGCACGCAAGCGAGATCGTCGTGCGCGCCTTCGATCTCCGCGTAGAAGTTGGTGCTCTCGTCGAACGTCGACGCTTGCCGCCAGAAGCCGAGCCGCGAGGTGACGATCCCGACGCCGTACCGGTGGTCGAGCGCCGAGGTGTAGAGCCGCACCGCACGCCCGTGCTCCTCGTAGTTGTGCGCGACCTGCAAGAGCGCGGTCGACTTGCCCGCGTTCATCGCGGAGTACCGGAAATAGAGCTTCGCCATCCAGGACGGCGGGGTTCGCTGCTCGTGGCGGCGCTCCCCGGCGCAGATGTCGAACACCGCCGGCGCGACTGCGGACTAAAACGCCGTTCACGCGGGAAAACCTCGCGCATGGGCTTTCTCCGATCGGCATGGCTCGGCGCTGCTTCCGGTGCTGCCGGCACCGTCGCGCTCGACATTACGACGTACGCCGACATGGCGCTGCGCGGGCGCGGATCGAGCGACGCACCCGGGACGCTCGTCAAGAAGCTTGCGGAATCGTTCGGGATCGACGCGCTCACCAGCGACGACGAGACGTCGGCGAACCGGCGCAGCGGCGTCGGCGCGCTGCTGGGCTACGTGAATGGTATCGGCGTCGGGAAGGCGTTCGGAATTCTGCGACCGTCGATGCCCGGCGTGCCCTCGCTGCTCGCGGCGCTTGCGGTCGGCGGGGCGGCGATGGCGATCAGCGACGTTCCGATGGTGCGTCTGGGGGTAACCGATCCGAAGACGTGGGGGACGGCGGGCTGGCTCTCCGACATCATTCCGCACGCAATCTACGGAATCGTCGTCGTCGCGACGTTCGACGCCCTCGACGCGCTCGCAGCGAACGGAGACAGCGACTAGCTCACATCGTGTTCGGAAGCGGGCCGCCGCGGTGCTGCTCGCCCGGCGGACGGTTCTGATGCGGCGCAAGCGGCGCTCCGCGTTCGTGACCCGCCTCGGCGTGCAGCCCTTCGCGCTTCGAGAGCTTTTCTTCGGCGGCGAGCCGCGCCTTGCGCTCGGCGACCTCGAGCGCGGTGTTCGGCGGCCACAGCGCGTGCAGCTCGCGCGGCAGCATCCGCTTGATCTTCGACGCTGCGTCGGGGATGCGACGCTCCAGCACACCCATGACGGCGCGCGCGATCTTCGGGACGTCGGCGGCCGCGGCGAGGTCACCGAGCGCGCTGCGCACGCGTTCCAAGAAGCGCTGCGGATCGTGGTCTGCGACCGGCGCGCGGTTCGCGTCCCAGCCCTCGAAGTAGACGCCTCGGATCAGCGCCGGCATCTGCGCTACCAGATAGCTGGACTGCCGAACGGTCGTCTCGTCGCGGATCGCGTGCAGCACGGCGCGCAGCGCGGCCAGCGCGTTCCGCTCGTCGAGCCCGGTTGCGACCATCACGTCCTGCACCCATGCGTTCGACTCGCTCACGCTTGCATCGAAGACGCCGGCGTTCGATTCCATCGTCACTCCGTTCGTTGAGAGAGCCTTCCTCGTACCCGTGCGGAGAAGGCGCGAAGCCTCGCGCCCGCCGAGGGGTACCTTGATATCCCGGGTCGCGGCGGCACCCGTACCGCGTTCATCGCCGAATGCGGCGGGCGGAGCGTCTGCTTTGCGGTAGATGGTGTGCTACAACAAGGAGAGGGTTATGGCTGCAAGCGTGCCCGAGACGATGCGCGCCGCGGTTCTCGACGCGGCGGGGCCGGCCGAGGCGATCCACATCCGCGAGGTGCCGGTCCCGAAGCTCAAGCGCGACCACGTGATCGTCAAGCTGGACTATGCGAGCGTCGGGAGCTGGGACGCGCAGACGCGCGCAGGTGCCTGGGGCCCGGTCGAACCGGGGACGATCCTGGGAGCGGACGGCAGCGGAACCGTCGCGGCGGTTGCGCCGGACGTCGAGCGGCTGCGCGCCGGCGACCGCGTCTATTCGTACAGCTATCAAAACCCCGACGGCGGGTTTTACGCCGAGTACGTGCACGTCGTCGCCGGGCGCGTCGAGCACGTTCCGCCGCAGCTCGATCAAGCCGTCGCGGGCGCGATGCCGTGCGTCGCGCTGACCGCGCACGAAGGGCTCATCGTGCTGCACGTCAAGCACGATCAGCAGATTCTCGTGTTCGGCGCGAGCGGCGGCGTCGGTTCGCTGGCCGTGTGGCTCGCGAGCAACCCGCTGCGCGCCAACGTCGTCGGCACCGCGCGGCCCGACACGCACGCGTACCTCGAACGGCTCGGTGCGGCGCACGCGCTCGATCCAACCGCCTGGAACCGCGAGGAGCTGTTGAATCGGTACGCGCGCGACGGGTTCGACGCCGCGATCGTGACCGCGAACGGCGAGACACTGCACGAGTTTCTCTCGCACCTCAAGCCGGGCGCGAGCTTCGCCTTTCCCGACGGCGTCGAACCGGTGCCGCGAATTCGCACGCACAAAGGAATCGCGTTCGACGGGCCGATGCGGCGCGACGCGTTCCGGCGGCTGAACGAAGCGATCGGCGACCGCGAGCTGCCGCTCAACTTGGAAACCTACGCGTTCGACGACGTCATCGAGGCGCACCGCCGCGTCGACCGCGGCCACGTCGTCGGCAAGGTTGTCCTGCGAATCGCGGGTTAGCGCTCAGGAGGGAGAGGTGCATTGGCCAAGGTGTTCACCATCGGGGTATACGGCTCCGACAGGAAGGCGTTCTACGACGCGATCGAGACCGCGGGAATCGACGTGCTGGTCGACATCCGCACGCGGCGCGCCGTGCGCGGTCCGCGCTACACCTACGCCAATGCGAAGCGGCTGACCGCCGAGCTGGAGCAGCGCGGCATCGCGTACCGGCACGAGCTCGGGCTCGCACCGGGCTATGAATTGCTCGCCCTCCAGCACGAAGCCGACACAAGGGAAAAGCAAAAGTACTCCGCGCGAACGGAGCTGGCGAAGGAGTACGTCCGCCGCTACGTGCGCGAAGTTCTCGACCGTTATGACTTCGCGCCGCTCGCGCGCGAGTTACGGGGCTTCAAGGCGCCGGTGCTGTTCTGCATCGAGCGAATCCCCGAGGCGTGCCATCGTTCGCTGGTCGCGCCGCGGCTGGCGAAGGCACTCCACGCACGCGACGTCGTTCACCTGATCCCGGAGACCGCGTTGCGTTAGTGCCGCACGCCCGTGTCGGCGGCGAGCTTGTACGTGTACGTCGCTTCGGTGCGGATCTGCTGGCCGCCGGCGTTTCTGCCCGTGCGGCGCTCGCGCAGCGTCACGCCGAGCGGGACGGCGCGCTGCTCGTTGTAGTCGAGCTTGCCGTTTTCGGTGAGATCGAATGGATACGCGCCCGCCGACGCCGAGACGCTGCGCTCCAGCTCGATGTGCAGGAGCGGACCCGGCGTGGTCTCCTCGGACGAGACGACGTGATACGTCGTGACGTCCTTGAACCCGCGCTCGCTCACGTCGTCGGTCCAGCTCACGCCGTCGGCGTCGTGCCCTTCGACCAGCGAGCGGTTCAGAAGCTGCAGCAGCAGGATCTCTTCCTCGTTCACGACCGCCTTCGACGCATCGTAGATCAGTTTGCCCTTGGTCGTGATCCCGATCCGCGTCTTCGGCGCGCCGCGCCCGTCGGCGGTTTCCGTGATGTCGACGACCAGCCCGTCGGCGGTGATCGCGACGACCTCGACGGCAATCGTACCCTTCGCGGCGACCGAACCGCTCTGCTGGGTCACGACGCTCGCACCGCCGGCCGCGCCGATCGGCGAGCCGCTCATCGAATCGGTCTGCGTCAGCCCGGAGGTCTGCACGCGCTGTTCGGTGCGCGAAGATATCTCGAACTGGAAGGTCATCGAGCGGAGCGAGACCGGCGCGGGCGCGGCAAGCGCCGGGCCGGCGGCGGCAGCAACGACCGCGATGACGACTGATGAAACGAGCGCACGGATCATCATAGCGCTCGCTTCCCGGCGTGGCGGACCGATTCCCGGGAAAGAGCCGGTGACGATGGCAGTCACGATGACCCGGGCGAGCGAGCTCTCGCGCGGCGCGAAGCGGTGCCGCCGCAAGTTTTTGCGGATCTTCCCCGGCGGCTTCCACGACCCCGACTACGTCGCGCTGGAGCGCGATTACAAGATCAGCGCGCACCGGGCATGGCGCGAGGTCCTGGGCCCGGAGCACTTCAAAGCGCTCCTACGCGAACGGAAGTACGCCGAGGTCGCGGCGCACGCCGTGCGAATCGAGTCGCGAACGAACCTGCTGTTCTCCTTCGAGAAGATGGCGCTGCGCGACGCCGTCAGGCCGGCCGGCGGGGCGAAGAAGTTCGCGACCGGGCTCTACGAGCTTTTGTACGGCGGAGGGACGCTGGACCGCCGGTTCGAGCGCTGGTGCGAGCTCGTCGGCGAGCTCCCGCGCAAGCAGACGCGCGTGCTGACGTGGCCGGTCGTCACAGTGTTCGGCTTCATCGCCGAGCCGAAGACCCACATCTACCTCAAGCCGACGGTGACGCGCACCGCGGCCCGCGAGTACGGCTTCGAGTTTCACTACAAGTCGCGCCCGCAGTGGCCGGTCTACGAGAACTACCTCAAGTTCGCGACGACCGTGCGACGCGACCTGAGCGACCTGCGACCGCGCGACATGATCGACATCCAGTCGTTCATGTGGATCCAAGGCTCCGACGAGTACTGAACGGCGTCGTCGCGTCGCGACGCTATCGTAGCTCGCAATGAGGGCAAATTAAGAGAGGGCTTTACATATCTAATTGCGGGTCATTCGTATCCGAACGCCTCGAACTCATCTCTGCATGCGCACAAGTCGCCAGCATCGAGTTCCGGCGAAGTGTCGCCTAACGACGTCATGACGCAAACCCTTTGCCAATCTCAAGACCGCTGACCTAAGGGAATGCACCTCGTTCGTGAGCGAATGATACCCCTGCCAGACCTTAAAGAAGAATTGCAGCGGGGCGTCCCTCTCGGAAACGGCGCCACTTTTGATGAGGGTCGTGGCAGCGTCCGTATCGGCGCCGCTGACTCGAACGGCGCCCGTCCCGTCATCGTCGTTTTGGTCGAACGCGTTGGGTCCGACATCAAGACCTACGCCGCTTCAAGCAGCAACGGCGGCGCGGACGTGAGCAGATCGGGAAAGGCCTGCTTCGGTGCCGAAGCGGGCCTGATGCACGAGGGTGAATTTGAACGCCTTAAGGCGGAGTTTCAGGCATTACGAGTACGCGATGAGCCAAATCGGACGCGCCTGACCAACGAACTAGAGAACGTGGTTCGGTTAGTGTTGGATAAAGTAACCGCCGAGCGATTTGTAAAACAGATCAAGGATGTTTCATATTATCCGATGATAGCATTTTCTGGTGGTCCGGACATGACGCCCGAAACATGGCTCAAGGGCCGAGCCCGGATGGTCGGTCTCATCGAAAGCATTGAGCATAACATCCGGCTTTCCGCCGGCTCTAGACCGTCGGCGAGGAAAAAGAACATGGACCGCGTGTTCATTGTCCACGGTCACGATCACCCGATGTTGCACGAGATCGAAGCGTTCGTGCGCAGGATCGGAATTCAGCCGGTGATCCTGATGGAGGAGGCGAGCCGCGGCGGTACGGTGATTGAGAAGTTCGAGCGAAACGCCGACGTGCCGTTCGCCATCGTCTTGCTCTCACCGGATGACATCGGCCGTGCTGCGTCGGCCAAGCCCGGAACCGAAAAGCGACGTCCACGGCAGAATGCGGTCCTCGAAGCTGGATTCTTCATCGGCCGACTGGGACGCCAGAACGTGACAATCGTCGTCGACGCCGAGCACGACACCGACGCCGAATACCCCAGCGACCTGGCCGGCGTCGTGACCATCCACTACGCGCCTGGGGGAGACTGGAAGACGAGACTTATGCGCGAGCTCAAGGCATCCGACATCGAGCATGACGCCTCGAAGGCTTAGCCTCTCAGCTCTCCCGGCCGGTGATCCTAATGCACGATTCAGCGTATCTGATCTAAGCCAAGGTCGTAATTTGAGGGCGGTTCCCGGTAATCTCAATACAACCGGCCGGACTTGTAGCTGTTGCTCCCTCGCTCGCGATGCGCCGTGCTCACTTCTCGAATCGTCGCCCAGTAGCGATCGTTCGCAGCGGATCCGGCATACCGGCGAGGCCGGATCATCGAGGCCGGCCATGCGACGAAGATGGTGAGCGTCGCAGCGACGATGATCCCGCCGACGACCGCAACCGGCCAAAGCTTGTAGAACGGGTCCATCATGAATTTGGCGATCTCGACGTGCTGGTGAGCCGACATTCGCACCGCCGCGAGGCCGGCAAACGCCGCGTACGAGACGACGAACGCGGGGCCGAGCACGTCGAGCAGCTCGCGGCCGCGACGCGTCCAGCCGAACGCGGCGACAACGGTGATCGTGCTCGCCGGCGCGAGGACCGCCGGCCATCTCGCGGCGTCGACCAACAGCGTCGCGGCCGTGCCCCACACGAACGCGACGAGGGCGAAAACGACGGTGGTTCGATCCCAGCGCCTCATCGGCTCTCTCGATCCGCCGGGCCGAATTTCGTTTCCCGGGCGCCTTCCCGATACTTGACACTACCTGTCATGTTTCGGCGCGTATGATGGGTCCAACAGTCGTTCTACGAAAGGAAGCACCATCATGACCACGTCGGACCCTGCGGCGCGCACGGGCGCCGCGATCACGGGGATGGATCTGGCCGCGTACTACACCGGCGATCCGCAGCGCTCGATCGCGTTCTATCGCGACCTGCTCGGGCTGACGCCGACGGAGATCGACGAAGAGGGCCGTGGCGCCGAGTTCACGCTCGCCGACGGCACGACGTTCGGCGTGTGGCGGCCGGACGATGGCCCGTTCGTCGGCGGCGCGGTGATGTTCGCGGTCGGCGACGCCGACGCAGCGGTCGCGCAGTTGCGCGAGCGGGGCGTCGACGTGAGCGATCCGATGGATACGCCGGCCTGCCGGATGTCGTTCTGCGCAGATCCTGACGGCAACCCGATCATCATCCACCAGCGCAAGGTGCGCGACTAGTTGTTCTCGTCGACGAACTTCGCGTACCAGTGCGTGCCGTCGCAGAACGGTTTGTTCTTCGACTGACCGCAGCGGCAGAGCGCGTAATGCTCCGGTGAGGCGCCCTCGTTGAGTGTCTCGCCGCTCAGCTTGATCCCGCCTTGTACGTGGTACGGGCCGTCTTTCGAGACGTAGATCAGCGGGGCGCGCTCGACGTCGCGATAT
>DASZGA010000023.1:0-4217 GCA_035939295.1 Candidatus Elarobacter sp. | reverse complement strand
GGAAGTAGCGCACGCCTCGAAAGAGTTCGTGCTGGAGACGGCGCTCGCCGCGGAGCTGAACGTGCTCGCGCTGCGGCTCGACCGCATCGCACAGCGCGACCCGCACACGCGCGACTTCACGCTGGGCGCGCTGCGCCGGGCCCTCGTCGCGACGATCGCCGCGTTTCCGATCTATCGCACCTACGTCACGGGTGCGGCGGTCGACCCTGCCGACCGGCGCTTTATCGAGCTCGCGGTCGATGCGGCGCGTGCGCGCGACGCGTGGGATGAAGGCTCCGTCTACGCCTTCCTGGGGCGCGTGCTGCTGACCGAGCATTCCGACGACTCGGTTCGCGAGCGGTACGTCGATTTCGCGATGCGCTTTCAACAGCTCACCGCTCCGGTCATGGCGAAGGGCGTCGAAGACACCACGTTCTACCGTTCGCAGCGATTGCTGCCGCTGAACGAGGTCGGCGGCGATCCCGCGCGCTTCGGTACCTCGGTCGACGAGTTTCACCGGCAAAACGCACGGCGGGCCGCGTCTCGCCCGCGTTCGATGGTGACGACGGCGACGCACGACATGAAACGTGGCGAAGACGTGCGCGCCAGGCTTGCCGCGCTCTCCGAGATGCCCCACGAGTGGCGCCGCGCGCTCGCGCGCTGGGCGCGGCTGAACGGCGACCACCGCGGGATCGTCACGCTGCTCGACGAGTACGGCATCTATCAAACGCTCATGGGCGCGTGGCCGATCGAGCTGCTTGCCGCCGAGCTCGACTCCGCGGCGCTCGCCGGGTTCACCGAACGCGTCGCGGCGTACGCGCTCAAAGCAGCCCGCGAGGCGAAGCTCAGCACCAGCTGGATGAAGCCGGACGCCGACTACGAGAGCGCGCTGGCGGAGTTCGTGCGCGCGATCCTCGACCCGAATCGCTCGTCGACGTTCCTCGAAAGCCTGCGCAGCGCGGCGCGCGCCCTCGCCGCGACCGGCCTCACCAACAGCCTCGCGCAGGTCGTCTTGCGCGCGACCGCACCCGGCATCCCCGACACCTATCAGGGTACCGAGCTGTGGGATCTCAGCTTGGTCGATCCCGACAACCGCCGCCCGGTCGACTTCGCGGCGCGCGAAGCCGCGCTGCGCACGCTCGACGATGCGCTCGCGTCGGGGACGCCGCGCGAAGCGCTCGCGCGCGATCTCCTCGCCGCGTGGCCGGACGGCCGCATCAAGCTGTTCCTGCTCGCGACGCTGCTGCGAGCGCGCGCCGCCGCGCCGTGGCCGGAAGACCAGTACACAGCGCTCGCCGCGGAAGGCGAGAAAGCGCAGCATGTCGTCGCGTTCACGCGCGGTTCGGCGCTCGTCATCGTTCCGCGATTGCCGCGCACGCTCTCCGCCGAGAAGCCGCCGCTCGGCGAAGTGTGGGGCGACACCGCGGTCGAACTCCCCCGAAACGGCGACGGTGAGACAGGCTACCGCGACCTTTTCACCGGCCGCGTCGTCACTGCGACGTATCGCGACGGCCGACGCGTTCTGTCTTTGGCCGAGACGTTCGCTGTGCTTCCGGTCGCGGTGCTCGAACCGGAACCTGACGCGAACGCCGCCCGCTAGCTCTCTTCGAGCAGCTTGCGTTTCATCGCGTCGAACTCGTCTTGACCTAACGCGCCGCTCGCGCGCATGCGATCGAGCTCGGCCAACAGCTTCACCGTGTCGGCCGCATCGTGCGGCGCACCGCCGACATGCGAAACCCCGTCGACCGACGTCATCGTGATGGTCCGGCTGCCGTCGGCGTTCTCCGTCGTCGTCGCGTTGTCGCCGTCGCCAAGCCCCGCTTTGCGCAGCGCTTCGAGCACCGCCGATCGCACGTCCGGGGCCAAGGTAGACGTCGCGGAGAACGCCGACGAGCTGCCGGCGCCCGCGGCACCGGCGTTCGCGGCGCTCGCGGCGCTGGTATCCGCATCGTCGGGCGCCATCACGACGTGGTCCCGCCGCGCCGGATCGATTCGCACGGTGAACGTCGCGCCGTTCGCCGGCGGGCTATACGTCAGCAGCTTCATCTTCGTCTCGTACGGCGCGCCGTAGCCGTCGATGCGCAGGTGCAGCGCCCACTGCGGGACCTCGTTGATGAACATCCCGGTCATGTTCGCGCTGAGCACCGTCGCGCTCGCGCGCGTGCCGGTACGCGCGATCCGTTCGTCGTCGCGGCGATTCGCCAGCGCGCGCAGCGAGAAGAACACGAATCCCGCGCCCATCAGGAGCCAGATCACGCCGACGATCGCGCCGGTCGGCTGGGGCACCCACAGCATGAACGCGGCGGAGCCGGCCATGAACCCGATCCCCATTACGACGAGCATGTAGTAGACCCAGCGCGGGTTGGTCACGTAGCGCATCGGCGTTCCTCAGGGTGCCAAGGGAGCGGCTTCTTCCCGGATCGCCCCGGGGGCTCCCGCGGCGCGGGCGCGAAGCGTCCGCCGAAACGCTTTTTCATGCGCCGGGGTCGTGCTGAACGGCCCTTCCCTTGCCTTTCCAGGAGTAATCAACACCTCATGGCTTCGTACACCGTCGACGCGCTCGTCATCGGCGCCGGCCCGGGCGGCTATCACGCCGCGATCCGGCTCGGCCAGCTCGGCAAAAAGGTCGTGTGCTTCGACCGCGACGAGGTCGGCGGCGTCTGCTTGAACTGGGGCTGCATCCCCACCAAGGCGCTGCTCCACGTCGGCGAGATCACGCGCCAGATCGACCATGCCGGCGAGCTCGGGCTGAAGGTGCCGAAGGCCGAGGTCGACCGCGAGGGCGTCGCGGCGTTCGCCGACAAGGTCGTGAAAGCGAACGTCGGCGGCGTGAACCAGCTGTTCAAGGCCAACAACGTCGAGTTCGCGTACGGCGACGCCTCGTTCACCTCGAAGAACACCGTCTCGCTGAAGAAGAAAGACGGAACGACGGACGAGTACACGGCGCAGGCGATCGTCATCGCGACCGGATCGGCGCCGATCGACGTCGGCGCGTGGCCGCACGACGGCGACACGATCATCAACTCCGACGACGCGGTTCGCATCAAGCGGATTCCGAAGAGCATGCTGATCGTCGGCGGCGGCGTGATCGGGCTGGAGTTCGCGACGGTCTACACCCGGATGGGCGCGAAAGTGCTGGTCGTCGAGGCGATGCCGCAGCTCCTCACCGGGACCGACCTGGAGATCAGCAAGACGCTCGGACGAATCCTGAAAAAGCAGGGCGTCGAGATCATGCTCAACACGAAGGTCGAAACGATCGAAAAGACCGGCCCGCTAGCGGCGAAGGTCACGATCAACGGCGAGGGGACCAACAAGAAGCCCGAGACGCGCGAGTTCGACCAAGTGCTGGTCGCGGTGGGCCGCAAACCGATCACCGACACGCTGAACCTCGCCGCAGCCGGCCTGAAAACGACCGACAAAGGCTTCCTCGAAGTCGACGCGCAGCGCCGCACCTCGGTCGACGGGATCTTCGCGATCGGCGACGTCACCGGCGCGCCGATGCTCGCGCACAAGGCGATGAAGGAAGGTGTCGTCGCCGCCGAGGTGATCGCCGGCGACCGCGCCAGCGCGTTCGATCCCGTCGCGATCCCGAACTGCGTCTACACCGATCCCGAGGTCGCGACGATCGGCCTCTCCGAGGAAGAGGCGAAAGCCGCCGGCTACGAGATCCGCGTCGGCAAGATGAACCTCATCGCCTCCGGCCGCGCCCGCACGATGAACGAAACCGACGGCATCATCAAGCTGATCGGCGACGCCAAGACCGACCTGCTCCTCGGAATGCACATCGTCGCGCCCCAAGCCGAGTCCCTGATCGGCGAAGGCGTGATCGCCCTAGAAATGGGCGCAACGGTGGAAGACATCGGCCTCTCGATCCACCCCCACCCGACCCTGACCGAGTCGATCATGGACACCGCCGAATACATGCACGGCAAAGCCATCCACATCGTCAACCCCAAACCCGCCAAACAACCCGCCGGCGTCTGACGCGTTCACCATCGGCTGTCCCTTTGGCAGCCATCGCGACTCCCGAACCGGCGCGGCAACCGTGCCGTCGCGCGGAGCGGTCTTGACTGGCGGTATGTCTAGTCGGGCGCGGCTGATCGACCTTGGGCGCCGGCGCTACGCGCCGGTGCTGGAGCTTCAGCGCGCGCTCCATGCCGCGGTTGCCGAGGGGCGGGAGCCGGATACGTGGCTGGTGGTCGAGCACGAGCCGGTCATCACGTTGGGCCGGAACGCGA
>DASZGA010000022.1:0-34972 GCA_035939295.1 Candidatus Elarobacter sp. | reverse complement strand
GCCGAACCCGTCTCCCCGGAGACGGGCGGCCGCGTACGGTTCGGAGGGTTCGTTGGTCCACTCGGCAAGCGCTGGGCGTGAGGCTACGCAGCGGCGACTTAGGCTGCTCGTCCGTGCGGGTGAGCTCTTTCACCAGTCGCTCGATCTGGAAGAGACGCTCTTCAACGTGGCCCGGACGGCGGTCGAGTCGTTCTCGGAGCTGTGCCTGTTCGACCTGATCGACGAGAACACGAACCGGCTCTACGTCAGCGTCGGCGCGCACCGCGACCCGGAGATCGAGTCATCGCTGAAGGCGCTCGTCACGCCGCTCCTGCAGTCCGAGACGCGCGGCATCCATCCCGCGCGGCACGTCGCGCAAAGCGGCGAATCGTTCTTCGTGCCCGTCTTCGACGAGACGACGCTGCTGCGGCACGCGTCGTCGAACGAGCACGAGGCGTTCATGCGCCGCATGAACTATCGCTCGAAGATCGTCGTCCCCGTCGTCGCGCACGGCGCGATCTTCGGTGCGCTCACGTTCGTGCGCACGAGCTCGTCGGAACCGTTCGACCGGGCCGACATGCAGGCTGCGGAGGAGCTGGGACGCCGGGCCGGGCTTGCAGTCGCCAACGCGAAACAGTACAGCCGCGAACAGCATGTCGCGGAGACGCTGCAGCGCGCGTTCCTCAACGATGAGTTTCCGCAAACGGAGACCTTGCAGTTCAACGCGATGTACCAGGGCGCGCAGGTCGGCAGCGCGCTCGGCGGCGACTGGTACGATGCGTTCGCGATCGACGGGCGAATCGTACTCACGATCGGCGACGTGACGGGAAAAGGCGTCGATGCGGCGCGGCTCATGGTGCAGCTGCGGCAGTGGGTTCGGATGGCGGCGGTCGTCTCGACGGATCCGGCCCAGATGATGGTGCTGCTGAACCGCGCGCTCATCCTCGAAGGGCGTAACGAGCTGGCGACCGCGTTCATCGGCGCGATCGACCGAGACGGGCGCCACATCACCTACACCTCTGCGGGGCATCCGCCGCCGTTCGTAAAGCGTACTCACGGGACGCCGTCGGCGCTTCCGGGCTCGTCGGGCGTCCCGCTCGGCGCCGTTGCGGAACCGGACTACGAACTGCACTCCGCGTCGCTCGACGACGCGGCGCTGATCATGTTCTACACCGACGGCCTGACCGAGGCCGATCGCGATCCGGTCGAGGGCGAAGCCGCTATCGCGCGGCTGCTCGCGAGCGACGAGATCCTGTTCGCTGCAAACCCGGCGCGCTACGCGAGCCGCCTCATCGCCGGGAAGCCGGCACGCGACGACATGGCGGTTCTCACCATTCGATTCGGGCGCACCCAGGGGCGATGGGCGTTCGACGTCGGCGACTCCGCTGCGGCATACGCGATCAAACGAGATTTCGTCGCGGCGGTGATCGAACAGTACGGAGACGCCGCGGACGTCAACGCGTGTGAGATCATCTTCAGCGAGCTGATCGGGAACGCGCTGCGCTACGCGCCGGGCCGGTTGAGCCTCGGTCTCGCTGTCGATGCGCGCGGCGCTTGGCTGCACGTCATCGACGACGGCCCGGGCTTCAGCGGTCAGCCTACGCTTCCGAAGGACGTGTGGTCGGAATCAGGCCGAGGACTGTTCCTCGTCGGTGCGCTCGCGGAGGAGTTTTCGATCCGCCGGCTCCCGGAGTTCGGCACCTACGTAAAAGTGCTGCTTCCGAAGCTCAGCTCTTGACCGGCTGGAGGTCCGTCACCGAAGGTCGCACCCGAGGGCTGCCTTCGACGCGTTCCATCATCCGTTCTTTCTGCGCCGCCTCGGCGTGACGGGCGCGGGCTCGGACGACAGCGCTTCGCGGGACTGCTCGGCGACGAGCGAATCGAAGATGTCTCGGCGATCCTCAACCGTATCGGTCATCGAAACGTGACCGGGTGGCATGCGGGAGCACCGCAACGACGATGACTTTCTTCACGAGGTCGACCGCGTAGTAGAGCCGATCTCCACCAGTGATCTCGTATTCCCAGAACGGCTTGAGGCGTTTGCCCTTGAGCGGGAATTGCCGCGAACCCTGAACGTCGAGCGGGTGCTCGGAAAGACGCTCAAACGCAGCCTTCATCGCCTTTGGATATTTCCGGACGAACGCATCCCATTCGGCCTTCGCTCGAGCCGACGAGGCCACAACGGCATATCGCCCTTGGCGCCAACCTCTGCCGCCTGGGATTGGCACCACGGACGTTACTTCCCGCCCTCGAGCAGGATGGAACGTTCTTGTTCGAGGCGCTCACGCAACGCCGTGTCTTGCAGGACCATCGCGCTGCGGCGCCACTGTTCGAGCACGTCGTTCACCTCCGAAATCGGCCGGTCGTCTTCGACGATACGGAGTAGTGCGTCGGCGAACTCATTCCCGAAGTCGACGACATCTTCGTCGTCGAACGCGCTGAGCCACTCGAAATCGGAGGGGCACGAAGCGGTCGCGCCGATCGTCAGCCGCCGGGTAACGTAGCGGAATACCGCGTGGAGCCGTTGAGTGAGCTCAAATGCTGCAAAGGCGCGGCGCGCGAGCGAATGCTTCACAAGCGCGATGTCGTCTTTCTGCTCGCGCGGAATCACCACGATACGCTCGCTGGCACTGTCCAGCACCTCGCGGGTGTGCCGCTGAAGGTCCGTTGTCGAGCGAATTTCGCTGTCGATCAGCGCGGCCATATTTCCACCATACATATCTATAACAGTGTCTATACCTGTATGGTTCCCAAATGTCAAGCCAAGCAGCCCTGCCGACGCCGCTTGCGCTGCCTCTCCGGGCAACGTATGCAAGTCGTGGCCTGTGCTCCCCTAAAAGAACGGGTTGTGGACTTTTTCTTCGCCGATCGTGGTCGGCGGGCCGTGGCCCGGCATCACGACGGTGTCGTCGCCGAGCGCAAAGAGCTTGAAGCGCACGCTCGCGAGGAGATCGTCGTAGGTCGAGACGTCGGCGAAGATCCCGCCGACCGAGCCCGCGAAGAGCGTGTCGCCGCTGAAGACCGTCGAGCGGAACAGAAAGCACGACGAGCCGTCGGTGTGGCCGGGCGTGTGCAGCATGCGAATCGACGCGTCGTCGCCGAACGGCAGCTCGTCGCCGTCGGTCACCGGGATCGCGCGCTTCCCGAGGCCGCCGATCGCACCCACGTCGGCGCGGTGCATCACGATCTCCGCGTCCGGAAACGCGCGCGCGACGTCGGCGGTCGCATCGCAGTGGTCGGCGTGCTTGTGCGTGATCAGGATGTAGCGCAGCGCGTACGGCCCGTCGTTCACCGCGTTCAGCAGCGTCTTCGGATAGCCGGCCGGATCGATGAGCGCCGCCGTCTTGCCGTCTTGCAAGAAGAAGAGATAGCCGTTCGAGGGGTGCGGATCGTGCGGGTGGTGCCGCACGTCAGGCGGCACGTTCGCCTGCGGGTACCAGCGGCGCGCCGCGGTGTCGGCGAACTTCCCTGGATCGAGTCGCAGCACGACCGCAACGGCACGCGCCTGGTCCTCTGCCGGCACGCCGTCGCCCTTCAACCAGGCCTCGACCGCGTGCGCGTCGAGCCCGACGCGGCGCGCCAGCTCGCCCGGCGCGAGCTTGTTGCCGCGCAGCGCTTTGCGCAGGATGTCGGACGGGTCGTCTTCGAGCGGAATCCGCGGCCAGCCGTCGGTCGCGCTCACCAAAGCGCCCCGTCGCCGACCAGGATGTAGAGCACCGGGCCGATCCCCCAGATCAGCCCGACGACCGCCCAGATGATCTTCTGGGCTTGGCCCAGATCGGAGCGCCCGGCGAGGTTGATCCACATCAGCACGACGGCGATCGGGTGCAGAATCGCCGAGACCAGAATCTCGAAGATGAGCTTCAACACGGCGAAAGTCTTCTTCCCCGAACCGGACGCAACCCCGCGAGCCGGCTATTCATCGAAATGCCGAGCAGCCGGCACGTCGATGTCGAGTGCTTCACGAGGCGGGCGCATCTCCGCTTGAAAATCAAGCAAGTCCATGAGTTCGGAGACGTACGTTACCAGCGCAGGAGCCGCGTCGGCGAATCGTGCTGCGCCTCCGATGTGCCCCCAAACTGCTTCCCGGTATCGTGGCTCAAGGTTCTGCGACAATTCAGGCTTCTCTATGATCGCAAGCCACCATCGCATAAACGGATGCATCACGTTTACGATTGCTATAGGGAACGCAACGTCGATCCGAAATCCAAAAATAGTGGGATCGGAGAATGGAACAGCAAAGACATAGTACCCGGAGTGCGCTGCTGCGTTCCTCCCCTCGGGATTCTCATTGTTCCAACGCACGGAGACGGTGCTGCCGCCGATATGTACTTTCGTCGGCTGCCGCGAAAATAGGGCAATGTCGTCGAACCCATTTCCAAGTGCAACAAGGTCGCGAGCGATGAAGCAGAGATCCTCCTCGGCGGCCAAATCCGCCAAACGGTGAGCCGGGAGTTCTAAAATCGCGTCATCACCGTAGCTGGTTTCGTCGCTGAGCACCGCGCCTTCTCTTGTAACGTTCCAGAAGATGGTGGAAACATTGGGTTCGCGACCCAATTCGCTGACCGACATGTATCGTGCGACGCCACGATCGAAGACACGCACTGTGCCGGGAACGTCCTTCCAGTACTCTTCTATGCGTTCTCCCGGCACTGCCAAAGCATGGATGAGCTTCTGCTTGTACCGCCAGCCGTTTTCGCCTTTTGCTAGACTGGTTTTGGAAAGGTGATCGAGGACCAGCTCCTCGCGGCGTCTTGAAAGAAGCGAGTCGATATGCTTGGACTCGCGAACATCATCTCGGCTCATCGTCGGAGCAACATCTGCGCCACGGTAGTCCATTCTCACGGCGATCGGCATTCCAACCGGTCGGTAATCGGGTCGCTTCATCGTGATCCCATGAAGCGCCGTCAGATTTCGTGGGAACTCAGGGTTGGCGGCGGACGGATGTCGGCTGTACACACGGCTGACGTAGTCACGACTCGTCCACGACTCGCCGGTCGCGTCCGTGTAGGAAAAGATGTAGAACTCGCCGTCGATACTTGGAATTCCGATCGGGACGGCTCGCACCGCAATCGTTGCGCCGGAATCCTCCGGCGAGCTGGTCGAATAGGTGAACTCGGCGGGCTTCTCGGCTTCGATGGTAACCTCGGCGCCGAGGTCGGTCACGTAAATCGGGAACTCCACGCGCCGACACAACTCCATCAGTGCAGCGGTGAGTTCGCCGGCATCAAGTCGCTCTCGCAGCCGGACCTCCACCGCCGTGCCCGTTCTCTTCCGTGTGCCGACTTCGGTTATCAGGTAGTTCTTGGGGCGGGTCAAGAAGAGGCCGATGGGGCCGTCGGCCGACGTCGACGTCGGATTGTACGTATCGATGCAGATGTGCTCGCTAACGGCAAAGACGGACAGAAATCCGACGCCGAAACGGCTGGTTGGAGCAAACGAGAATCTGCGCCGGAACTCGTCCGTGGTGTAGAAAGACCGCCCCACTTGGAGGAGGAACTTCGTGATGACTTCTTTGTCCATCCCGATCCCGTAGTCTTCGACACGCAGAATTTGCACGGGGCGATCGGTCTCCGTGACGTCGTCTCGTATGAGATCGGAATTCAGCGAGATTAAGATTGGGTATTTTGCGCGAATCTCGGGAGCGACGTGCGATGGACATTGTGGTACGTCGAGCCCTTCAGCCGCACAATCAAGGAACATCCGGCAGCGCGTTGCATCCAGGGCGTTTTGGAGGAGTTCACGGACAAAGGCCAGCGAGGAGCGGTACGTATCTCTAATTAATCGATTGAAAACCGCGTCGGGGTCGAGCTCAAAGTGCCACTTGGAGGGGATGAAGCGCGCGCCTCGCGCGACGCGAATTTGAATTGTAGCTGCATCGGTCCCCATCGTTGCGATCGGCGGCCTCCAGCTCTCATGCCTGGTGCTGCGAGAGAGGAGCATGCTCGCGTTTGAAACCTCGGTGACGATCCAGCGGCACCAGTCCTCCAGGAGCCCAAACTCTTCTTGAGTCGAACAGTCGGCCGTTATCGTGATTGCGCTCGGCGTCACCGACTGGTCGAAGATACGCTGATATTGGGACCAGTGGGGGTAACTCGATGCGGGCAGCGGCGAAGCCGCGCCGAGGATCAGCGGGCATGCGCGTTCGCTCCTCATATCGAGCAAGTCGCCAAGCCGTAAGAGAATTGCAAGAAGCCGAACGTTCACGGTTTCTGAAAAGATGTCGCGACGAAACGGAAATCGGTCGGCGTCGTCGATTTCGCTCGGAGTCAACCCGTGCGCGACGCAGATTTCCGCGATCGTTTCACGCAGCCGTGGATTTCCTAGGTCGAAATCTGAAAGATCGTGCAGCTCATATCTCGTCGCATCGCCGGCGCGAAGGTGATGGCGCTCGCGGAAGTATTCCGCAACGAGATAGCGCGTGCGCAGGTCCGCCATGAAATAACGCACGGTCGGATTGTCCGGCGCTAGCGCATTCGTTCCGTCTCGTAGGCTTGAAATGGCGGTCCATTCTTCGTGGCGGCCTTGCGATACCCACCTAAGCCATTCATCGGATTGCAGCAGCGCCGCCTTTTCTTCGTCGGAGACGACCATCCCGGCATCGTGCAAGTAGGCGGCCGCGCCTAAGATGTATCCTTCGATCGCCGAGAATTGGCGGTGACCGGACGTTTGTTGTCGTCGAATAGCAACCGCCCGAGCTCGACGATGATCTCATCGCTGTGATCGATTCCGTGACTGGTGTAATGCGGGAACGTTCCCACCGTGTACTTCAGCCAGCCTTCGATTCGGCTCCTAAGCGAAAGGAGTGCTCCGTGGTATCGCGGATTGCGCCGCCTTAGAAATTCGAACAGAGTGAATTGCGGAAAGGCACCCATCGTGGCATATTTTGGGGGAGTCCGTAACCAGGGCCTGCGACCCCGAAGCGGCCCGGCGAACCGGATGCAACCCGGGCGGGGTTGAAGGAGGCGGAATGCCCGCCCCAACCCACGCCAAGGTCGTCATCATCGGCTCCGGACCGGCCGGCCTGACGGCCGCGATCTACGCCGCCCGCGCCAACCTTGCCCCGATCGTCTTCGCCGGCGCCATGTACGGCGGGCAGCTCATGCTGACCACCGAGGTCGAGAACTACCCCGGCTTCCCGGACGGGATCATGGGCCCCGAGCTGATGGAAGCCTTCCGCGCGCAAGCGGAGCGGTTCGGCTCGATCATCCACAACACCGATGTGACCGAGGTCGACTTCCGCAAGCGGCCGTTCGCCGTGCGGACCTACGACGAAGAGTTCACCGCCGACAGCGTGATCGTCGCGACCGGCGCGAGCGCGCGCTGGCTGAATATCCCGGGCGAAGCGCGGCTGCGCGGCCGCGGCGTCTCGACGTGCGCGACCTGCGACGGTGCGTTCTTCCGCGACAAGCACATCGTCGTCGTCGGCGGCGGCGACTCGGCGATGGAAGAGGCGCTCTTCCTCACTCGGTTCGGCAGCAAGGTCACGCTGATCCACCGCCGCGAGAGCTTACGCGCATCGAAAATCATGGCCGAGCGCGCGATGCACCATGAGAAGATCGGGTTCATCTGGAACACCGCGGTGACCGAGGTCATCGGCGAGGACAACACCACGGCGCTGCGCTTGAAGAATCTCGTCGACGGCGAGGAGTCGGTGCTCGACGCCGACGCGCTGTTCATCGCGATCGGGCACGATCCGAATACCGAGATCTTCAAAGGCCAGCTCGAGCTCGACGCGGCCGGCTATATCGTCAGCGAAGACGGCGTGCGCACGAACATCGAAGGCGTCTTCGTCGCCGGCGACGTGTACGACATTCGCTACAAACAGGCCGTCACGGCCGCGGGGATGGGGTGCAAGGCCGCGATCGACGTGGAGAAGTACCTCGAATCGCTCGAAGCGGCGGAGCACAAAGCAGCGGTCAGCGTATGACGACGCCGCCCGCGGATGCCGACGGCGCGGTGACGATCAAGAACTATCCGCACGCGATGGACATCTTCCGCCGGCTCGACGGGCTCGAGGCGCTGAAGATGATGCAGCGCGACGAAGTGCCGAAGACGAACATCACCCGTTGGATGAACTTCTCGCTGGAGACCGTCGAGCACGGCCACGTCGTCTTCGGGATGGAGCCGGAAGAGAAGCTCTACAACATGATCGGCTCGGTCCACGGCGGGATCATCACCACGCTGATGGACAACGCGCTCGGCAGCGCGGTGCAGTCGGTCCTTCCCGCCGGGCGCGTCGCCACGACGATGGATCTGCACATGCGGTTCCAGCGCCCGGTCACCGCCGCGACCGGCAAGGTGTTCGCCGACGCGCGCGTCGTGCACGCCGGACGCCGCACCGCGACGTCCGAGGCGCACTTGGTCGACGCGAACGGCACCGTCTACGCGACGGGCAGCTCGACGCTGATGATCCTCGAGGACAGGCCTGCGGAGTAACCGCTACTTGCGGTAGAACACCATCACGCGCGGGTTCTGCGCGTCACGGCGGCCGTCGATGTCGACGGCGACCACGTTGTTCGGGTTGATGCCGAGGTGCTGCAGATACTCGGCGAGCGAGCTCTGGTCTTCGCTCTGGCCGTTGTTGCGGTCGACGTCGGCGACCGTTGCTTTGCCGAGCGCGTTTACGAGGGCGGCGTGACGGCCCCCGCCGGACGTGCGCGTCAGCGTCCGCTTCTCGGGCGTGCCGACGTTGAGCCCGGCGACGCCGACCGTGACGATGTCGCGCGATGAGATGTGATTCTTCATCGTCGCCAGCATCTGGGTCTCGCGATCGAAGTGCGCGAGGGCGTACCGCAGGTACCCTACCTGCTCGCTCCCCGTCATCGTAGTTTGCGCCGACGCCGCCAGCGGGCCGCCAAGCGCGCATGCTGCGGCAAGCAATGCCGCGGTCGCTCTCTGTTTCACCTCGCTGTCTTACCCGCCGCGCATACCATGCGTTGAAGAGGCAGGCGCTAGCCGTGCGCGGTTTACGCCGTCACCGTGCGAGCGCGCAGGTCTTCGGCGTACGCTTTTGCGATCAGGTCGGCGTACCGCTGTTCGACGACGCGGCGCTTCACCTTGAGCGTCGGCGAGAGCTCGCCGTCCTCGATGGTGAGATCGCGCGGCAGCACCGCGACGCGCAGCACTTGCTCGTACTTGGCGAGATCGGCGGTCTGCGCGACGACCTCGCGGATCATCAGCGCGCGAACCCGCTCGTCGGTTGCCATTGCCGCGGTCGGCGTCTCGGCCGGAATCTCGAGCTTCGCGCGAACGAGATCCCAGTTCGGCGCGACGAGCGCCGCCGGGTGCGGCATGTTGTTGCCGAAGGCCATCACCTGGCCGATGTAGATGGAGCGCTTGATCGCGGTCTCGATCCGCGCGGGGGAGATCCACTTCCCGCCGCTGCTCTTGAACAGCTCTTTCTTGCGGTCGGTGATCGTGAGGTGACCGCGTTCGTTGATCATGCCGATGTCGCCGGTGCAGAACCAGCCGTCGGCGGTGAACGGCTGTTCGTCCGCAGGAACGTGATAGTAGCCGAGCATGACGTTCGGCCCTTTCACCAGCACCTCGCCGTCCTCGGCGATCTTCACCTCGACGCCGTTCACCGGCGGTCCGACGGTGCCGATCTCGTTGTCGGCCGGAATGTTCACGGTGACGACCGGCGAGGTTTCGGTGAGCCCGTAGCCTTCGAGGATCGTGAGACCCATCGCTGCGAGCGTCAGCGCGGTGTCGCGGTGAAGCGGTGCGCTCCCCGAGACGAAATACTCGAGCCGGTCCAGTCCGAGCCGCGCGCGGATCTTGCTCAGCACGAGCCGCCGCGCGAGCGCGTTGCGCAGGCGCAGCGCCGGCGAAAGCCCGCCGTCGCGCGACGCACGTTCGTATTCGGTGCCGACGCCGAGCGCCCACGGAACGAGCTTCGCCTTGAGCCCGCCGTCGCGGCGCGCCCCGCCGATGATCCCCGCGATCAAGCGTTCGAAGATCCGCGGAACGAACGCGACGTAGTTTGGCCGGATCGCTTTGAGGTCTTCCAGCAGGTGCTCGGGCGTGGTGACGTAGTGGACCAGCCGGTTGTAGAGATAGCCGAGCGCGTTGGTGTGCTCGTAGATGTGCGCGAACGGCAGCACCGAAAGCGCGATCTGCGCCTCCCGCTGCCCGCTCTCGCGGGGATCGAACGCCGAACGGACGTCGGCGACGAGGTTGCGGTGCGAGAGCATCACGCCCTTCGGCTGTCCCGTCGTCCCCGACGTGTAGATCAGCACCGCCAGATCGTTCAACCCGATCCCGGCTTGATACGACGCGAGCGCCGCGTCGCCGCCGGCGTTCGCGTCAGCGGACCGGACGAACGCCTCGAAACCGTCGGGGCCGTCGTCGTCGAACGCGACGATCGGCGGCGCGTTCGGGATCGCCGCGCGCAGCCGCGCCGCGACCGCCGCGTCGTCGACGAAGAGCAGCTTCGCCTCGCTGTCGGTCAGGATGAACGCGACCTGGTCGTCGGCGGTCGTCGCGAACATCGGGACGACGACGCCGCCGGCGTACAAAATCCCGAAGTCGGCGACCAGCCAGTCGACTCGGTTGTTGGCGAGGATCGCGACGCGGTCGCCGCGCTCGACCCCGCGTGCGCGAAGCGCGTGCGCGACCGCGGCGGCGCGCTGGTGGACCTCGGCGGAGGAGAGCTCGCGCATCGCGCCGGCCCGGAGCTCGCCCAGCGCGACCGGCCGCGGCTCGGAAAGCCGCTCGGCGATGAACGCCGGCAGGGTCGGCAGCGTCGTGTCCCCGAGCGAGCTCGAAGGAGCAGCTGAGGTGGTCATCCCGAGTCTACAACCCTCCGCGGCGCGAAAAGGGCGCCGGACACCTTGACGGCTTAACTGTAACCTATTATGAATAACATATGGCAGCGCGGTCAAGGCCCGCCCTGGCGTCAGCGGGCGCCGAGGCGGAGACCAAGCCAACCGACTTCCCCACCGAGATGTGGGGCGACCGCGTTTTCACGGGGGAGGTCAAGACGAAAACCGTCTTTCCGGCCCTGGTCCTCCAGATGCTGCACTCCCAGCCCGACAGCGGCTACGGGCTGATGCAGCGGATCGCCACCCTCGGCGGCATCTTCCCGGTTAACCCGAATACGATCTATCCGCTTCTGCGGCGGCTCGAGGAGCGCGGCTTCATCCGCGGCGAGCTCGACGCGTCGACCAAGCGCGGCACGACCCTGTACCGGATCACGACGTCCGGCGAAGAGCGGCTCGAGCGTATCAAGACCAACTTCAAGCCCTACCTCACCAATCTCATCGCGGCGCTGACACGGCTCCGTCGCGACCTGTACGGAGAGCCTTCATGAGCACCTACCGCGCACCGCTGCGCGACATGCAGTTCGTCCTTCGCGAGCTCGCCGGCGTCGACGAGATCGCGAAGCTTCCCGGCTACGAGGACACGACCGACGTTCTCGACGCGATCCTCGACGAAGCCTCGACGTTCGCGACGGAAGTTCTCGACCCGATCAACCAGTCGGGCGACAAAGAAGGGTGCACGTGGAACGACGGTGTCGTCACGACGCCGAAGGGCTTCAAGGAAGCGTACAAGCAGTTCGCGCAGTCGGGCTGGATCGGTCTCCCCGTTCCGCCGGAGTACGGCGGGCAAGGTTTGCCGCAGATCATGCTCGGGCCGACGCTCGAGATGTGGAACGCCGCGAACGTCGGCTTCGCCAACGGCCCGCTGCTCAACCAGGGCGCGATCGAAGCGATCGAGCAGTTCGGCAACGACGAGCAGAAGAGCACGTTCATCCCGAAGCTCGTCAGCGGCGAGTGGACCGGGACGATGTGTCTCACCGAGCCGCAGGCCGGCTCGGACTTGGCGCAGGTGCGCACGAGCGCGACGCCTGAGGGCGACCATTATCGCGTCAAGGGGCAGAAGATCTTCATCACGTTCGGCGAGCACGACATGGCGCCGAACATCATCCACTTGGTGCTCGCGCGGCTTCCAGGCGCACCCGAAGGGACGAAGGGCATTTCGATGTTCATCGTGCCGAAGGTGCTGGTGAACGCGGACGGCTCGCTCGGCGAGCGCAACGACGTGAAGTGCGCCGGGATCGAGCACAAGATGGGGATCAACGCGAACCCCACCTGCACGCTCAACTACGGCGAGAACGGCGAAGGCGCGATCGGCTACCTGGTCGGTGAGGCGAACCGCGGCCTGGAGTACATGTTCGTGATGATGAACGCCGCGCGGTTCAGCGTCGGCGTGCAGGGTCTGGCGATCGCCGACCGCGCGTACCAGCATGCGGTCGAGTACGCGAAGGAGCGGATCCAGTTCCGCGACGCCGCCTCGCGCGATCCGAAGCCGGTCGCGATCATCAAGCACCCCGACGTGCGGCGGATGCTGCTGTGGTGCAAGGCCAACATCGAGGCGATGCGCGCGCTGGCGTACGTCACCGCGGCCTCGCTCGACTACGCGCACAAAGCCGAAGACGAAGCGGTGCGCAAGGAGCACAAGGCGTTCGTCGAGCTGATGATCCCGATCGTCAAGGGCTGGCTGACCGAGAACGCGCAAGTCGTGTGCTCGACCGCGCTGCAGGTCTTCGGCGGGATGGGCTACATCGAAGAGACCGGGATCGCGCAGCAGTACCGCGACGTGCGCATCACGACGATCTACGAGGGAACGACCGGGATTCAGGCGCTCGACCTGGTCGGCCGCAAGCTGATCCGCGACATGGGCGCGAGCGCGACCAAGGTCCTCAAGCAGATCGGCAAGTTCGCCAAAGAGCTCGAAGCCTCGGAGAACGCCGAGGTCAAGGCGCTCGCGCAGCCGCTCGCCGAGGCGACGAAGATGCTCGCCGACACCGCGCAGGCGATCGGGATGAGCGCGATGGGCGACCTGCACAAGGCGTTCGCGAACTCGGTTCCGTTCCTGAACTTCTTCGGGATCGTCGCCGGCGGCTGGCAGCTCTTCCGCGGCGCGAAGATCGCCGCCGAGAAGCTGGCGGCAGGCGACAACGACCCGTACTACACCGCGAAGATCCAGACCGCGACGTTCTACGCGCACAACGTCCTCTCGCAAGCCGCGTGGCTGCAGAAGCAGATCACCGAGGGCTCCGGCGACGTGATGGCGGGCGCCGACGAGATGTTCGACGTCGAGCGCCGCGCGCTCGCCACGGCCTAACCACGAACGCGATCGAAGAAAGACCATGACAGCAACAAACGACAAGCAGCGCGTGCGGATCGCGGACGCCGGCGACGGCATCCGCGTGATCACGCTCGACAACCCGCCGGTCAATGCGATGGGCTACGCACTCTGCGGCGAGCTCGTCCCGCTCCTCGAAGCGGCGGCGAAGGATCCCGCGGTCACGACGATCGTGTTCACCGGTGCGAACAGGATGTTCAGCGGCGGCGCCGACGTGAACGATTTCTCGACCCCGCCGACCGCGCAGACGAAGACGGTCCGCGACGTGATCGAGACGATCGAGCGCAGCGACAAGACCTTCGTCGCCGCGATCGATGGGAACGCGCTCGGCGGGGGGTTCGAGCTTTCGCTGGCGTGCGACTACCGTGTCGCGACGGCGAAGTCGCGGCTCGGTCTGCCGGAGATCAAGTTGGGGCTTCTCCCCGGCGCCGGCGGAACGCAGCGGCTCCCGCGCCTGATCGGCGCGAACGACGCGCTGCAGATGATGCTCAAAGGCGAGAACGTCAAGGCGCCCGACGCGAAGGTGAAGGGGATCCTCGACGAGGTCGTCGAGACCGACGTCGTCGAGGCGGCGAAGAAGTTCACCGGCAAACCGAAGCGCCGCATCTCGCAGAAGCAGGCGGAGCTCGGCGTCGCCAACCTCGGGCTTTTCGCGACGCCGTTCGTCGTCGCGCAAGCGCACATGATGGTGCCGCCGGAAGAGAACGGCGGCTACGCCGCCCACAAGCTGATCGACGCGGTGCAGGCCGCGATCGAGCTGCCGTTCGAACGCGGCTGGGCGCGCGAATTGCGGCTGTTCATGGAGCTGGTGCAGTCGAAGCCGTCGGCCGCGCTGCGCCACGTCTTCTTCGCCGAGCGCGAGCTCTCGAAAGTCCCCGGGCTGCCGAAGACCGAGCCGCTCGACATCAAGAAGGCCGCCGTCATCGGCGCCGGGACGATGGGGACCGGGATCGCGATCGTGTTCGCCGAGGCCGGCATCCCGGTGACCGTCGTCGAGACGAAGGACGAAGCGGTCGAGAAGGCGCGCGAGATGGTCTTCGGGACGTTCAAGTACAACGTCGACAAGGGCCGCCTCACGCAAGAAGAAGCGTGGGCGAAAGCCAACTCGATCACCTTCGAGACCGAGTACGAGGAGCTCGGCGACGTCGACATCGTCGTCGAAGCCGTCTTCGAGTCGATGCCCGTGAAGAAAGAGGTCTTCGCGAAGCTCGACGCCGCGACCAAGCCCGAAGCGATCCTCGCCTCGAACACGTCGACGCTCGACATCGACGAGATCGCGTCGGCGACGAAGCGCCCCGGCAAAGTGCTCGGGCTGCATTTCTTCGCGCCGGCCAACATCATGAAGCTGCTCGAGATCGTCCGCGGTAAGGAGACCTCGCCGGAGACGCTCACGACCGGGATCGCGCTCGGCAAGAAGCTGCGCAAGGTCGCGGTCGTCTCCGGGAACGCGTTCGGCTTCATCGGCAACCGGATGCTCTTCGAATACGAAGCGCAGGCGGTGCAGCTCGCCGAAGAGGGCGTCAGCCCGGCGCGGATCGACGACGTGATCAAGAACAAGTTCGGGTTCGCGATGGGGCCGTTCGCGGTCGCCGATCTCTCGGGGCTCGACGTCTACAACTTCATCTCGCAGTCGCAGCACGGCGCGCCGCTCGGGCGGATTCCGATCATCGCGAAGCTCGTCGAGCAGGGCCGTCTCGGTCAGAAGACCGGGAAGGGGTTCTTCAAGTACGACAAGGCGGTCGGTAAGGGCCGTCAGCCGATTCCGGATCCCGAGGTCGAGCAGCTCATCGCGCAGCTCGCGAAGGAAGCGGGAATTCCGCAGAACCCGACCGTGAGCGACGACGAGATCATCGCGCGCTGCACGCGCGCGCTCGCCGACAGCGGCGCCGAATTGGTGCGCACCGGGATCGCACTGCGCCCCGGCGACGTCGACATCGTCTGGATCTACGGTTACGGCTTCCCGCCGCATCACGGCGGCCCGATGTGGTACGCCGAAAACGAAGCCGGTTACACACCTAAGGGCGGCACGGCCGCCACGCAAAGCGAAACCAAGGAGTTGACCCATGCCTGAGGCGGCGATCGTCTCAGCGGCGCGGACGCCGATCGGGAAGGCGTTCCGCGGCGCGTTCAATCAGACGCACGGCGCGACGATGGCGGGACACGTCATCGCCGAAGCCGTGAAGCGGGCCGGCGTCGATCCGGCCGAGGTCGAGGACGTCGTTCTCGGCAGCGGGCTTCCCGAAGGCGCGACCGGCCACAACATCGGGCGCGTCGCCGCGCTGCGCGCGGGGTTGCCGCGCCAAGTCGCGGGGACGACGATCAACCGCTACTGCGCATCGGGTCTGCAGGCGATCTCGACGGCGTCGCACCGCGTGATCGTCGACGGCGCGAAGGTCATGGTCGCCGGCGGTGTCGAGTCGATCTCGCTGGTGCAGAACGACATGAACATGCACGAGTTCACCGAGGAGTGGGCGCTCCGCCACGAGCCCAACCTCTACATGCCGATGCTGCAGACAGCCGACTTCGTCGCGAAGAAGTACAACGTCTCGCGCGAAGCGCAGGACGAGTACTCGCTGCAGTCGCAGCAGCGCACCGCCGCGGCGCAAGCAGCGGGCCGTTTCGACCAGGAGATCGTCCCGCTCCCGACCTGGAAGTACGAGCAGGACAAAGAAACCAAAGCGTACCGCGAAGAGCACGTGACGCTGACAAAGGACGAAGGAAACCGCCCGGACACGACGCTCGAAGGACTGCTCTCGCTCAAAGGCGTCCTCACCAAAGACTCGTCGATCACGGCCGGCAACTCGTCGCAGCTCAGCGACGGCGCCGCCGCGGTCGTGATCATGGATTCCGAGGAAGCGCGCAATCGCGGCCTCACCCCGCTCGGGTTCTACCGCGGGATGGTCGTGCGCGGCTGCGATCCCGGCGAGATGGGGATCGGCCCGGTCTTCGCCGTCCCGGATCTGCTCAAGCGCAACGGCCTGACCGTCGACGACATCGGCCTCTGGGAGCTGAACGAAGCGTTCGCCGTGCAGACCGTCTACTGCCGCGACACGCTCGGTATCCCGAACGACAAGCTCAACGTCGACGGCGGCGCGATCTCGATCGGCCACCCCTACGGCGTGAGCGGAGCCCGCATGACGATGCACGCCCTCATCGAAGGCAAACGCCGCGGCGCCAAGTACGTCGTCGTCACGATGTGCATCGGCGGCGGCATGGGCGCCGCGGGTCTGTTCGAAGTGAACTTGAACTAGCCCTCGAAAGAGATCGCATTTCGCCGTAGAACGCGTTCGGCGCCGTGAACGAACACAAGGTTCGCCTCGCGACGCCGGACGATGCGCGGGCGATCGCGGAGATCTACGCGCCGATCGTCGAAGCGACGACGATCTCGTTCGAGGACGTCGCGCCGACGGTCGCGCAAACACATGCTCGGATCGAATCGATCCTGCGCACGTTTCCGTGGCTGGCGTTCGAGGAGCGCGGCGAAGTGCTCGGGTTCGCGTACGCGAGCCGTCATCGCGAGCGGTCGGCATACCGCTGGTCGGTCGACGTGACGGTCTACGTTCACGAAGCAGCGCGCGGCCGGCGGATCGGACAGACGCTCTACCTCGCGCTGTTTCGCATCCTCGGTGAGCAGCGGTTCCATCGCGCGTTCGCCGGGATCGCGCTGCCGAACGACGCGTCGATCGCGCTGCACCGTTCGGTGGGCTTCACGCCGGTCGGTGTCTACCGGGAAGTCGGTTTCAAGCTGGGCGCGTGGCGCGACGTCTCATGGTGGGAACGAGAGATCCCCTCGCCGCGCACGTCGTCCGCGAACGCGTCCGAAGAACCCGGCGAGCCGATTCCACTGCCGCATCTGAAGCGCGGCGTCGTCACCAAGGCGATCTTAGGCCGCATCGCGGGCTGACGAAGGCCGCGCGACGATCGTCAGTCGCAGACGCCTGCGAGCTGTCGCGTCTTCTCGTCCGCGATGATGCGGCCGTCGAGGAGACGCACGGTGCGCGCGGCGCGGCGGGCGAAGCGCGGGTCGTGCGTTACCGCGACGATCGTGGAGCCGTTGGCGTGCAGCTCGGCAAGTAAATCCATCACCGACTCGCCGTTTGCGGTGTCGAGGTTTCCGGTGGGCTCGTCGGCGAGGAGGAGGGCCGGTTCGCCGACGAGGGCGCGGGCGACGGCGACGCGCTGTTGCTGGCCGCCGCTGAGCTGGTGCGGCGTGTGCTGCGCGCGGTGCGCCATCCCGACGCGCTCGAGCGCGTCGGCGACGCGGCGGCGCCGCTCCGGGGTGCTCATTCCACGATAGGTCAGCGGGAGCTCGACGTTCTCGGCGACGGTCAGCTCGCCGATCAGGTTGAAGTTTTGAAAGACGAACCCGATCGTGCGGTTCCGCAGTTTGGCGCGTTGCTCGATGGAAAGTGCGCCTGTGTCTCGCCCATTGAGCAGATAGTGCCCAGACGACGGCGTGTCGAGCAAACCGATGAGGCTGAGCAGCGTCGATTTCCCGCAGCCGGAGGGCCCTTCGATCGCGACGTACTCGCCGCTCGCGACGGCCAGCGAGACGCCGGCGAGCGCGTACGTCTCGACGGTCTCGGCGGTGTAAACCTTGGTGACGTTCTGCACGTCGATCAGCATGAGGCTCGTTCCTTGGGTCATCGGAGGGCGATGTGCGGGGCGTCGCCCGCGATGGCGGCGGTGTCGCTGACGATCACGACGTCGCCGGGGGTGAGTCCGGCGCGAACTTGGACGCGGTCGGCGGGGCCGCGCCCGAGCTGGACGCGTACGCGCTGCGCGCCGCGGCCGTCGGAATCGAGCCGGTAGAGCTCGAGGCTCGCGTCGTCGGCGGCGCCGGCCGGACGCGCGATCGAGACCGCGTTCGCAATGCGGCCGAGCTCGATCGCGCCTTCGACGTGCATTTGCGGCCTCGCGGCGGGCGACGGCTGCGCGAGCGAGACGTGCACCGGGACGCTGCCGTTCTGCGCCGCCGGCTCGACCCGCGTGACGACGCCGTCGAGGTGTTCGGCGCCGGTGTCGAGCCGAACGCGCAGTCCCGGCGCGACGACGCGCGCGTCGGTCTCCGCGACCTGCAACACGGCTTCGAGGTCCTGATCGCCGGCGATGCGCGCGAGCTCCGTCCCCACGGTGACGCGCGCGCCGGCGAGCGCCGTAACGCTCTGCACGACGCCGCTCTCGCCGGCGACCACCGTCAGCCCCGAGAGCTGCGCGCTTTTCGCGCTGCGGCGCGCGATCAAACCGTCGATCACGGCGCGCTGCGTCGCGAGCTTCGCGTTCCCGTCCGCGACGGCGGCACCGACCGCGGCCGCTTCGATCTGCTCGCGGTCGCTCGCCGACGAGGCTTTGATCCGCGAGACGCGATACGCGAGATCGCCGATCAGCCCTTGATCGTGCAGCGTCTTGTTGACGCTGAGCTGCGTCGCCGACTCTTCGCGGTCGCCGCGTGCGCCGCGCAGCGCTCCGCGATGCTGCAGCGTCGCCGCGCGTGCTTCTTGCACGATCGCGCCGGCCTGCGCGTTCGCGGCCGCAATTTGTGCGTTCAAGTCGGCGAGGTCGGCTTCGAGATCCGGGTTCCGCAGCAGCGCGATCGCCGTCCCGGCGGTCACGTGCGTCCCCGGCCGCACCAGCACGCTCGAGACGAGCCCGTCGCTCGGCGCCGCTACGACGGCGATCCGCGCGGGGACGAACGTTCCGGGTGCCGCAACGCTGCGCACCAGCGTTCCCCGCCGCACGACGTCGGTCACCACCGAAGCGCGCTCGACCGACGGCACGATCGCGCGAGGGTGCAGCAGCGAGATCGCGCCGTACGCGCCGATCGCGCCGAGGCCGATCACGCCCGCGAGCGTGAGCGGAAGCGCCGAGATGCGCCGCCCGCGCCGCCTGACGACGTCCACTACTCGTACCTCAGCGCGACGACCGGCTCGACGCGCGCCGCGCGCCGCGCCGGAAGATAGGAAGCGAAGCCGATCGCCGCCGCGACGATGGCGAGCACCGTCAGAGCCGTGATCCCGTCGACCGGCGCGTCGACGTCGAGGAACGCTTTCAGCGCCCACGCCGCAGCCGCGGCGAACGCCAATCCGAGCGCGATCCCGACCGCGGCGAGCCGCAACGCATCGCGCAGCACCATCGCGATCACGCTGCGCGGGGTCGCGCCGAACGCGACGCGCACGCCGATCTCGCGCGTCCGCCGGGCCACGCCGTACGAGACGACGGCGTAGATGCCGCCGGTCGCGAGGGCGAGCGCCACGGCGGCAAGCGCAGCCAGCATGATGTCGGTCATCTGCCGGTCGAGCGCGTCGTAGTAGCGCTCGTGCTCCAGCGAGGTTGCGGTGGCCGGCGGTATCGTCGCGTCGACCGACGCGATCGCAGACCTGGCCGCAGCCGCGACCTGCTCGGTCGAGAGCCGCGAACGAACGGCGAGCTTCAGCCAACCGATCGTCGGAAGCTGCGCGAGCGGCGCGTACATCGTCGGAGACGGCGCTTGGATGACGTGCGGCCGAATGTCGCCGACGACGCCGACGACCGTCCGCGGTGCTGACGGCACGTCTAACGCCGACCAGCCCATCGTGATTCGCTTTCCGATCGCCGCTTCGACGCCGCCCAGATAGCGCTCCGCGAAGGAGCGGCTCACCACGACGACTTGCGCCGCGTGCGGTCCGTCGCTCGTGGCGACGTCGCGCCCGGCGAGCACGGGGATGCGCAGCGCGCCGAAATAACCCGTCGAGATGACGTCGACGTCCGCTTCGGGCGCGCTCCCCGTCGCGTAGTGCGCGCCCTCCACTTGGAACGACGATTCCGATTGTCCGAGGAACGGCGCCGTCATTGCCCAACCGGCTGCTTCGACTCCCGGCGTCGCGGTGACCCGCTCGCAAATCGCGCGCAGCAGCCCGTCGACGCGCGCGGCAGTCGCGTACTTGTGCGACGACGCCCCGCCCATGAAGACGACCGAGACGTCGCGCGTCTCGAAGCCGAGCGGTTTCTTCGCCAGTTCGTAATAGCTGCGGCTGGCGATCGCCGCGGTCGCGACGACGGCGATCGCGAGCGCGACCTCCAATGTCACGAGCACGGCGCGCAACGCACGTCCGCCGCCGGCGATGGAGCGGTCGCCGCTCTTCATTGCCGAGACAATGTCGGGGCGCGAGAGCGCGAGCGCGGGCGCAGTCCCCGCCAGCACGGCGGCGATCACGATCGAAATTCCCGTCGCCGCGAACGTCTTCCAATCGACGTCGAGGTGTTGCAGGTGGACGACGGGACTGCCAGCGTCGATCGTCGAGGAGATCCAGTGTACGATCACCGCGGAGAGGGCGAGTCCGAGGACGCCGCCGATCGCGACGTACAGCGAGGTTTCCGTCATGAGCTGCGCGATCAGCCGGCGCCGGGACGCACCCAGCGCGAACCGCGTCGCGATCTCGGCGCCTCGTCCTGACGAGCGGCTCAAGAACAGGTTTGCGACGTTCGCGCACGCGACCGCGAGCACGGCGAGCACCGCGAGGGCGACAGCGATCAGCGAAGGCCGCATCGGTCCCAGTATCGCATCGGTTACCCACAGCGAGCGGGCCGAGAGGTGCGCGTCGGTGACGGGATGCACGGCGGCGAGCTCCGCGAACGTCCTGGCAAGGTCGGCGTCGACGGCGCGCAGATCGGCCGACGGCCGTGCGACGACGACGAGCGAATGACCGCCGCCGCGATACGCCGACGCCCGAAGCCCGACGAAATAGTCGGCGTGATCGACTTGCCCGCGCCAGAGGTCGACGAAGAAGAAGCGCGGCGGCGCGATCCCGACGACGGTGCGCGTGACGTCGGCGATCTGCACCGTCTTGCCGACGATCGCCGGATCGGCTTTGAAGCGGGTGCGCCACAGCTCGTCCGAGAGGACGATGGCGTGGCTGCCGTCGCGCTCGTCGCGCGCGTCGAGGAGCCGGCCGGCCTGCGGCCGCGCCGCATACGTCCCGAAAAACTCTCCGCTCACTGAAGCGCCGCGCAGGATCTGCGGCTGGGTGCCGTTGCCGACAATGGTCCCGCTCACCGGCGCGAGCGCGCTGACGACACCGAGGGTGCGGTTCGCGTGGCGCAACGCGTCGAAGTCTTCGAAGCTGAAGCCGACCGTCGTGTTTCCGTGCAGGTTATCCACTTCCCAAATCGCGGCGAGCGTCGACGGGCTCGCGACCGGGAGCGGCCGCAGCAAGATGTTCGCGACGAGCCCGTACACCGCGCCGTTCGCGCCGATCGCGACGGCGGTCGTCACGATCACGACCAGCGCGAAGAGCGGCGCGCGCCGCATCCCGCGCAACGCGAAGCCCAGGTCGCGGCCGAGCGTCGCGAAGCGCTCCGCGAGCCCGCCGGCAAGCACGTCGGCGTACGCGTGCAGCGCCGCGAGCACGCCGCGCGAGCGCGTCGACGTGACGAAATCCTCGCGCATCGCGGCGCCGTACTCCTCGCGCATCTCGCGCGGACAGGCGATGAGAAAAAGCCCGAAGATCGCGAGCGCGGCGCGCATCGCGAACGAGCTATCCGAGGGCAGGGAGGAGACGGCGTTCACGAGCCATCCTCACGACGGATTCGAGCCGCTGCGCTTCGGCTTGCGCGATCCTGCGCCCGCGCGGCGTCAGCTTGTAGACGCGCCGCCGCTCGTCGTCCCCATCGACCTCGGCGATCCAGCCGTCCGCGAGGAACTGCTTGATCGTCCGGTACAGCGTCGCCGGCCCGAGAACGATCGAACCCTCGGTCGCGTCCTCGACGTCCTTCGCGATGGCGTACCCGTGCAACTCGCCGTGGGCAAGTGCCAACAAGATATGAAACCCGCTCGAAGAGAGCGGGAGATTCTCCGAAACGTCCAGCCGCCGCACGCGACCCCCAAGGGATGAAATACATCCAAATCGGATATACTGGCCTCAGGTATATCCGATTCGGATATATCCGTCAAGGAGCTATTGGTGCGGGACCGCTCGTTCGGCGTCAGGTTTCGGTGAAGAGCCCCTTGTAGCGCTCGCGCAGGTCGCGCTTGAGGAACTTGCCGACGCCCGTGCGGGGGATCGCCTCGACGAAGAGGACGCGGTCGGGGGTTTGCCACTTCGCCAGCTTGTCGGAGAGCCACGCGATCACTGCCGCCTCGTCGACGTCGTGGCCTTCGCGGGCGACGACGGCGGCGACCGGGCGCTCTTGCCATTTCGGGTGCGGGATCCCGAAGACGCACGCTTCCTTGAGCCCGGGGTGACCCATCATCAGGTTCTCGACCTCGACCGAGGAGATCCACTCGCCGCCCGAC
Source organism: Candidatus Elarobacter sp. (assembly GCA_035939295.1). GTDB lineage: Bacteria > Vulcanimicrobiota > Vulcanimicrobiia > Vulcanimicrobiales > Vulcanimicrobiaceae > Vulcanimicrobium. Next base: position 12,570 of record DASZGA010000022.1, on the reverse strand, counting down.
TTGATGAAGTCTTTCACCCGGTCGACGATCTCGATGTAGCCGTACTTGTCGATCGTCACGACGTCGCCGGTGTGGAACCAGCCGCCCGGCTCGAATCCCGCTGCGGTTGCGGGCTCGTTGTTGTAGTACTCTTTCGCGACCGCGTAACCGCGGACGAGCAGCTCGCCGCGCGCGACGCCGTCCTGCGCGACGTCCTCGCCGTGCTCGTCGACGATTCGCCACTGCACGATCGGCGAGAAGCGGCCCTGCTTGTAGCGTTCGCGCTTCTGCATCTCCGGGTTGTCCGCAAGCTCGGAGACGTCGCGGCTGATCGTCCCGATCGGCGACATCTCGGTCATCCCCCACGCGTGGATCGCCTCGATCCCCATCGCGTTCAAATCGTCCATCAGCGAGGTCGGCATCGCCGAGCCGCCGATCACGATCCGCTTGACGGTATCGAGCTTCTTGCCGTCGGCTCGGAGCATGTCGCGCACGCCCATCCACACCGTCGGCACCCCGGCCGAGAACGTGACGCGCTCGTCGTTGCACAGCTCGATCACGCCTGCGGGGTCGAGCCGTTCCATCGGCATGATGAAGTCGGCGCCGATCATCAAGCACATGAACGGCGTCCCCCAGGCGTTGACGTGGAACATCGGGACGATCGGCAGGACGCGGTCGCGTTCGGTGATCCCGAGCGCGTCGGCGAGCCCGCTCGCCAGCGCGTGGATGAACGTCGAGCGGTGCGAGAACATCACGCCCTTCGGATCGCCCGTCGTCGCCGAGGTGTAGCACAGCAGCGCGGCGGCGCGCTCGTCGATCTCCGGCCAGTCGTACGTCTCCGGCTCCGGCGCCAGCAGCGTCTCGTAGTCGAGCGCGCCGTCGAACACTTCAGGCGACGGGCCCATCTGAACGAATGTTCTTCCGCTGTCGGGGTCGAGTGACGCAGCCGCTTTGATCGCCTTCACCAGCGAACCGTCGTAGAACACGATGCGGTCGCCGGCGTGGTCGAGAACGAACGCGGCTTGATCGGGGAAGAGCCGGATGTTCACGGTGTGCAGCACCGCGCCGATCATCGGAACGGCGTAGTACAGCTCCAAATGGCGATGGCCGTTCCACGCGAACGACGCGACGCGGTCGCCCGGCTGCACGCCGAGCGTTCGCAACGCGTTGGCGAGCTTCGCAACGCGCTTCCCGAACTCGGCGTAGGTGAAGCGGCGTACCTCGGCGCCGTCGCGCGCAACGATCTCTTTGCGCGGATGCGACTTGATCGCGTGCTCGAAGATCGTGTGGATCGAGAGCGGTAGGTCGGACATCGTCGAGGGGAGCGCCCCGCCGACCTCGTTCGAGAAGATGGTCGCCATGGTTCGGCATTCGCCGAACCCGTCACGGTCGCCCTACGGCCGACCGTTAGGTCCGGCCAGCAGCGAGCGCAGCGCCTCGTCGAGGTCCGTGTGGCGGAAGACGTAGCCGGTCGCCTGGGTCCGCTGCGGTAACACGCGCTGCCCTTCGTTGAGCATGAACGCGCCCTCGCCCAGCATCAGCCGCCCGGCAAACGCGGGGACCGGGAAGAGCGTCGGCCGCCGAACGGCGTGCCCCAGCGCACGGGTGAACTCGCGGTTCGTCACCGGGTTGGGCGCGCTCGCGTTGAGAATCCCGTCGGCGCCGTCGACCGCGTGCAGGATGATCCCGATCTCGTCCTCGATGTGAATCCAGGAGTACCACTGCTCCCCGCTCGCGACGACGCCGCCGAGCCCGAGCCGGAAGACCGGCAGCAGCTTCCCGAGGACCCCGCCCTCCGTCCCCAGGACGAGCCCGGTGCGGATCTTCGCGACGCGCATTTCGAGCTCGGCGGCGCGGTCGGTCTCCGCTTCCCACGCGACGCAGAGCTGCGCCAGGAAATCGCGGCCGGGCGGGCTCGGCTCGGTGAACGTCGCGGTCGGGCTCGTCCCGTAGTAGCCGATCGCCGAGCCGCCGACGTAGGCCTTCGGCCGGCCCGCGAGCGGCGTCAGCGCGTTGAGGTAGTCGCGGGTCGCATCGACACGTGAGGTGCGCATCTCGCGCTTCGAAGACTCGGTCCAGCGCACGGCGACCGGCGCGCCGGCCAGGTTCACCACAACGTCGCTCCCCGCGCTCGCTTCCGCGGCACGGGCCGGCTCGCGCAGCGACGCCTCGACGACCTCGTCGCCGCGCTCGCGCAGCGCCGCGACCAGCCGGCGGCCGATGAAGCCGCTGGCGCCCAAAACGGTCACGCGCACGCTGCGGCGAATCCCCGGAGGTGCTCGGGAACGTCCAGGCGCTGCGCGCGATCGCCGCCCTGATGGTCGTGGTGGTCCACGCGTACGCGGTCGAGTCGACCTACCTCCCGGGCCGCCCCTGGACGACGCCGTTCCACATCCTGGGAACCTACGGCGTCGACTTGTTCTTCGTGATCAGCGGGACCGTGATGCTGGTCTCGACCGCGACCTGGTTCGGCGAGAAGGGAGCGCCGCGGCGGTTCCTGGCGCGGCGCGCGACGCGCATCTACCCGCCGTACTGGATCGTCACCGCGCTCGTCCTGGTCGCGTTTCTGCTGGTGCCGAGCGCGACCGGGCTGCACCGCAGCGCGCCGCCGCAGATTCTTCAATCGTTCCTCGCGCTGCCGCAGCCGGGCGAGCCGCTGCTGGTCGTCGGCTGGACGCTCACCTACGAGCTGATCTTCTACGCGGTGTTCGCGCTCGCGCTGCGGTTTCAACGCCGGTATCTTCCCCTCGTGACCGCGATTTGGCTGCTGGCCGTCGTGCTGATCGGCGCGCTCGGGCCGCACGCGAACCCGTGGGTGCGGGTGCTGGGGAGCTGGTTCAACCTGGAGTTCGTCTTCGGGATGGCGATCGGCGCGGCAGTGCTGCGCCGCGCGTTCGTCGCGCCGCGCGCGCTGTTGGCGCTCGCGATCGTGCTGATCGTCGCGGTGTGCGTCGCGACGGCGTACTCCGGCCGCGAGTTTCTCGAGGTCGCGTGGTGGCGTCCGTGGGCAGTCGGTTTGCCGATGGCGCTGCTCGTCTACGCCTCGCTCGCGCTGGAAGAAAGCGGCCGGCTCGCCCCGCGCTGGCTGCGCGCGCAAGGCGACGCGAGCTACGCGCTCTATCTGTGGCACGTCCCGGTGCTGGGTGCGCTCGGCCTCGCGCTCAACCGCGCACACGTGCACGGGACGCCGGCGCGGATCGCGATCGTCTTCGGCGGCTATGCGCTGGCGATCGCCGCCTCGTTCGTCGCGTACCGCTGGATCGAGCGGCCGCTGCTGCGGCTGGCGCGCCGCTACTTCGAGAGCGCGTCGAGCAGAACGGGACGCAAGGCGGTCGCCCAGACCTCGTAGCCGGCGGGCGACGGGTGCAGCTTATCCGGCATCAGCGCGAGCGGGATCGTGCCGTCGGAATCGACGAAGCCCGCGCCGGCGTCGAGCCAGCGCACGTGCGTTCCGTCGGCGAGCGTCGCGATCCGCGCGTTGACGTCGTTGAGCTTGCTGCGCAGCGGATCGCCGGGATCGCCGCGCGGAAGCAGCGCGTTCAGCACGATCACCGCGCCGGGAAGCTTCGTGCGCACGACGTCGACGATCGACGCGACGCCGCGCGCGACGCTCTCCGGCGACGCCGAGGCGAGGTTGTTGGTTCCGATCATCACCACGACGACGCGCGCGTTGGTTCCGTCGAGCTCGCCGTGCTGAATGCGCCAGAGCACGAACTGCGTCCGGTCGCCCGAGATCCCGAAGTCCGCGACGTTGCCGAGCGGTGCGATCTCGCGATCCCACACGTCTTTCCCGCGCGTTGCGAAGAACGCCGCGATCGAGTCGCCGAGGAACAGGACGTCGACGTTCCCCTGCCGCGCGCGCGCGACGAACGCGTCGTGTTGCGCAAGCCACGCCTGCGTCGACCACGGCCGCGCCGCCGCGATCCACGGCCCGGCGCGCTGCGTCGCGGAAGGCAGCGGCGACGGCGACGGCGCGTCCGACGGTGCCGGCGTGACGATCGCGGGCGGCGTCGGCGGAGCCGGCTGCACTACCGCGCGGGCGCGAGCGCGTCGGCGCCGACGATCGCTTCGATCTCGCCGATCTCTTTCGGGATCCCCTCGCTCAAATTGACCGGTCCGTCCGCGCCGCACAGCACGTCGTCTTCGATCCGCACGCCGATCCCTTTGAACCGTTCGGCGCCGTCGTTCTGCACGTCGCGGTGGAAGTACAAGCCGGGCTCGACCGTGACGACCATCCCGGTCTCGAGCGGGCGTTTCGTCTGCCCGTCGCGGAGCGTGTACGAGCCGACGTCGTGAACGTCGAGCCCGATCCAGTGGCCCGTGCCGTGCATGTAGTACGGCTTGTAGAGCTCCTTCTCGATCGCTTCGTCGACCGAGCCGCTCAGCACGCCGAGCTCGATCAGCCCTTCGCTCAGCACCCGCAGCGCCGCTTCGTGCGCGGTGCGCACGTGCGCGCCCGGGCGCACTTCGGCGATCGCCGCTTTCTGCGCGGCGAGAACGATCTCGTACACCGCGCGCTGTTCGGCGGTGAAACGGCCGTCGACCGGCCACGTGCGCGTGACGTCGGAAGCGTACAGGTCGAGCTCCGCCGCCGAGTCGACCAGCACCAGCTCGCCGGCGCGGAGCGGTTCGCGGTTGGTGTTGTAGTGCAGGATCGTCGCGTTGTCGCCGCCGGCGACGATCGAGCTGTAGGCCGTGTCTTGCGCGCCGTTCGCACGGTACGCGTGCTCGATGATCGCTTCCAGCTCGTACTCGTACAAGCCGGGACGCGTCGCGCGCATCCCCGCGATGTGTCCGAGCCGCGTGATGGCGGCGGCGCGGCGCATCGCGTCGATCTCGCCGGCGTCCTTGATCAGCCGCATCTCGTGCACGATCGTCGACGGCTCGACAAACGTGTCGGGCGCGAACCCCGTGCGCCGCGTCTTCGTGCGCGCGCTCTCGAGCGCGGCGAAGAACGTGCGGTCGAACGCCGCGTCTTCGCCGAGATGAACGTACGCGGTGTGCGCGCCGGCGAGCGCCTCGGGGAGCCGCTGCGCGAGCTCCTCGATCGGATACGCCGCGTCGACGCCGAGCGCGCCGGGCGCCGCTTCGACGCCGAGCCGCTTGCCGTCCCAGATCTCGCGCTCGCGGTTGCGCTGGCGCAGAAACAGCGTGACGCGCTCGTTCTCACGATGCGGCGCGAGAACCAGCACGGCCTCAGGCTCGGTGAACCCGGTCAGGTAGTAGAAGTCCGAGCTCTGGCGGTATTCGTACACGGTATCGTTGTTGCGCAGCGCGTGCGTCGCGGCCGGGACGATCATCACGCCGTCGCCGAGCCGTTCGAGCACCGCCGCGCGCCTTTCGGCGAACGCGCTCATCCCGGCCGCTTCCGGACGCCGCGCGGCGGCGCCTGTCCGCCTACGGTGCCATGGTAGGCGCAGCGCTCGCCGGCGCGCTCGTGCCGGCCGGTTCGAGCGGCGCGCTCGAGGCTGCGGATTCCGGCGTGCTCGTGGTCGCCGGCGCTGCCGTCGCCTCGGCGGGCGCGGGGGATTCGGCCGCGCGCGTCGGCGCGGCGGCATCGCGCGCGTGCTTCGAGAGCGCGACATGGCGGCAGACGTACGTGCCCACGCCTTTGCCGAACTTCGCCGCCCCCTTTCGGAAGAACAGCTTCGAGCCGGGGACGAGCCATACCGCGACGTCGCCGGCGGTGCTGCACGCCTTCGAAACGGCACGATACTTCGCCGCGGCCGCCGCGTCGCTCGCGACGCTCTGCCCGAACGCGACCGTCGCCGTCGATGCGGCGAGGACGAACCCCGCGAGCCCGGTCAATGCTTTGCGCACCGCTTCCTCCTTGCGAAACTCATCGCCGCTCGTACGTGCGCGGCGCAACGAATCGCTTCGGGAGTCGATTCCGCGCTCGGGCGCGCGCTACACGGAGCGCCCGCTCGCTATCGCAAGAGCGAAGCTGCCTGCTCGACTTTGGCGCGCGCGCGCTCGACCGCCGCCGCTGCTGAAGCGGGCTCGGCACGTGCGTACGCATTCGTCAAATCCGGAAACGCGACGTCTTCGTAGCCGTTGACGCCGTAGGCAAGCAGATCGATCGTCTGGGCGGCCTCGAGCGTGCGTTCCGTGCCGGGGCCGCCGCCGCGCGCGATCGCGTCGTCGGCGCGGCGCGCGGTCGTTGCGAACGAACCGATCGCGCCGCGCAGCGGTGCGAGGTCCAGCGTGCGACCGTCGCGTTTGGCGCGCGTTTCGAGCGCCGCGACGCCGGCGTTCAGCACCGGAACGTAAGAAGCGAACGCATAGGGCGCGGCATCCGCGTCGGCGAGCCGCATGGCGACGATTCCGTAGAGCTGTGCCGTCGCGCGGTGCAGCGCGAAGCCCGGATCGCTCCACGTGGTCGCATAGCGCAGCGTGTCGTAGCTCGAATGATACGGCCCGAACGGCCCGTGAAAGCCCATCTCCGCGGCCGGCGTCCCAAGCCCGAAGAGGAACGGTTCGTGATCGCTGCCGCCGCCGATCGTGCGCAACTCGATCCCGTTCTTCTGCGCGCCCCAGCGGTCGTGCAGCGTCGCGCGGTAGCGCGCGGGATCAGCCACCGCGCGCGTCGCTTCGACGATCGCCGGGCCGAGCGCGCCGACCGCCGCGGTGCTGAACGCGCCGCCGGTAATATTTTCGTCGGCGTTGAGGTACGCGACGCAGCCGCCGCGCAGCTCCTGCGCGTGGGCGTTCGCGTACGCGGTCGAGCCGCGCAAACCGATCTCTTCGCCGTCCCACAGCGCGACGACGATCGTCCGCTTCGGGCGCCAGCCGCTTTTCGCGAGATATCCCAAACCGCGCGCCGTCTCGAGCAGCGCGATCGTCCCGGCGCCGTTGTCGCCGACGCCGTACACCCAGGCGTCGCGGTGCGCGCCGAGCACGACGCTTTCACGGGACTGCGTTCCGCGCAGCGTTCCGACGGTGTTCCACAGCGTCGTCGTCGTGCGGTTCAGCTCGACGACCAAATGCACGAGCGGGCGGCCGCGCTCGAGCGCGCGCTGCAGCGTGCGCGCGTTGTCGGCGCTGACCGGCAGCGTCGGGATGCGAATGCCGTCACCGAGCGAGCCGCGCTGCACGGACGTGCTCGGACGCCACGGGCCGTGCGGGTAGACCGGCCCTTTCAGCGCGCCGTCTTCGGCCGGATCGTCGTAAAAGACGACGCCTACCGCGCCGGCATCTTGCGCGTTATGCGCGAGGATTCCGCGAAACGCCCCGCCGTAACGGATCAGCGCGACCGCGCCGCGCACCTCGGCGTGCGCGTTGCGCAGCGCGGCGAAATCGCTCGGCAAACCGCGGCGCGCATCGACTAGCGGCGCGATCACGTCGCCGTCGCCGGAACCCGCGTTGAACGGCAGCCCCACCGCGGGATCGAGCGTCGCCGGATCGCTCGGATCGCCGGCTTCGCGCAAGTCGAGCCCGGCCGGCGGCGTCCCGCGCGCGCGGTGCGCGCCGTTGCGCGGGACGTAGACACGGCCGTCCGCATAGAGCTCGAGCGCGAGCTTGCGCGGCGTGTCGACGCGGGTGCGGAAGGTCTCGATCCGAGCGTCGAAGCCGTACTCGGCGAGGCGGTCGCGCGCGTACTCGGCGAGCGCGCGGTCGGCCGGCGTCCCGTCGTAATGCGGGTGCGCGCCGATCACGGCGGCGTGGTCGAGGGCGCCTTGAGCGCTCGGCAGGTCGAGGAAACGCGCCTCGTCGGTCCGCTCGCGACCGCTCGTGGCGGGGGTGAAGCCGAGCAGCGGCGCGGGCGGCGCGACCGCGAGGAGCCCGAAGACGGCCAGCAACGTTCCCAGGATCCGTATCCGCGCTTGCACGCTCGCGCCGTTGAACGTCCAAGCGCGCTCGTCCTCCGGCCGATTTACGTTCGGTTGACCCATCCAGCTAAGGATCGGCCGTAATGACGCCGAACACCGGAAGACGATGGCAGGCAGCGCGATCAATATGTACGTGTTTCTGTTCGCATTCGCGGCGGCGTTCTTGCTCGCGCAGAAGCGCCCGATGCTTGCCTTCTCGACCCGCGTCCTGCTCGCCGTCCTGCTCGGCCTCGCGCTCGGCTACGCACTTGCGGCCGGCCAGTGGTACCGCGGCTTCGTCGGGGTCGCGACGCTGATCGCGAACGCGCTCTTCATCGCATTCGCGGCGATCGACTTCCTGAGCTGGCAGAAGAAGCGGCTCGAGGAGAACGGTTAGCGCAGCGCGCTGAGCAGCGCGGCGCTTTCGGCGTCGAGCCGCTGCTCGAACACCTTCGGGTGGGTCAGGTAGAACACGCACATCGCTTCGACGACGAAGCGGTGCTGCGCCGCGCCGGCGAGCGTCCGCACGCGCGCGAGCGTCGCGCGCACCAATCGACCTAGCCCGAGCACCGCGTCGCCGCTCGAAGCGTAGCAGGCGACGAAGTTGAGCTCGCCGTGCTCGCGGTCTTCGGCCTGATCGATGAAGTAGTCGAGCAAGATGTGGATCGCCGACACGCCGGGGAAATACGCGGCGAGCGTCGCGTCGATCTCGCCGGCATCGAGCCGTTCGCGCGACGCGAGCTCGATCAGCGCGAAAACGGGGAGCGACGAACCGCAGGCGGCGGCGAACTCCCACCACGCGAGCCCGGGGAACCGTTCGCGGTTGCGCGCGTACCAGGCGCCGCATCGGCGCTCGCGCGCGCCGGCGGGTCCGTGCTTGAGCACTTGCAGCTCCGCATAGAAGCGCGCGACCTCGACCAGCCGCTCGCGCACCGTGACGTAGTTCGGGAGCTCGCGGAGCCCTGCGCGCGCGGCGTCGACCAGCGAGCGCAGATAGCCGCCGTCGTCGCCCGGTGGGCCGTCGCCGTAGTAGTCGGCGGGCTCGCGGCGGTCGTCGAGTGCGTCGATGAGCGATCCGTGCAGCGTCGCGAATGCCGTTTCGGAGACGCCCGGCAGACGGTCGCAGAGGTTGTCGAGGTAGTCGTAGATTGTTTCGAGCGCGGCGACGATCGCGACGTAGCGGCGCGCGGCGCCGGCCGGCATGAACGTGGCAAGAATGCAGCCGCCCTGCACGTGATAGGCCTTGCCGTCGATCGACGCGAGCGCCTGTTCGCGCAGCGCCGGAGCGGGGATCCGCTCGGCGCGCGCGCGGATGGCGGCGAGCTCGCGCCCGGCGCGCGGAATCACCGCGCAGACGAACCGCGCCGTGGCGAGCCAGCCGCGCGGACCGAGCGCGATCAAGCGCCGGATGCGGCTCGGGCGGCTGAAGACGCGCGCGAGCGTTCGCGGAACGTCCCGCCACAACGTTTTCGGAACCTTGGGGAGCTTAGATCCCACCGACGAACCTGCCCGGCGCAAGGACGTTCTGCGGATCGAACGTCGCCTTCAGTGTGCGCATCGTCGCGAGAGTCGCGGGCGCCTCACCCCACGCGTCGGCGCGCGTTGCGGCGCCCGCGCTGAGGAGCGTCGCGTGCCCGATCAGATCGCGGATCGTGCCGTCGATCAGCGGCACGTCGCCGTCGGCACTTCGCGTGAGGTCCTCGCGAACGCGCACGACGACGTCGCCGGTGCGCACATCCGCGATCGTCTCTGCGCCGCGAATGGCGGAGCGCACCCGCTGCGCTCGTTCGGCGGCGTCGGACGGCAGACCGCGGCCGATCATGGTGAGCGACGACTCGCCGTCGCGCGCAGCATACGCGTCGAGGACGCTTTGGAATGCGCGCGCCGCGTCCTCGCCGTCGAGGAGCCGTGTCTCGGCGACGCCGGCCGCGCCGAGTGCCGAGCGCAGCTCGCGCGTCGCGCGGTCGACGACGGCTTCCGAGCCTTCGAGCAGCGCGACGAGCCGCGGGCGCGCCGGCGGGATCGCCTCGCGAAAGCCGTCGATCAACAGCAGCGCTACCGGCTCGAGCGTGAGCCCGAGCGCATGCGCGACGGCGCGCTCGCGCAGCTCCTCATCGAATGGAGCGATTGCGATCCGCCGGACGGCGGGCGCCGGAAGCACCTTGAAGTTCGCGCGCACGATCGCGCCGAGCGTCCCGTGCGAGCCGACATATAATTTTCCCATGTCGTAGCCGGTCACGTTCTTGACGACCATCCCGCCGCTGCTCGCGAGCGTCCCGTCCGTGAGCGCAACCGTCACGCCGATGAGCAGATCGCGCGGCCGTCCGTACGCCGCGCGCCGCGGCCCGGCCCAGCCGGCAGCAAGCGTTCCGCCCACCGTGGCCTGCTGCGCGAACGGCGCATCCAGCGGAAGAAACTGCCCGTGCTTTGCGAGCGTGCGCTGCAACTCGGCCACCGTCATCCCCGCGCCGACGCCGGCGGTGAGATCGCGCGGGTCGTAGTCGTACACGGTGTCAAGCCGCTTCGTCGACACGACCACGTCGTAGCGCGCCGGCGCGTTCGCCGCGCGCTGCAGCGTGCCGCCGCCGTACACCACGACTGCTTCTCCGGCGTCGTTCGCCGCGCGCAGCGCCGCCGCGGTCTCCGCGGCATCGCGCGGCTCGACCAGCCGCGAGGGCGTCAGCGCTCCGAGCGTATACGGTTCCAGCGAGACGCTCTTGCGCGCCCGCGGCACGCGCACTTTCTTCTCGATCACGCGGTCGCGCCCGCTTCCGCGTTCGCCGCCGCGCCGTTCACCGCCGCAGCTTCGCGAACGCCGCTGCGGACGCCGACTTCGCCGCAAATTGCGCCGCTCGGGAAGATCTTGTCCGGGTTGAACGCGCGCATCGGGTCGAACACCGCGCGGACGTTGCCCATCGCTGCGAGGTCGTCGGCCGAGAAGACGAGCGAGAGCGTTTCGCGCTTCTCGTAGCCGATCCCGTGCTCGCCGCTGATCGTGCCGCCCATCTCGATACAGGTGCGCAGAATCTCGGTTCCCGCGTCGACGACGGCCTGCACCTGACGCTTCTCGCGGCGGTCGAAGATCAGCAGCGGGTGCAGGTTCCCGTCGCCGGCGTGGAAGACGTTTCCGACCGGCAGCGCGTACTCGCGCGCGATCGCGTCGATGCGGTGCATCACTTGCGGCAGCTTGGTGCGCGGGACGCACGCGTCTTGAATGTAGTAGTTCGGCGCGATCCGGCCCATCGCGCCGGCGGCGCCTTTGCGCGCGGCCCACAGCGCGTCGCGCTCGGCACGATCGCGCGCGGCGCGCCACGAGAGGGCACCGTGCTCGCGCGCGATCTTCGCCAGCACCGCTTCGCCGCTCGCGACGTCGTCGTGCGCGCCGGCGATCTCGACCAGCAGCACCGCGCCGGCGTTTTCCGGATAACCGGCATGATAGTGCGCCTCGACCGCGCGCGTGATCAGCGCGTCCATGATCTCGAGCGCCGTCGGAACGATCCCCGCGCCGATGATCGCCGAGACCGCCTCCGACGCCGTCTCGACGTCGGTGAACGCGGCGACGCAGACGCGCACCGCGTCCGGAACCTTCAGCAGCTTCACCTCGACCTCGGTGACGATTCCGAGCGTCCCTTCGGAACCGACGAGGACGCCGGTCAAGTCGTAGCCGGCGTCGTCGATCGAGGTGCGGTGGATCTCGCCCTCGGTGTCGACGTACTCGATCCCGAGCACGTGGTTCGTCGTCGTTCCGTAGCTCAGGCAGTGCGGTCCGCCGGCGTTCGTCCCGACGTTGCCGCCGATCGTCGAGATCTTCTGGCTCGACGGATCAGGCGCGTAGAAGATTCCGTGCTGCGCGATCGCCGTCGACAGGTCGAGGTTGATGAGCCCGGGCTGCACGCGCGCGCGGCGGTTGCGCACGTCGAGCTCGACCAGCCGGTTCATCCGCGCGAACGAGATGACCAGCCCGCCGCGCGAGGGAACGGCCCCGCCGCACAATCCGGTTCCGGCGCCGCGCGGGACGACCGGCTCGCCGCACTCGCGCGCGATCCGCACTGCGATCCCGACCTCGCGCGCGTCGCGCGGGACGACCGCGGCCGACGGCAGGCGGTCCTCCGAGTACGCGTCGAACGCGTAGACGGCGAGGTCCTCGGGGTCGGTGCGGACGATCTCGGGGCCCAGCGCGTCGCGCAGACGCGCCGCGAATGGTTGCACGGCCTGTCTCGCTACGGAGGGCGGCGGGAGAGTTCCTGGAATCCGCCTGCTCGGTGTTCTTCTGGCAGAAGTGGACGGGGCGCAAGCCCGTCAAGCGCCGGCCGCCGGTCCGCGCGACGATCACGGAGACCCAGCGGCAGAGCTATCGCGCCTCGGTCGAGTTCCCGGTCGTCTACGTCGTCCAGGGGCGCGACGGGAGCCGTACCGCCGTCGCCAACGATCTTTCGGCCGGCGGACTGCGCTTGATCGGCGACGAGGACCTTCCGAACGAGTCGGTCGTCGAGCTGCGCTTCACGTTGCCGAACGAGCTCATCCAAAGCGTCCACGTCGAAAAGGAAGTCTTCACCACCACCCCGCGCGGCAAGACGAAGAAGAAGGTGATGGTCCCGCCGGACCCGTTTCGCCAGATGTCGGTCCATGCCAAATCGGTGATCGCGTTCCTCAACGTGCGCCGCCGCAAGTTCGCGCACGGCGTCCAGTTCGTCGACATCGACGAGCGCACGCAGGAAGAGATCCAGCGTTTCATTCACGTCTGGCAAATCCGCCAGCTCCGCGAACGCGCCCACAGCCGGGG
>DASZGA010000021.1:0-28993 GCA_035939295.1 Candidatus Elarobacter sp. | reverse complement strand
GGAAGCCGTTCGGAGGCGTCGGCGTCAGCTGCTTCTTCTTGATCTTCAGGATCGTCGAGGGCGGGAAGATCCCGCTGCCGCACGCCGGGTCGCTGATCGTCGCGCCGGTCGTGACGTCGAGTTGGTTCGGCGTGCTCGTGTCGTCGGCGGAATTGGTGTCGAACAGCGCCGTGCTCGGCTGACTGGAAGTGGCGCCCGGCAGGTTCAGCACGATGTGGGCTTCGTTGATCCAGCCATCCTGGTACGGCAGCAGGATGCAGTCGAGCACCAGGATGCGATTCACCTTGACGGCGTACTGAACCACGATCGTATCGCCGGCGTTGAGCCGTCCCGCGGCGTTCGGCCCGGTTGTCGGAAACTTCCACTCGAGGAACGACATCGGGCCGTATGAGTTCACCGTCAACGGGTTGCCGAGCGGCATCGAGGGGACGGGGTTCACGCAGTTCGACTGCTGCGAGGGCGGCAGACTGAGATTGCTGGCGGCGACGTTGACGTTGCACGTGGCGCTCAGGAACTGCGCCGTGAGCGGCACGCTCATCGGGCGCAGCTTGAGACGGTCTTGCAGCGCGAAGACTTGGCCGAGGGCGACGTTGGCCGGTCCGGCATTCGTCACCTGAATCGTATAGGTGATCGTTTGCGCCGCCCAGGTGACGTTTACGCTCGACACCGACGCCGTCTTGACGACCGCGAGGTTCGTCGGGATCGGCGTCGCGAGCGCGAGCGCGGTGTTCGACGTGCTCGATTGCGCGATCGTCGTGGAGCCGTCGGCGAGCGTTCCCTGGTTCGACAGCGTTCCCGAGCTCCCGGCCTGAAACGAGCCGTACACGCGGCATTCAAGCGTCGTCGGCGACGTCGGGAGCGGGCCGGCGTCGAGCGTGCCGTTCGTGACGGTGAACGGGACCGGGCTCTGGCTGACGCCGCAGACGACCGACGAGACCGTGAAGCCGGCCGGAAGCGCGTCGACGAGGTGACCGTTCGCGTTCGGCTGCGAGCTGAATGTGAACCGGTAGTACAGGGGCGTGAGCGGCGATACGAGCGGCAGGCCGGTCGGCGGGTTGTTCGGACCGCAGCCGGCGGCGTCGCAGAGCAGCTTCTCGATGACGACGCTCTGGGCGCTTGCCATTCGCGCCCCGGCGACGGCGGCGAAAAGCGCGACGGTCACCGCAAGCACCGCAATCGCGGCACGACTCTGCAAGCGCATATGGACGGCCTCCCAGCGTACCGGCCAACAGCACGTCTTGTTTAACTTACAAGGATGCCGTAGGCTCGGTCACTTTATAGGCCGATCCGAGACCACCTGCTCCGTCCGTACGAATCCGATCGAAGCGACGGCGCTAGCCGCGCGGCCCGAAGCCCCGGTAGGCCATCACCGGGATCACCGAGTCGATGAGCAACATCTGGATCTGCCGCAACGGCAGCGTCTCCAGCACCGCCGCCGCCTCGTCCGCCGAGCCGGCCTCGAGCAGCACGACCGCGCCGGGACTGTCGCCGCGGCTCCACATCTGGCGGAAGACCCCGTCGCGGTAGAGCGTTCGCGCTCGCTCGGCCTCCGCCTCGAGCAGCTCGGGGGTGAACCGCGCTTCGGGAAAATCTTCGTAGTTGCGGCGGATGCACGCGATGAACTGCGCCATGAGAGGTCCAAGCTTCTGAGTCATGAGCGCGTCTCTTTTTCCGACGATCAACTGCCTCTCGTTCGTCGCGTACAGCGGCGCACGTATCGTGGCCGACACGACCTACGTCACCGGGCAACCCTCCTCACCGGCATACCAGGCGATCGCGAACGCCGGGATCAAATCCGTGGTGTGCGTTCGAAAGCCGGGTGAGCCGCACACGCCGCCGCCGTACCCGCCGCCGCCGCCGTTCGACGACGGCGAAGCCGCGGAGCTGGCGAAATACGGCGTCTCGTACCAAAACATCCCGATCACGCGCGACATGACGCAGGCGCAGTTCGACGCGTCGGCGACCGAAGCGGCGCTCGCGTTTCTGCGGAACATCAGCCGCGGGCCCGCGCTGATCCACTGCTCGACCGGCGACCGCGCCTCGTCGGTCTTCGCCGTGATGCTGATCCTCCTAGGACAACGGCCCGACGCGGTGATCGAATACGCGATCAACTCGCTGCTGCTGGCGAACGCCCAGATCGTCGCGCTGGTTCGAGGCTACCGCCCTGCCGAGGCGGCGGTCGCGGAGATGCGCGAAGCCGCCGCGGCGACCTCATTCCGAATGCCGTCCTAGCCGCAAGACCGCCCTTCCGGGCCGTCTAAGTAATGCGGGATGGCCTACGAATCGCTGGGCGCCTTCGTGCGCGCCCTTCGCGGCGCCGGGGAGCTGGCGACGATCGAGGCCCCCGTCGACCCGCGCCTCGAGATCGCCGAGATCACCGACCGCGTCGTGAAGGCGGGCGGCCCGGCGCTGCTCTTCACCAACGTTCGCGGCTCGCGCTTCTCCGTGCTGACCAACCAGTTCGGGACCGAGCGGCGCGCCGCGCTGGCGTTCGGGGCGAAATCGCTGCGCGAGGTCGAGGAGCGGCTGCGGCGCACGATCGACCTGGCGCTCCCGCCGACGCTTGGCGGGAAGCTCGGCCGCTTGGCCTCGCTCGCCGCGGCCGGCGCCTCGGCGATCCCGCGCCGCGTTGACCGCGCGCCCTCGCAAGAGGTCGTGATGGACCCGCCCGACCTCACCAAGCTCCCGGTACTGACGACCTGGCCGCTCGACGGCGGGCCGTTCATCACCCTGCCGCTCGTCTTCACCCGCGATCCCCAGACGCGCCGCGTGAACGTCGGGATGTACCGCGTGCAGATCTACGACGCGCGCACGACCGGGATGCACTGGCAGCGCCACAAGCAAGGCCGCGCGCACGCCGACAAATGGGGACGGAACATTCCGGTCGCGATCGCGGTCGGCGGCGATCCGGCGCTGACGTATGCCGCGACCGCGCCGCTGCCGCCGATCGTCGACGAGCTCGCGTTCGCCGGGTTCCTGCGCGGCGCGCCGGTGCGGACGACAAAGGCAAAGACCGTTGATCTCGACGTCCCCGCCGACGCCGACTTCATCATCGAAGGCTGGGTCGACAACGAAGACCTGCGCGTCGAGGGGCCGTTCGGCGACCACACCGGAGTCTATTCCGCAGCCGACCTCTACCCGACGCTGCACGTCAGCGCGATCACGCACCGCCGCGATGCGATCTGGGGCGCGACCGTCGTCGGGAAGCCGCCGATGGAAGACGCGTGGCTCGGCAAGGCGACGGAGCGAATTTTTCTGCCGCTGCTGCAGGCCGTCGTTCCAGAGATTGTCGACTACAATCTGCCGGTGGAAGGCGGATTTCACAACCTCGCGATCGTCGCGGTCAAGAAGTCGTATCCCGGCCAAGCGAAAAAGGTGATGAACGCGCTGTGGGGCTTGGGACACATGATGATGCTCACGCGTTGTCTGCTCGTGGTCGATCACGACATCGACGTGCACGACGTGCGAGGCGTCGTCTGGTACGCGCTCAACAACGTCGACCCGTCGCGCGATCTCGTCATCATGCCGGGGCCGGTCGACGACCTCGACCATTCCGGCTCGTACGAGCTTGCGCTCGGACACAAGCTGGGGATCGACGCCACGCGCAAAGGCCCTGACGAAGGCTATCGGCGCGACTGGCCGCCGGAGATCCGGATGGACGCGGCGACGCGCGAGCGCGTCACCGCGCGCTGGGCCGAGTACGGGCTCGGCGACCTCGCGCGCACCGGCGTCGCCGACGAGTGGTCCGGCCAAGGGCCGGCGCGGCTCGCACGGCTCCTGGCCTCCGCCTCCGCCTCGCCCGACGACGCCGGCCCGCGCACGGAGCGCGCGAAGTGAACGCGATCAAGATCTTTCTGCGCGACATTCGCGTCGAGCACACGCTGTTCGCGTTGCCGTTCGCGTACGTCGGCGCGGTGATGGCGGCGCACGGGTTCCCGTCGTGGTGGCAGCTGCTGTGGATCACGCTCGCCGTGATCGGCGCGCGGACCGCCGCGATGGCGGCGAACCGCTACTTCGACAAGGAGATGGACGCGGCGAACCCGCGCACCGCGAAGCGCGCGCTCGCGAGCGGAAAGCTCGCGCCGGCGGTGATGGTGTGGGCGATCGTCGCGGGGCTCGCGCTGCTCGTGCTGAGCGCCGCGATGCTGAACCCGCTGTGCGTGAAGCTGCTCCCGCTCGCGGCGCTAGGCGCGGTCGGCTATCCGCTCTGCAAACGCTTCACCTGGATGGTGCACTTCGTGCTCGGCGCGGTCGACGCGTGCGCTCCGCTGGGCGCGTATATCGCCGTCGCGGGAAAGGTCGATCTTCCCGCGCTGCTGCTGTTCGTCGCGGTGACCGTGTGGGTCGCAGGGTTCGACATCTTGTACGCGCTGATGGACCTGCGGTTCGATGTGGCAAATAACGTGCGCTCGTTTCCGCAGGCGTTCGGCGAGCGGAGCGCACGCGTGTGGCCGATCGTGCTGCACGGCGTGATGGTGCTCGCGCTGCTCGGCGCCGGCTGGCTCTCGCACGCGAACTGGCTGTACTACGCCGGCGTCGCGCTCGCCGTCGCCGTGACCGTGTACGAAGAGCGGCTGATCGCGCTTGCCAAGGACGTCTTCGTGCTGAACGACCGTGTCTTTCTCACCAACATGGCGTTCTCGGTCGGCTTCCTCGGGACGACGCTCGCGTCGTACGTCGTCCCGCGATGAACAGGGCGGAGTTTCTCGGCGGAATCGGCGGCGCGGCCGGTGCGACGCAGATCGCGCAGATCGCCCCGTACACGGCGACGCTGCGGCTCGCGGTCGTCTGCCCGCAGAGCGGCCCCGACGCGCGGATCGGGCGCCAGCTCGCCGACGGCGTGCGCGCCGCGGTCGATCAAATCAACTCCGAACGCAGCAGCTTCGAGCGCGCGCTCCTGCTTTCCACGTACGACGATCACAACACCGCCGCCGACGCGACGGTGCAGGCGAACTTCGCGATCGCGCAGCCCGACACGATCGCCGTGATCGGCCACCTCAGCTCCGGCACGACGTACGTCACCGAGCAGACGTACGCGCAGGCACAGGTCCCGCTTATCGTCCCGACCGTCACCGACGACCGCATCACCGCGCGCGGCTATCGCAACGTCTTCCGGCTGCCGACGAAAGACTCCGACGAAGGCCGGCTCGTCGCGGCGTACGCGATTCAAACCGGCTCGAAGGCGCCGCTCGTCGTCACGCAAGACGGCGACTACGGCCCTGACGTCGCGCGCGGATTCGTGCAGCGCGCCGGATCGCTGCACGTCAACGCGTCTTTGACACAGTTCTCACTCGACAAGCCGGACTTCGCCGCGGTCGCGGCGCAAGTGCTGGTGAAGAATCCCGACTGCGTCACGCTGGCGGGCAACGTCGGCGACATGGGAGAGCTGATCGGTGCGCTGCGAACGAAAGGCTACACGGGTCGGTTCCTCGCGACGCAAGGGTTCTTCGACGCGCAAACGACGAGCAAGGAGTACGCGAAGCAGACCGAAGGGCTCGTCGTCTCGACCAGCGTCCCGTACTATCCGCTCGCGCCGATCGCGCAGCGCGACGTGCAGGACTACCAGCTGCGCTACGGCGCGCTGGTCCCAGTCTCGGCATTCGGGTACTCCGCGGTGCAGCTGGTGCGGCTCGCGGCGCGCCGGACCGGCGCGACGAACCGGCTCGCGATGATCCGCGCGCTCGCGACCGGCGGCTCGTACGACACGATCACCGGCTCGTACACCTTCGGCCCCGCCGGCGACGTGATCGACCCGAACTGCTATTTCTACCGGGTCAAGGACGGAAAGTTCACCTACGAGCGCCAAGCCCACCCCAGCGGTTTCATGCTGAAGTAGGAGGCTATCGTGACGACGCTCTTCGCCGGAAGGGAGTCGCTCCGCGTTCCCGGCGAGCGTGCCACGTTCGTGTGGACGCTGCTCTCGCTTCCCGTGACCATCATCGTGGTCGGATGGCTGCTGCAGCACCAGCTCACGTGGCAGGAGATCGCGCTGCTGCTGCTCGTCGCGATGGTCTACGTCGCGTTCGCGCGCGGGCGGCTCCTCGGCGGCGGGCTGCGGATCCACGCCGAGCAGTTCGGGCACGTCCACGCGGTCGTCGAGGAGTGCGCGCGAATGATGCGGCTGCCGGTGCCGCACGTCTTCATCCGCGACGACCCGTTCGTCCCGGTCGTCGCGGTGGGGATCGGCGAGCCGTACGCGATCGTGATCTCGGCGCAGTACGTCGACTACTTCCGGGAGGACGAGCTGCGCTTCCTGATCGGCCGCGAGCTCGGGCACATCGCCTCCGGCCACACGCGCTTCACCTCGCTGCTGAGCGCGAACGGCCGCGAGAACGCGATCGTCTCGATCGCGTTCGGCGCGTGGCTGCGCAAGATCGAGTACACCGCCGACCGCGCCGGGCTGCTGTGCTGCGGCTCGCTCGAGACCGCGATGCGCGCGATCGCGGTCTCGACGTTCGGACACGTCGGCCGCAAGGCCGACCTTGGCGCGTTCGCCGGCCAGTTGAAAGAGCTGCACGCGGAACCGTCGCTGCGGATGGCCGAGTGGAGCGCCGCCTCACCGTACGCGACGAACCGGATCGCCGCGCTGCACCGCTTCGCGCGCGACCCGCTCTTCGTCACCTGGGCACCGCGCTTCGCCGCGAACGCCGCCGCGCCGCGGGTCGAAGGCGCGCGCGAGGAAGTGTATGCCGGATTCTGGCGCCGCACGTGGGCGTTCCTCATCGACGTTGCGGTGATCCAAGCGATCGTTCCGGCTGCGGCGGCGATCCAGGAGCGCGCCTTCTCGCTCAAAGAGCTCGCCACCGACAGCAGCTACGGGCCGGTGATCAATCAAATCGCCAAGGACTTGGGCGCCGGCGGCCACACCCGCATCAGCTTCGGCGGCAATCCGATGCTGTGGTTGCTGCTCGCCGCCTATGCCGTCGTGCTGGTCGCGCTGATCGGTCAGACGGTCGGGATGATGATCTGCGACCTGCGTGTCATCGGCGCGAACCACGATCCGCGCGTCGGCTTCGCGCGCGCGATCGGGCGCTACATCTCGCTGGTCGCTTCGCTGTTCGCGATCGTCGGCTGGTTCGCGATCTTCAACCGCGTGCAGCCGTACGAGAAGTGGTCGCGGACGCGGCTCGTCAGCGGGAGCGCCGCGATCCGCTAAGCCGCGGCGGCTTCGGCAGGCGGCGCGCCGGTCCGCGAGCCGTGCCGCTCGGCGTAGACGCGGGTGAACTCGGCGCCGAACAGCAGGATCATCGACGAGTAGTAGATCCACAGCAGCAGCACCAGCAGCGAGCCCGCCGCACCGTACGCCGACGCGACGCCGGCGCGGCCGAGATAGAGTGCGATCAGCGCCTGGCCGACGACGAACAGCACCGCGGTCACGAACGCGCCGGTCCACACGTCGCGCCATTCGATCGGCGCATCGGGCAAGTACTTGTACATCAGCGCGAACAGCAGCGTCACGATCGCGAGCGTGATCACCCAGTTGATCAGCGCGAAGACGAACCCCGCGCCGGGAAACGGCAGCGCATGCGAGACGTACGTCGCGACGTACGCGATCACGGCGTTGATCGCCGTCGTCACCAGCAGCAGAAACATGATCGCGAGCAGCATTCCGATCGATGCGACCCGGTCGCGGATCGCGGCCCACAGCGCCTTCTTCGGCGGCTCGACGTGCCAGATCGTGTTGAGCGCGTCCTGCAGCGCCGCGAACAACCCCGCCGCGCCCAGGACGAGCGTGACCCAGCCCACGACCTGCGCGATCCCGCCTTGCGCGCGATGGCCGTAGCTCGCGGTCACGATCTGCTTCACCGTGTCGGCCGCTGCTTGACCGGCCGAGCGTTTGATCGCCTCCAGCATCTGGTCCTCGACGATGTGGTGGCCGTGACCGCCGTTGGTCATCCCGAGGATCTGCCCGACGAGCGCGACGACGAGCAGAAACACCGGCGCGAGCGCGAAGATCGTCGTGTACGAGAGCGCGGCGGCGAGCCGCGGCGCCTTGTCGGCGTTGAACCGCGCGTACGTTTCCTTGAGCATCCCGATGTCGAGCCGCAGCGTCATAGCCGCGGTATCGTACCCGCGTTCAGCCTCCGAACGCGGCGGGTACGCTTGGAACCCAGGCCCGCGAAATGAGGAACGTATGGCGGAGCACAGCGCATCGGTGACGGTGAACGCGCCGGTCCATCAAGTCTACGAGCTCTACTCCCACTTCAACGACTACCCGAAGTTCATGACGTTCGTGCACGAGGTGACGTACCTCGACGGCGAGCGCAGCCACTGGGTCGTCGACGTCGCGGGCAAGCACGAGTGGGACGCCGTCAACGAAGACTGGATCCCCGACCGGCAGATCGGTTGGCGTTCGGTCGACGGGCTGAGCAACAGCGGCCGCGTGACGTTCGAGCCGGAAGGCGAGGAACGCACGCGCGTAACGGTGCTGGTGCGCTACGATCCGCCGGCCGGCGCGCTCGGTCAGCTCGGCGAGAGCCTGGGTGTGGGCGGTCAGTTCGAGCAGCGGCTGCAGCACGACTTGCAGCATTTCGCCGCGATGGTCGAGCAGGCGCCGCCGGGCGCGCTCGATCCGACCTCATCCGCGTATCTGTTCCACAGCGACAGCGCGGCGGCGAAAGGGCAAACGACGAAAGCGCAGGACGAGTCGATGGGGATGAGCGATGAGGGCGCCGGCAAGCCGCCGGACGGAATCGACAGCACGTCCGCGATCACCTCGAACGACGTGCGCAGCGCGCCGGTCGGCACGAACGTCTCGCCCGACGACACCGCGTTGAACGACCCGGCGATCCCGCGGATCCCGGGGACGTCGTCGAATCCGGAGGAGCTCCGCTAAGCGCTACTCCTCGTCGTCGTCTTCATCGTCGTCCTCGTCCTCGTCGTCATCGTCGTCTTCGTCGGGGTCGCCGGTGGTGGCGCGCGGCTGCGGCGCCGCCGGTTTCGGCGCGTCGCCGTCGTCGAGCGTGTCGGGGTCGAGGACCTCGGTCGCGGCGACGTCGTCGCGATAGGCGGGCGAGGGCAGACGCTCTTCGGTCAGGTCGTCTTGATAGAGATCGCGGCGTTCCACGAGTTCACCGTACCCCCGCGGCGGCGGCGGAAACCGGCAGCTCGCTTTCGTGGTCCGAACCAGCGTGAAAGCGATCCGAGTCGACCACGTCGGCGGTCCCGAAGTTCTCGAGCTCGCCGACGTCCCCGTCCCGTCGCCCGGCCCGGGTGAAGCGCTGGTGCGGCAGAGCGCCGCCGGCGTGAATTTCATCGACGTCTACCTCCGCACCGGGCTCTACAAGCGCCCGCTCCCGTTCATCGACGGCCAAGAAGGGGCGGGCATCGTCGACGCGGTCGGCGAGGGCGTGACCGAGTTCCGCCCCGGCGACCGCGTCGCGTACCCGCAGACGCCGAACCTCGGCGGCTACGCGGAAGCCAACGCCGTGCCGGTGCACCGGCTCGTTCCGATCCCCGACGGGGTCGACGAGCGCGACGCGTGCGCGGTGATGCTGCAAGGGATGACCGCGCACTATCTCGTCAACGACACGTTCCCGCTGCGCGCCGGTCACGTCGCGCTCGTGCACGCGGCGGCCGGCGGTGTCTGTTCCACCTTGGTGCAGCTCGCGAAAGCGAAGGGCGCGACGGTGATCGCGACCGTCGGAACGGAAGAGAAGGCGCAGCTCGCGCGCCGCTTCGGCGCCGATCACGTGATCGTCTACGCCGAGGAAGATTTCGCCGAAGCGACCCGCAAGCTGGTCGGCCAGCACGCCGTCGACGTCGCGTACGACTCGGTCGGCAATGATACGTGGGAGCGCAGCTTGAGCCTGCTGCGCCCGCGCGGGATGCTGGTGATCTTCGGCAACTCCAGCGGACCGGTGCCGCCGGTGGAACCGCAACGGCTCGCCGCCGCCGGCTCGGTCTTCTTCACCCGCCCCACGCTGGTCGACTACGTCCGCTCGCGCGAAGAGCTGCTCGGCCGCGCGCGCGACCTTTTCGCGGCGATCGAGGACGGCAAGCTGCACGTGAGGATCAGCAAAACCTACCCGCTCGCCGACGCCGCCGAAGCGCACCGCGATCTCGAAGCGCGCAGAACGACCGGAAAGCTACTGCTGATTCCCTGAGCTATTCCGGAGCGCGGGCGGTGCGACGTTCGCGGCGGTCGTTTCATCCGGTTCGGGTGTGCCGGCGGTGAGCGATAGCGGGATCACGCCGCCCCACAGGCCGGCGCGCAGGTCGCCGGGCGCGTCTTGCGGGCCGCCGGCGCGGACTTTTGCCGAGACGGCGTCGAGTGCAAGCGCGACGACGTGCGTCGCGTCGAGCTCGCCGTCGGTCGGCGCGCGCATCAGCGCACGGCGTCCCGGCATCATGCTGTCGACGAACGCGTCGAACAATTGCCGCTTCTCGGCACGATCGCCGACGACGCGCGCGGCGCCTTGCACGACGACCGAGCGGTAGTTCATCGACGAGTGAAACGCGCTGCGGGCGAAGACGATCCCGTCGAGGTGCGTCACCGTCGCGCACACCGGCGCGCCCGACGCGATGAGCGAAAGCGTTCCCGCTTTGACCGAACCGTGCAGCACCAGCTCGTCGCCGGCGCGCGCGCACGCGTACGGGATCACGACCGGGAGCCCGTCGACGATCGCGCCGACGTGCGCGACGTACGCCGCGTCGAGAATCGCGTCGACCGTCGCGCGCTCGTAGCCGGCGCGGTCGGCGAGGCGGCGAACACGAGTGTTCGGTGCGGCGCTGCTCACCCGGCGATGCTACGTGGTCGAGGCGGTTCCCGTCGAGGTCCGATTCGCCTGACGCTGCGGGTGCCGCGCCTCCTCGAACGCGCGCGCGAGCCGCTCGG
This sequence comes from Candidatus Elarobacter sp., assembly GCA_035939295.1. Lineage (GTDB taxonomy): Bacteria > Vulcanimicrobiota > Vulcanimicrobiia > Vulcanimicrobiales > Vulcanimicrobiaceae > Vulcanimicrobium. The sequence goes on along the minus strand of DASZGA010000021.1, from coordinate 18,156 downwards.
CGGCGCGCTCGATCGCGGCCGGGCCGCCGGCGGCGAACCCCAGCACGAGCCCGCTCGGACCGCGGCCGCCGGCCGCGTAGCGCGAGAGCGCCGGCGCGACGACGTCGTGCGCCGCCGCGGCTTTCGTCACCGAGACGTCGTCGCCGTCGAACCGCGCGGCGACGTGCAGCCCGGTCGCCGCGCCTTGCACGCGGACGAGCCCGCCGAGCCGGCGCTCGAGCGCGCCGGTGAGCGCGTCGCGCCGCTCGCGATAGCGCGCCGACGCGCGCCGCACGTGCAGCGCGAAGTGGCCTTCGGCGACGAACGCCGCGAGCGCCGCCTGCAACGGATACGACGGCCCGCCCGACGTCACCGCGCGCGCCGCCTCGAACGTGTCGACGAGCGCGTCGGGAACGACGATCCACGCGACGCGCAAACCCGGGACGAGCGTCTTGCTGAACGTTCCGACGTACAGGACGCGCGTGTCGTCGAGGCCTTGCAGCGCCGGCAGCGGCGCGCCGTCGTAGCGGAACTCGGCGTCATAGTCGTCTTCGACGACGTACGCGTTCGCCGCCCGCGCCCACGCCAGCAGCTCGAGCCGCCGCCGCAGATCCATCACCACGCCGGTCGGATACTGATGCGAGGGCGTCACGTACGCGAGCCGCGCGCTCGCCGGCGCGCGCGCAGCGTCGAACCCGTCCTCGTCGACCGCGACGGGGACGAGCGTTCCGCCCGCCGCAGCGACGGCTTCGCGCATCGCACCGTACCCGGGATCTTCGACCGCGACCGCATCGCCCGGATCGACGAGCACGTCGGCGATCAGCGCCAGCGCGGCGCGCGTCCCTTCGGTGAGCACGACGTTCGACGCGCCCAGCGTGACGCCGCGCGTCTGCCGCAGGTGCGTCGCGATCGCTTCACGCAGCGGGCGAAACCCGAGCACGTCGCCGTATCCGCGCGTCTCCGGCGCGTCGAGCCAGCGGTTCGCGACGCGCCGCCACACAGCGTCCGGGAAGAGCGTCAGATCGGGGACGCCCGGCCGGAACAGCACCGGATCGCTCCCGCCGTCGGGGTCGTCGAAACGCACGAAACGTCGCGCGCGCGCCGAGATCCGCGGCGGTTCGGTGCCGGCGTCCGCACCGCGGGCACGCGGCGTCAGCCCGCCGGCGACGTACGTTCCCGCGCCGACGCGCGTTTCGAGATAGCCCTCGGCGACGAGCTGATCGATCGCCTGCGTGACGGTGTTGCGCGACACGCCGAGCTGCTGCGCGAGCGCGCGCGACGCGTGCAATCGCGTTCCGCCGCCGAGCTCGCCGGCCAGGATCGCGTCGCGCAGATGGCTCGCGAGCTGGCGGTGCAGTGCGACGGGCGAAGTACGGTCCGGAAAGAACGACACGCGCGCGCCGTCACGCGCCCAGCGTGGGCGATCCCAGGTCGAGCTGTTCGAACGGTATCATGCGGACGCCGGCGTGCGCGCGCGACACGTCGGCCGCGAACTTCGACGCGTCGCCGACCAGCACGACGAACTCGTCCGGGATCAGCGCGCGCGACGCGAAGTCGTGCACTGCCCTCGCATCGACGGCGCGGACGCGTTGCGCGTACTCGTTCATCGCGCGCAGCGGAACGTCGTACAGGACGTGCTCCGTCAGTGTTCCGGCGATCCCGTCGATCGTCTCGATCGAGCGGTAGAAGCCGCCGGTCACCGTCGCCTTGCGCGAGACGAGATCGTCGTCGCTCGCCGGCGCGTCGGCGAGCGAACGGATCGTCGCCAGCGTCACCTCGGTCGTCTCGGCCGCGCGCGCGTGATCGACGAGCGTCGCCGCGTTGAACATCCCTTCCATCCGCCGCGTCGCGAGCGAGGCGCCCGCACCGTACGAGAGGCCGCGCTTCACCCGAATCTCTTGGTTGAGCCGGCCGCTGTACCCCGAGAGCACCGCCATCGCGACGAGCGCCGCGTAGTAGTCGGGCGAGCTGCGCGCGATCGTGATCCGCCCGGCGGTCAGCGCGGTCCGCCCGGCGTCGGGCTTGTCGACGATCACGACCTGCACGCGCGGCGGCGGAACCGCCCCGTGCGGGCGCTCGCCGGTCGGCACCGACGGCGCGCGCCAGCCGCCGAGCTCGCGCTCCGCGAGCACGAACGCTTCGTCGACGGTGAGATCGCCGCCGATGACCAGCACCGCGTCGTCGGGGCGGTAAAAGCGCTCGTGAAACCACGCGACGCGGTCGCGCGAGAGCGAAGCCAGCGTCTCCGCGGTGCCGGCGAGCGGGTGACCGTACGGCGCGCCGCCGTACGCGATTCGCTGCGCGACCAGCCGCGCGAGCGCGCTCGGGTTCGCGTACGTCAGCGCGAGATCGGAGATCGACTTGGTGCGCACGCGCTCGACCTCGTCCGGCGCGAACGCCGGACGGCGCAGGATCTCGTCGAGCAGCGCGAAGGCGTGCGGGAACGCCGGCGTCGTCGCGGACACGCTCAGCACCGAAGCGTCGTAGCCGGAGCCTGCGTCGAGCCGCGCGCCGAGCGCGTCGATCGCCGCGCTCATCTCGGTCGCGCTGCGCAGCGTGGTCCCGTGCGTGAGCAGCGCCGCGACCAGCGCGGCGAGCCCGGCTTCGTCTTCGCGCTCGGCGGCGCCGCCGCAGCGGACGATGAGCTGCGCGGCGATCAGCGGCAGGTTGCGCTGCGAGAACGCGACGACGCGCAGCCCGTTGTCGAGGACGCGCTCGACCGGCGAGGGCAGCGTCGCGTCGCGCGGCGGCGCCGGCGCCGGCAGCGCGCTCATTGCGGCAGGTACTCGACGACGGTGCGGTTTTCCGGGCGCAGATACGTCCGTGCGACGTGCAGCAGATCGTCGGGCGTCACCGCGAGATACCGTTCGAGATCGCCGTTGACCAGCTCGGGATCGCCGCGCTCGGTCGCCGCGCGCACGACGGTCAGCGCGACCGAGTTGCTCATCTGCCGCGAGCGCACCAGCGAGCTTGCGATCTGCGTGCGCACGCGCTCGAGCTCGGCTTCGTCGGGCGGCTCGTCGCGCAAGCGGTCCATCTCGTGCGCGAGCGCGGCGCGCGCGTCGGCGAGCGCGACGCCGCGCGCGCACGTCAGCCGCACGCCGAACAGCCCCGGCTGCTCGCGCAGGTCGGCGGTCGCGTACGCGCTGCTCGCGATCTGCTGCCGGTACACGAGCGAGGAGTACAGACGCGACGAGCGCCCCGAGCCGAGCAGCGTCTCCAGCACGTCGAGCGGCGCCGCGTCGGGATGCGCTGCAGCCGGGATGTGATACGCTTCCTCGACCGCCGCGAGCGGCACGTTCGCTGCGCGGTATTGGTACATTCGTTCGACGGTCTGCGGCGGTTCGACGACCGTGACCCGCGGGAGCGGCGCCGGCGGCGTGGGGATGACGCCGAACCAGCGCTCGATCATCGCCAGCGTCTCGTCGGGATCGAGGTCGCCGGCGACGACGACGATCGCGTTGTCGGGCCGGTAGTACGTCGCGTGGAACGCGACGACGTCCTCGAGCGAGGCGGCGTTCAGCTCGTCGGGACTTCCGATCACGCCGCGGCGGTACGGATGCACCGCGTACGCTTCGCGGTTGACGAGCTCGTCGAGCATCCCGTACGGCTCGGCGAGGATCCGCTGGTCGTACTCGCCGATCACGACGTCGCGCTCGGTCGCGAAGTTCTGCGCGTTCACGTCGAGCGCGGCGAGCCGGTCGGCTTCGGCCCACAGCAGCCGCTCGAGGTGGTTCGACGGAACGACCTCGTAGTAGTTGGTGATGTCTTCCGAGGTGAACGCGTTGTTGTAGCCGCCGACGTCCTCGGTGAGGCGGTCGATCGTCTCGGGCGCGGTCCGCGCCGTCCCCTTGAACATCAGGTGCTCGAAGAGGTGCGCGAACCCCGAGCGGCCCGGCGGGTCGTCCTTGCCGCCGACGCGGTAAGCGACGTTGATCGCGACCGACGGCACCCGGCGGTCGGGGACCAGGATGGCGCGCAGGCCGTTGTCGAGGGTGCGGTCGACGTAGCGCAGGGGCGCGACGCCGATCGCGGCGGCGGAGATCGTCGGAAGTGCGGTCACGGGCTTTCGGTTCATCCCCGCGCCGGAGCCGGGGTCCTCCCTCGCTTCGGCAAACCCGCATATGCGGATTGACAATCGAACATATGTTCGATAGCATGGGCCTCCCATGAGCGCCGACCCCGCTTTCGCGGCCTTGCGCGAGACCCTCGACCGTCGTCACCGGGAGACGACGGCGGCGGCCTTCGCGCTGGGCGAGGAGGTGGTGGTTCGGACCGGTCTGGCCGAGCTGGACGCCGTGTGTGGCGGTTTCCGGCGCGGCACGATCGGGACGCTCGAGGGGCCGCCGAGCTCCGGGAGGAGCGCGCTCGCCGCGCGTCTTCTCGCGGCAGCGACGCGGCGCGGGTTGGGGGCGGTCGTCGGGGTGAACCTCTTCCCTCCCGCGCTTGAGGCGGCCGGCGTGCGGTTAGAGCGGCTACTTTTCGTTCGTGTCGGAGAGCCGGTCGAAGCCGCGCGCGCGGCCGATATCGTCGTGCGCTCGGGCGCGTTCACCGTCGTGGTGATTCCGGCTCTCCCTAGCGGGCGCGGGATCGGCTCGGCGACGTGGACGCGCTTGGCGTCGCTGACGCACCGCGCGAACGCGCTGCTCCTCGCGGTCGGCGACGAAGCGTCGGCCGAGCTGCGCTATTTCGCTTCCCTGCGGCTTGAGACGTCGATCGAGCGCGTCCGCTGGAACGGCCCATCCGGACATCTCGGCGAGCTCGCCGGGTACGACGTGCGCGCGGTCGTCCGCAAGCACAAACGCGCCGCCCCGGTCGGCGAAGCGACGATCCGCTGTGACCCCTTCGAAGACCGCGCCCCGCTCGTCGACCTCCGCGAGCGCACGCTCGAGATACCGGCAATGCCGGCCGTGCGCCGCCTCGAGAGCGTAGTCTAGTGCGGCCTCAGCCTGGACGCGGGAGCATCGAGACGCCGGCCGCGCTCGCCAGCGCTGCGGCATCGACTGCGAGCGCGCGCGCCGAGGGCGAGGAGCTCGGGCAGGAAAGATCCGGCGAGAGCACGCCGCGGTATCCGATCGACGTCGTCGAGCCGAACGAGACGCTCTTCATGCAGTGCGCCGCGGGCAGCTTGCTCAGCGGTCCCGCCGCCTTCAGGTCGGCAAAGAATCGGTCGACCAGCGCTGCGGGGACGCGCTTGCGGACGGGGACGTCGCCCTGCTGCAGCGCCGTCCAGCCGTCGGCGTACACGCGCAAGCGGTACCCGGCGCGGTTCGTCGAGCCGGAGTTCACGATCAGCGCCTCGTCCGGCGTGGTCGGGACCCGCAGGTACGCGGGCGGCGGCGAAGCAGTCCCGACCGGGATCGGCCCGTACGTCGGCACCGCAAAAGCAAGCACAAGCGCGAGCACCATATCCCATCAACGAGTCCGCGCGCGGCGGACGTTTCTCCCGTGTCCGTCGTCTGCGTTTGGGTTCCGGCGTTTCGGCTTGCCGTCGCGCGGCTGACGCAGGCGGGGGTCGACCTCGATGCGCCGCTGATTCTGGCCGACCGGATCGAGCGCGGGCGCGTGGTCGACTGCACGCTGACCGCGGCCGCGCTCGGCGTGCGGCGCGGGATGACGCTGGTGCAGGCGCAGGCGATGGCAACCGAAGCGCGGACGGTCTTCGACGATCCGGCCGCCGACGCGCGGGTGTGGGCCGAGGTGCTGGACGCGCTCGACGCCGCCTCGCCGCTCGTCGAGGACGACGAGCTCGGCCGCGCGTTCGTCGAGATGCACGGCGTGCGCGGCGATCCCGCCGCGTGGCTCGCCGCGGTGCGCGGCGCATTAGCCGGCTTCGATCTGCCGGCGCGCGTCGCGTGCGGCCCGAACCGGTTCGTCGCGCGCGCCGCGGCGTGGCGCGGCGACGCGGTCGTCTGCGAGAACGATCCGGCGGCGTTTCTCGCGCCGCTCCCGCTCGAGCTGTTGCCGATCGATGCTGGAACGCTCGAGCGATTGCGTTTGCTCGGCGTGACGATGCTGGGCGAGCTGGCGTCGCTTCCGCACGGGCCGTTCGTGCGCCGCTTCGGCGCCGATGCGGCGGCGTGGCACGATCTCGCGCGCGGGATCGATCGCCGTCCGCTCGAGCCGCGCGCGCGCGCGTTGCGGATCGGCCGCGCGCTCTACGGCGAGGGTGAAGCGAGCTCGGAAGAGCAGGTGCTGTTCGCGCTGCGCACGCTCGTCGGCTGGGTCGTCGACGATTTGAGCGCGGCGGGGAAACGCGCGGGACGGTTGGTGCTGCAGCTCGAGTGCGAGGACGGCGAGACGCGCGAGCTCACCACGCGCGTCGCGCAGCCGACGGCGGTTCCGGCGACGCTGTTCGAGTTGCTGCGCGCGCGGCTCGAAGGCGTGACGCTCACCGCGCCGGTCGTCGGGTTGCGCTTGGCGGCGGAAGAGCTCGCGAGCGGCGGCGTCGCGCTCTCGCTGTTCGCCGCGAGCGATCCCGATCCGGACGCGATCGGCGTCGTCCTCGCGCGGCTCGACGCGGCGCTCGGCGAAGGACGTGCGCTGCGCGCGCGCGTCGCCGACGGCGCGCGGATCGAGCGGCGCTTCACCTTCGAGCCGTTCACGCTGGAACCGCTGACGACGCGCGGCCCGCGCCCCGAGCCGCCGCCGCTCCCCGCGACCGCGACGATGCAGCTGCGGCTGACCGAACCGCGCGCGATCGAGGTGCGCGTTCTCGAAGGCGCGCCGCGCTTCGCCGGCTCGCCGCCGCAGCACGTGCTCGAGCTTGCCGGACCATGGCGTGTCGAAGAAGGCTGGTGGACGAGCGCGACCGGCGAAAGCACCCCGCTCGTGCGCGACGAATACGACGTGCTGCTCGAAGACGGCTCGCTGCTGCGGCTCTCGTTCGAACCCGACGGCTGGTGCGTGCGCGGCGTGTACGACTAGCGCAACGCCGGATCGCTCGGCGCTGCTTTCGGCAGCATGCGATAGCTGCCGACGAGCGTCGCGGTGTCGGCTTGCACCGGCTCGAACCGGCGCTCGTCGATGCCGGTTTGGAAGGCTTTGAACGCCGGGAGCGAGGTCAGCGGTTCGGGGCCGTTCTCGATCGCGACGAAGTGGACGAAGCTGTCGTCGGGGAGGCGCAGGACCGCGTATCCGATCCCGTCCGGCGCGGCGTCGTGCAGCTCGCGAAACACCTCGGCGATGAACCCCTGGTTCTCGTCGGCGCGCTCGGGCTTGGCCTGGTAGCGTATGATTCGGTACTCCATGCTGCGGAGACGAACGGGCGGCTCGAAAGGATTCTAAGCGCTCGTGAACAGGCGCGCGCGCTCCGTCCCGGGTACAGGGGACGGGATGGATCCCCTTGACCGCATCGACGCCGGCGACGGCGACGGTGACGACGACGAGCTCGCCCCGCCGGAGTTCTACCTGACCACCTTCATCCCGCGCCCCGCTTGGTACGAGCTCGAGCCGGACGAGGCCCGGGCGTTCTTGCAGAACCGCGTCGCGCAGCTCAACGAAGCGTTCATCGAAGAAGACGAAGGCGTGATCTGGGCCTACCGCTACCACGTGCAAGAGCGCTCGCGCGAGGTCGACGCCGTCGTGCTGCTATGGATGATCAACTCCGACGAAGCGCTGGCGACGCTCGAGAGCACGCTGCGCCGTTCCGACGTCAACAAGTACTTCGACTGGAGCGTGATCGGCGGCCCGCAGAACAACGCGCCGCAAGACATCCTGGGCGCGTTCCTCGGCACGCTCGTCCCCGACGAGGACGAACGCCCGAGCCCGAGCGACAACTAAACTAAGACGTATACGGCTTGAACGGCGCGACCGGGGCCAGGATGTCGTCCATCTCGCGGAAGATCTGTGGATCGACGTCGAGGTCGGCGGCGGCGACGTTGTCGTCGACTTGCTCGGGGCGCGTCGCGCCGACGATCACCGAGGTGACGACTTCGTCGCGTAAGCACCACGCGAGCGCGAGCTGCGCGAGCGTGCAGTGCGCGCGCGCGGCGAGCGGCTTGAGCCGCTGCACCGCGTCGAGCACCGGCTGCGTGAAGTAGTCTTCCATCATCTCGGCGGAACGGCCGGCGGCACGCGTTCCTTGCGGCGGATGCGACGCATCGGTGTACTTGCCGGTGAGAATCCCCATCGCGAGCGGCGACCACACGACGTTGCCGAGCCCGTACTGCTTGCACGCCGGGAAGACGCGCGGCTCGACGCGGCGCCACAGCGCGCTGTACTGCGGCTGGTTCGAGACCGGCTCCGCCCAGCCGCGCGCTCGCGCCAGAATCACCGCCGACGCGATCTGATCGGCGTTCCACTCGCTCACGCCCCAGTACAGAATCTTCCCGGCGCGGACGAGATCGTCCATCGCCTGCACGGTCTCTTCGAGCGGTGTCGAGGTGTCGTAGCGATGGCATTGGTAGAGATCGACGTAGTCGACTTGCAACCGGCGCAGCGACGCGTCGATCTCGGCACGGATGTGCTTGCGCGAGAGCCCGCGGTCGTTCGGCGTCTCGCCCATCGGAAAATAGACTTTCGTCGCCAGAACGATCTGGTCGCGCGGAAACTCGCGGATCGTGCGGCCGACGACCTCTTCGGCGCGCCCGCGCGCGTAGACGTCGGCGGTGTCGAAGAAGTTGACGCCGCGTTCGTACGCGCGCCGCATGCACGCGCGCGCCGCCTCTTCCTCGACGCTCCCGCCGTAGGTCAGCCACGAACCCAGGCCGACGACCGAGAGTTGGACGCCCCAGCGCCCCAGGTTCCGGTATCGCACGCCGGGTCGTACCCCCTCGGCTCGGCCCATCCTTTCGAGTCGCCGTGAAATGGGAACGAACCGGACATGAACGATCGAGACGAGCGTCCCACGGACGTTCTCGCGGACGCGCACGAGCAGGACGAGGACGTCGAGGGCGACGAGCTGGGCGGCGGTCTCGGCAACACGGCCGGCGGCGGCGCGAACGACGGATGACCGGCGGCGGCGACCTGGACGAGGTCCAGCACGAGGAGCTTGAGGAGACACTCGAGGAGTCGGCCGACGAGGTCGGGCCGGTCGACGTCGAGGACGTCGACGAGCTCGGCAGCACCGCCGAAGGCGAGGCCGACGCGCCGGTCGAGTACGACGTCGCGCCGAATGAGAACGACCCGGATCCGACCGCCGGCGCCTCCGACATCGGCGGGCTCGCGGGCGGGATCGACGAGGACGACGGCGCGCCCGGAGACTCGAGCCGTCGCTGAGCAGGCGGCCGCGCCGCGCGACGTCGTCGTCGTCCTCAACCGCCATTCGCGGCATACCGACTCCGCGATCGAACGTCTTGCGGACGTACTGGTCGCGCACGGGCTGCGCGTCGCTGCGCTGCACGTCGAGAGCCTCGAAGAAGACTGCATGAAGCGGATCAAACGCGCGGCGAAAGCCGGCGCGCCCGCGATCCTGGTCGGCGGCGGCGACGGGACGATGACGCACGCCGTCAACGCGCTCGCGAAGAGCGAGAGCGTGATGGGCGTGCTGCCGTTCGGGACCGGCAACAGCTTCGCGCAGTCGCTCGGCATCCCGCTGCACGACCTCGACGCCGCGGTCGCGGTGATCGCGCGCGGCAACGTACAGCGAATCGATCTCGGCCTCGTCAACGGAACGTACTTCGCGAACTTCGCGACCATCGGGCTCTCGTCGGAGATCGCCGCGTCGACGCCGCGCCTTCTGAAGAAGCTCGCCGGCGCCGTGGCGTACGGCCTCGCGAGCATCAAGCCGATGCTGACCCACCGCGCATTTCGCGCGAAAATCGACTGGAAGGGCGGACGGCTCACGGTCACGACCCAGGACATCATCGTCGCGAACGGCCGTTTCTACGGCGACACGCCGGTTGCGCCCGACGCGACGATCGTCGACGGCCGGCTCCACCTCTTCACCACCGACAACGGCTCGTCGCTCGCCGCCGCGCGCACGTACATCGCGCTCGGGCGCGGGATGCAGGCGCGTCTCCCCGACGCGCACGTCGTCACCGCGCGCGCGTTCACGATCCGCACTCGCAGACGCCAGCCGATCGCGATCGACGGCTCGCCGCTCCAGAAGACACCGGCACGGTTCCGCGTCGCGCGCGAAGCGCTACGCGTGTTCGTTCCGGAGGACGGTGTTGCGCACGGCTAGCGCTCTCGAGCTGCGGCTTTGGGTCGCCGCGCTGCTCTGTCTCTGCGCGTCGATCGCGCTCGGTCTCTACGTCTCGCAGCGCACGCCGGCGCGGATCGACGTCGACGCGGTCGCGTTGCGCGGAACCGCGGTCGACGCCGCGCTGTTCTTCACCGCGCTCGGGCGCTGGCCGGTGCTGCTCGGTCTCGGTCTCGCTGCAACGGCGATCGCGTACAAGCTGCGCACCGGGCTGACCGCGGTTGCGATCGTCTACGTCACGCAGATTCTTTCGCAGGGTGCGAGCACGCTGCTCAAGCTCGGATTGCACCGCACACGCCCCGACGGCTGGCTCATGATCCGGGAGACGGACTTTTCGTATCCGAGCGGCCACGCCGCGACCGCGGTCGTCTTCTTCGTCGGGTTCGCGATCCTGGCGTGGCACGCGCCGTTCCCGCGCCCGGCGGCGGCGGCGATCAGCGCCGTGCTGCTGGTCTGCGCGATCGGGATACCGTGGTCGCGGCTCGCGCTCGGCGCGCACTATCTCACCGACGTGATCGGCGGCCTGCTCCTCGGGGCGGCCTTCCTATGCGCCGCGCTCGCGCTGATCGTGCACGTCCACTCGCCGGCCGCAGCCGCGTAACGCCGTTTCGGCGCTACTCCGCTTCGATGAGGTCGATCAACGGCGGGTAGACGAGCTCGGTTTGCGCCTGCGGAATCTCCGGCTCGATGATGTCGTGGATCGGCGGCAGTCCGGGCAGCACGACGTGCTGGAACTCGACGCCGCGCTCGCGGAGCGCGTGAAAGCGCCGGTACGCGTGCGCGTTGTTCACCGCCGGTTCGTTTTCGTTCAGCACGAGAACCGTGCGCCGTGCGTGCGGGCCGTGCGGCGCGTCGTTCATCTTCGTGGAAATTCCAATGCATTGACCCAAGACGCGCGTCGCGAAGCGCGGGTAGCCGTGCTCGGGCGGTTGCGCGGCCTTGTTGCGCGGGTCCCACCACAGAAATTTGTTCGGCGCCGCGCGCAGCAGCGCGCCCAGCGCGTCGTTCGCCGCGCCCGGAATCTCGCGCATCCCGCAGTACGGCGCGATCCCGATCGCGAGGTCGATCCGCGTGCGCGCGGCGAGCCAGCCCGCGAGCGTCCCGCCGACCGAGATCCCCGCAACGACGACGCGCCGCCCGCACAGCGCGCCGAGCGCGACGGCGCGCAGCGCGGCGCTCTCGAAGTCGGCGGCGGTCATCCGCGCGATCTCCTCGGTCATCCGATCGCGGTAGCCATGGTACGGGAAGCGCAGCACGATCACGGCGTGTCCGCGCGCGTGCAGCTCGGGTGCGAGCCGGTCGTACTGCGGCGGGCTGTTCGTTACGCCGTGCAGCAGCACGACGGCGGTCGGCGCGACGTCGTCGCCGATCCACCAGCGCGATCCGTGCGCGATCTTCGGATCGGCGCGCTCCTCGGCGGCGATCGCTTCGAGCTGCGCACGCGCCTGCGCGACCCGGTTGGAGCTCACGACCCTACGCGCGCGGGACGCCGCGCAGCACGATCCGCTCGATCCAGCGCAGTGGGCGCGTGTTCCACGGATCGTGCCGAACGAGCGGGTCGACGAGGATGACGTCGAGCCCGGCGAGCTTCGCGCCGAGCACGTCGGTGAAGAGCTGGTCGCCGATCACGACGACCTCGTGCGGCTCGAGCTCTAGCACCTTCGTCGCGCGGCGGAAGCCGCTCGGTAACGGCTTGCGCGCGCGCGGAATGCACGGGATGTCGAGGTTTTGCGCGATCTCCGAGGCCCACGGCGTGCCGTTGTTGGTGAGCACCGCGACGCGCAAGCCGGCGTCTTTCGCGCGCGCCACCCACGCCGCGTCCTCTTCGAGCGGCGCGAGCGAACGGAACCCCACCAGCGTATTGTCGAGATCGACGATAGCGCCGCGTTTTCCCAGCGAGAACAGCTCCGACGGATCGATCTCGGTGATCCGCGTCGCCCACCGTTTCGGCCGAAAGAAGTTCAGCATGGACGTGTCACGCTCATCGGATCTGTGCCGCCTTCTCTTTGGGAACCAGCACGGTCACCGCGCGGTTGAGAATCGTGAACTCGGCCGGAAGCTGCGTGACCTCTTCGCTGTCGGCCGCAACGCTGTACGGCCGGCCGTGCACCGAACGCACGGCAAAACGCTTTCCCCGAAACGTCTGCACGTCGGGCGCGTGCTGAAAGCGGCGCAGCGCGACCGATGCCAGGAGCGCAAGCGTGTTCCACGGGCCGTGCACGTCGATCGAATAGAGCCAGAGCTGTCCGTCTTCGAGGCTCGCTTCCGGATTCTCGACGACGCCGCCGAAGCGGTAGCTGTTCGCGACGGTGAGCTGCACCGCGCGCACAACGCGTTTCGTTCCGTCGTCCGATTCGATCTCCAAATGCATCGGCCGCGCCCAGCGCAGCGCGCGCAGCGTCGTCACCGGGATCGCGAGCATCCCCCAGTGCTTCTTCACGTCCGGCGTTTGCAAGCGCGTGATGCGCGTCGACAAACCGACCGAGGCTTCGTTGAAGTACTTCACGCCGTTCACGGAGCCGACGTCGAGCTGCAACGGGACGCCGTCGTCGACCAACGCCGCGACGTCGTCGGGGTCGGACGGGATCCCGAGCGTGCGCGCCAGCTCGTTGAAGGTGCCGAGCGGGAGGATCACCAGCGGGAGCTTCGTTTCGACCAGGCCGTCGATCGCGGTGAGCAGCGTGCCGTCACCGCCGCCGACGACGATGACGTCGGCTTTGTCCTTGTAGGAGACGATCGTTCCTGAGAGCTCGCCGGGCGGGACGTCCTTGGTGATCTCGATGACCTCGTGCCCGCGCGCGCGGAACGCGGCGGCGGCTCGGTCGCGCGCGGTGCGCCCGCGCCGAGCCCGTCCGTTGACCGCGAGCAGAACGCGCTTCCCCATCCCGGCCAGCGTACCCGAACCGGGCTGCCGCCGAACGTCGGCCCTGTGACCGGCTGCACTTCGGTCGAGTCGGCGGTGCGGACGACGTAGCCCGCCGCGCGCGCATGCCGATACGGAGATACACGCTCTCCGCATCCAAGGAAGGATCGTCGTGCGGATCATCGCTTGCGTTCTTACTTCCCTTTGCGTCACCGCGTCCGCCGCCGCCGCGGACCCTTCGCTGCGCCACGTCGAGTACGACGTCACCACGCAGGTCGACGGCCGTGCATCCAGCACGCACCTCGCGCTCGACCTCGTTCGCGCAGCAAGTGACCGCAGCATTACGCTCGACCTCGCCGAATCCGACGCCGCCGATCCGGTGCGGATCGACGTCGACGCGCGCGGCGTCGTGCGGTGCGCGCACGACGCGCGTCTCTCGCGCGAAGCGAAGCTGCTGGTGTATTTCTTCGCGCTCGGCGCGCAGAACATGACCGGGCTCGGGCGCGGCGACGAGTGGGCCGCCGACGGCGCGACCGGCGACGGCGCGCAGCACCGCACGCACTTCCGCGTCGTCCGCACGCCGGGGCCAGGCCGGCTCGACATCGCCTACACGCGCACGCTCGACCTTAGCGACGAGCGCACCGATCTGCACGGGCGGCTCGTCTACGACTCGTTCAAAGTCGTCCCGGTCTCGTTCGACGCCGCCGGCGAGAACGTTCGCTTCACCGTCCGGCTGACCAAGGACTCGCAGCCCTAGCCTCAGAACGCGGACGCGCGGCAACCCTTTCGAGGTCGGCTACTGTTAGTAAGGGCGATATGCCCGCACCGACCACCTCCGGCGCCACCCGCTCGCTCGCCCGCGTCATCCCCGCCACGGCCACCCTCGAAGGCGGCGGCTTCCTCGTCCACCGCCCGATCCCGGCCCGTGGCCTCGACCAGATCGACCCGTTTCTGCTGCTCGACGAAATGGGCCCGATGGATCACGGCCCCGGCGAGGCGCAAGGCGCGCCCGACCACCCGCACAAGGGCTTCGAGCTGATCACGTACCTGCTCGCAGGCGAGATGGAGCACCTCGACTCGCACGGCAACCACGGAATTCTCCGCCCCGGCGACGCGCAGTACATGCTGGGCGCTGCCGGACTCGTGCACTCCGAAATGCCGACCGCAGAGTTCCAGCGCACCGGCGGCCACCGCCACGGCTTCCAGATCTGGGTGAACTTGTCGAAAGCCGACAAAGCCCTCGCGCCGGCCTACAAAGACGTCACCGCCGCGCAGATCCCGGTCACGCATCCGTCCGAAGGCGTGACCGCGCGCGTCGTCGCCGGCGAAGCATTCGGCCTCAACGGCCCCGTGCACACCGTGACACCGTGGACCTACGTCCACGTCACGCTGGCTCCCGGCGCGCGAGTCGAACAAGCCGTTCCGCAGAACTTCACCGCGACCGCGTACGTCTTCGCCGGCATCGGCCACATCGGAGCGCGCGAAGTGCGCCGCGGCGACTACGCCGTCTTTGCCAACGACGGCAGCACGGTCGCGCTCGAAAACACCGGCACCGAACCCCTCGAAGCGCTGCTCCTCTCGGCAAAACCGATCAACGAGCCCGTGGTCCGCTACGGCCCGTTCGTGATGAACACGATCGACGAAATCCGCGCCGCCTTCGAAGACTTCCAAGCCGGCCGCTTCGGCGAAATCAAACCGGTAGTCGCAAAGTAACATCAATCGTGGCTGGGTATTTAGGCTTTGCTCAGCGCCTCAATCTTGTTGTACGAGCAGACTGCGCCTGTATCGTGTAGCATCCGTCTGACGGCGTGAACCCGTCTTCGTGGTAACACGCGCTTTTCACACCGCGCCAAGCATTGACGGCCCCGAACGGCGAGGTAGGTCCAGAATTCGGGGTGACGGTCGAGCCACTTGCTAGGTTGTCAAGACGTCAAATTACCGATAGTGACGACCTCACACCGCAAGGAAATCGAGCGCACGGCCACTCGTCCCATTGGCTGGGAGGATGCATCGCGCCGACGAAGACGCCTTACTCGTGCAGGACAGCTTCCGCGATTTCGTTAGTGCCGATCTCCCGGACGGGACGAAGCAACGGTTATGCGTCGTCTCACGCGATGAATGGTTCGTCGACGACAGCCCCTTTTGGAAATTCGCCCGGTCGGCCGTAAGCGACGGCTGGATTTGGGTCGTCAGTGCCAATTTCGCCGTTGCACCGGTGCAGGTCGTCTTGATGTACTTGCCTGAGGCCGCGGCAAAGCCGCCGTACCGCATGATTTGGGAAGAACACGAGGGTCGCGGCGGCTTTCGCTTGGAGTCGACGGACGACGTCGATAGCTAAGCCGGGTTAGTCCGTTCCGTTGCAGTGCGCGACTTCGCGTATGGGAATCCCGCTCTTGTATTGTGACCGCATCGAGGTCCCGCTTATGAAAGCGGAAGCGTGTGCCCAAACGCCTTCGGCACCACCGGGCACGATTGAAAGTCTCGTAGACGTCGCCGCCGGATCTTTGAACGTCGTCCAAACCAACGCATAGTGGCCATAGGGATTGCAGTTCAACTCGTGCGATTTGTAATAGTCGATCCAGTGATAGCTGCGAAACAAGTCAACGTTCCCGTCGCCGCCCGAATTCGTGTCATTGAATTCGCAATTCATTTCGAACGAACTCAGATCTGCGTTGCACGAAACGTCATTGAAAGGGTCGCGAAATGTCGCGACCCCAAAGGCATTTCCGGAATCGTCGATGCCGCACGGTCCGACGATACAGATGCTCGTGCCATCGGGATTGGCTTGCGGACCCGCTCCCGGATTTCCCTCGCAGTCGGGGCATAAGTCACACGTCGGCGAGCTAGCAAGGCAGCCTGGTTGTCCAGGGCACAGCGGATCGCTTGGATCGATACAATTGTTTCTGTTTACGACCCTCGTCGATCTCATCAATGGCAACGAGCTAAGCACGCCGTCCTTCAACCTATACAGCTTTGGATTGGCGTTCATCGGAAAAGCGCCGGAGAAGCCCTTGCCGGTGATCACGAGAAGGTCTCCGTGCGCCGAGGGTTGACGCCGCACGTGCGAACCGACCGCAAAGTACCGCGAGACTCCCCCTAAATCGGCACGATAGCCGTCAAGGATCGGTGACGTCACATCCATCTGAACCACGTGTTTGGCGGCCGTAACTCCTCGGGGCGTCAATTCGCTTTGCACCCTGCCCGCGCAGGCCTCGAGAATCAGCAGACATACTGCGAAGAATGCAAAGAATGTCCTCTTCAAGTAGGTGGTTCTTGTACTCATATTGTCTCACCCGTGTTGTTGCACCCGTTATCGGGTTATTAACGCAGGCGGTCGTTCGCGGAATGTCTCCTCTTGCCTCCTTAACGCCTCACGAGCGAGGCGGCATAGCCGCGTTCGAGGGTGTCGACAACGATGAGTGCAACCGGCTCTCCGTCGTAGAGAAGGCGTCGTCCTGTAACGGAAGACACGGCTAGCGGCGGACGGTGCAGCGACGGCGCAAGCTTCGCCGCGTTGCAGTAGGATGGAGTGGCAAAGCAGACTCGCGAATCACTTCAGCACGCGCTGCAGTTCGTTCAGAAAATAGTCCCGGCGCCCACGGTCGTATACAGGTGCGTCGCGTAACTCCTGCTCCGTCCATTTCTCAATTATCGCGACGTCAACGCGATCAGCCTGCGCTGCGGCGATGTCGAGCGCTATTCGCAAGGCTCGCTGGTCTCCCCATGCCCAATAGTGCATGAAGCGATCGCGCACCACATCGGTCGGCGAATAGACGTGGAGGAGCAACTCGCCGCGCTGCGCCGTCGCGTATGTCGTGATCGTTTCCGAGCCGATCGACAGCGGTCCGACCGGAAACTCAACCGTATAGATGACCCCAGGATGCCGATAAAGACGCTCCGGCGCGCGCAGATAGCCGAGCGGACGTAACGCCTCGTCAACGATCTTCGCGCTCGCGCCGAAACGAAGGACGAAGTCGAGGTCGCGTGATTCGTACGCTTCGGGTGCGTAGTACGTTGCTGCGCTGCCGCCACATAGTACGGCGTGTTCGCCGGCTCGTTCTAGGGCAGTGCAGACTGTGAACGCCACGTCCGTCAGGGTGGAAGATGCATCGAGTGGGCTCATAGTTCTTTTCCGGCGCGGCGCGGGCGGCGGCGTAGGCGCGACGCCGCTGCGACGGTCTCCGGGTCGTTTTGGCCCATGCGGGCGAGGAGGTCGCGAACCGGCACGTAGTGCTGGTAGGTGCGGTTCAATTCGAATAGGCGGGTGCGGCCCATGAGGCGTGAGGCGAGGATCCCGTCTCGCTCGAGGTCGTCGACGGCGCGCTGGACCACGCTCAGGTCCTCGTCGAGCACCGTGGCAAGCTCGCGGGGGTATGACTGCTCGAGGAGGCCGAGCAGTTTGAGGATCCGCTCCCGCGTTCGGGATCCGAATAATCCCTTCGACCGCTGAGTCACCATCATATGATAGCGAAATCGCTGTCACATGACTACCTCTCGTTAGTCGTATGACCACAAAGGTGTAGTCGATCGCGGCGGCTGCCGTTTCTGTATGCTGGTGCAGATTGAGCGGGCTGGGGCGGCTGGGTAATCGAACGGGTGTTCGAGTATGCTAGCGGTCCCGATGTCCGATTCTGCCGAGTACGCCGAGTTCCACTGCTGGTCGAACTTCAGCTTTCTTGAGGGTGCCTCGCACCCGGAGGAGCTGGTGGCGGCCGGGCTGCAGCTCGGGCTGCGCGGGATCGCCCTGACGGACCGGGACGGGCTGTACGGGGCGGTGCGGTTCGCCAAGGCGGCGCTGGCGGCGCCGCAGTTTGCGGCGATGTGCGGGGCCGAGCTGACGCTGGAGTCGGCCGAGTCGCAGCCGATCAAGGCCAGCCGGCCGGCGCGGCCTGCCAAGGAAGTCCCGACCGACACGCCGCGGCTCGTTCTGATCGCCGCCGACAAGACCGGCTACGGCAACCTCGCGCAGCTCATCTCGATCGCCCAGCTCCGCGGCCGCAAGCGCGACGCGCGGCTGCGGCTCGACGACCTCGACGGCCGCACCGACGGCCTAATCGCGCTCTCCGGCGGCCGCAACGGCTTGGTCGAGAAGGCGCTGCTGCGGCGCGACACCGGCGGGGCGGTCGCGCTCGGCGCGCGGCTGCGCGACTACTTTCCCGGCCGCTTCTAT